>NZ_JBEZNF010000035.1:53440-86668 GCF_040653095.1 Streptomyces sp. NPDC048057
GCGGCTAGGGCCTCCGCCCGCCGCCCCACCTCCCCCAGGCGGACGGACAGGTTGTTCAGGGACATTGCGAGGTCGGGGAGGTAGGCGTCCGGGTCGGCCTCTACGAGGGTGCGGCGGATGCGTACGGCTTCCTCGATCGCGGCCAGGCCCTCCGCCCGCCGCCCCACCTCCCCCAGGCGGTTGGACAGGTTGTTCAGGGACGTGGCGAGGTCGGGGAGATAGGCGTCCGGGTCGGCCTCGGCGAGGGCGCGGTGGCGGCTGGTGATGGTTTGGAGGAGGTGGACGGCGGTTCGGGCGAGGCGTCTGCTGGAGTGCGGGAACCGGTCGTGCAGGGTGGTGAGGTCGTCGAGTTCCGCGGTGGGGTCGGTGGCGAGGATGTCGAGGGCGGTGATGAGGGGTTGGGGGTGGTCGGTCTGGACGGCGGTGGCGATGAGGTGGGGGGCGAGCCGGTCCTGGTGTCGTGTGCACAGGCGGGTGAGGTGGGTGTCGAGGCGGCCGTCGAAGACGGCGTGGGCGGCGGCGCGGCTGTAGACGGTCAGGAGCTGGGCCGTCTGGGCGTCGTCGGCGCCGTCGACCAGGCGTTCGGCCAGGGTGGGGTCGGTGTCCAGGACCCGCCCGATGTGGCGTTCGGCGAGCCGGTCGGGCTGGAGCACGCCCCATGGCCGGCCCGGCGCGGTGGGCGGGTAGAGGGCGGCGACCCAGGCGGTGACCTGGTCGCGCCGGTCGCGTGCCTGGTCGGCCAGTGCCGGGAGTCTCGACCACGTGCTGTCGGCCTGCTCGCGGTCGGCCGCGCCCATGAGGTGGGCGGCGGCCAGGGCCGTTTCCAGCGTGCCACGGCTCAGCGCCGAGGTGAGTCCGCGAGCTTCGGCACCGTGCTGCCAGTAGCGGCGCTCATGCCCGAGCAGCCGGTCTTCCACCCCCTGCGCCCGATCGGCCGGTGACCGTACTGCCCCGGTGCCGTCCGGCGTGAGGGTGTCGAGGAGGTCGGCGAGCACGGTCATCTGCAGGGTCAGTGCGTTCGCGAACCCGTCGTCGTCGAGGCTCGGGGTCGGAAGGGCGTCGGCGACGGTGCGCCAGGGGTGACCGGCCAGGCCGCGCACCCTCGGGAGGGCGTCGGCCAGTGCGCGAGCGGCGGTGCGGTAGGCATGCGTGCGCGGGCCCGGGTCCTGCTCCAGCGGCGCCAACGGAACCGAGGGCGCGTCGTCGAGGTAGTCCTCGGCGAGGCGGGTGGCGCTCTTCGCCTGGGCCCACCAGTCGCCGTCGGTACGGGCCAGCAGCAGCACCTTGAACGGAGTGCTGCCGGGATGGCCGACGGCGGCCCCGACGAGCGCGGCCAGCTGCCCGGCGCGGGCCTCCGCGTAGTCGAGGACGACCAGCAGCGGCCTGGCCACGTGGCACAGCTCGCGCAGTTCGGACGCGTCGGCGTCTGCGCCCGGCCACAGCACGGCCCACCCCTCGGCTGCCAGCAGCCCCGCCAAGTGGTGGGCGAGCCGGGTCTTGCCCTGCCCGCCCGGCCCGTGCAACAGCCACGCCCCGAACCCGCCCCACCCGCACCACGTGAGCAGTTCGGCGAGCAGGTCGTCACGGCCGTGGAAGGGAACCGTCTGCCGGCCGGCCTGCAACAGCGCCGCCGGCGAAGCCGGGCCCGCACTGCCTCCGGCGGCCTCGGAATCGGCCAGGTGCTGGAGCTCCACCGCCTCCAGCCCGGCCGCGGAGGCACCGTACTCGGCCAACGCCGCGCGGAACGCCGGATCGTGGTGCAGCACGTAGGCCGGGACGACGTTCAGCTGACCGTGCTCGGAATGCGCACGGTCGGAGGCCACCACCCCGGTGCACAGCCGGTCGCAGAACACGGCCGCCCCCGACAGGCCGCCCCACGGCGAGGCACCCTCATCCCACCACTGCGGGGGGTGCTGGCGCAGGTCCATGACGTATCGGTTGCCGACGAACCCGCTGCCCGGATTGATCCGCCCCTCCACCTGGACGGCCTCCACCGGCTGCCCGGGCCTCTGAGCCACGTCCGGCACGCCCCACGTCTCGCATGCGGTGCCGGGCCGGTCCGTCACCAGCCGCCCCCAACAGACCTCCACCTGCGGTAACCGCCAACCGGGTTCGTCGTCGAGCGCGACCAGCGCGGCGTCGTCCCGCCCGCCGGGCGTGCCGCACCACACCACCCGCCCACCCGGCGTGCCGTCACCACCGGGGCGGAACACCTGAACCCGCTCACCGGCCCGGGCCACGACGTGCGCGGACGTCAGCACGAGCCGCCCGCCCACGGCATACCCCGACCCCGGACCGCCCGGCCCGGTCACACCCAGCACACGCCCCCGCTCCACCCCGACCCTCCAGCACCTCTTCGGACACCTTCAGTGCGCCGCTGACCGCCGACCGCCGGCCCGGGCCGGCCGGTCAGTCCGGGATACGACCCGACACGTCCCCAGGACCGGCGGGGCGTTCCGGTGAACCGCTGACCAGCAGGTCACCGCCGCGTGCGTTCCTCGGCGTGAGCGTGAACGACACCCGGTGCGTACGACCGCGCGCCACCCCGGCCTCCACCTCCGCGCCGACCGCCCACAGCTTGAAGCCGCCCTTCACCCGCGCGTCCGCCCGCAGCTCGACCTCGAACTCCATCTCCACCGGGCCCACCGCGAAGGTCAGGTCCGGGTGGTTCCCGCCGACGCGGGCCGCCGCGATCAGCTCGTCCCGTACCGCCGCCACCGCATCCACCAGAGGAACGTCCACGACACCCACCCCGCCCGTCGTCCGAGAGACCGCCACATCAGCAAGGACACCGTAAATCCGTCCCACCACCCGCCGCAGCCGAATGCGCTCAAGCACCGACAGCCTCCGGGGGCCTCCGTGCCGGAGGTCCCGGGAGGAGTCGTCTCAAGCGACGTTGAGGACGCTCTCCGCGTGGTCGATCGTGCCCGCCCCGGGGTTCACGTAGATCAGGATGGTGTGTTCGCCTTGGGACAGCCGGCCGAGCTTCACGTAGCCGGGGGTCGATTCGCCGGGGAGGAGGGATGGGGACGGCCACTCCTGGATGAAGGTGTCGTCGACCTCGACTCCCACCCGAGCGGTTCCGCTGGCGTCGCCGGCGTTGCGGACCTCGAAGCTGATCCGTGTGCCGGCGTCGTGGTGCGGGACGTCGTGACCGTCGGGGTTGTCGTCGGGGTCGGGCATGGTGCCGACGCCACCTGTGGCGAGTTCGAACATTTCAGACAACGTCCTCACCTCTTTCTCTGTCGTGCGTGCTTCTTCTCCCCGCTTCTCCCCGCATCTCTCCGCATCTCTCCGCATCTCTTCGTTTTTCTCCGCGCTCAGCGCGGCCGGCAGCAGAACTCGATGGGTGTCACGTGTGTTCACTTACCAGTCTGCGCCGGCCGCACTGGTTTCGCGACATCGGTCAACGTGCAGGTCAGGCGGGATCAGGGCGCCTACTTGACGCTCCGGGCGATCCACTTCCGGTACTGGGTCACGTCGGTGAAGGACGACCGCGCGTGGGTGTCGGTTTGGTAGCCGGACGACGTCACCCCGGCGAGTCGCCAGCCGCTGCCGGACCTGATCACCAGCGGTCCGCCGGAATCGCCGGGCCCGGTGCCGCGGAACCTGTCGTCCTCGAAGTGGAGCTTGTCGTTCGTCTTCTTGCTCAGCGGCAGCTCAAGCACCTGGAGCTTTTCGGGCTGGCAGACGGCGTCGAGGCATGCGTTCCCCCACCCCAGCATCCGGGCCGACGTGCTGATCGGCGGCGACTTGCGGTTGAGTTGGGCGGGCGCGTGGCGAACCGGCTTGTCCAGCTTGAGCAGGGCGAGGTCCGGGCCCGAGAAGACGCCGCCCGTGTACCTGGCGTCGGGGTGCTGGACGATCTGCTTGACCTTGGCGACGGTGCCGCCGCTGCTGGCGTTGAGGCTGCCGATCCGGACCCGGATGTCCTCCTTCGGCGTCTCGCCGTGGCCCACGCAGTGGAACGCCGTCAGGACCCACTGGCCGTCGATGAGCGTGCTGCCGCAGAAGACGCCGTCCTTCGTCTGGAGGGAGGCCATCCAGCTCTCGGGCGCGGGGGCGTCGTCTCCGCCGACGACGGCGTGCGCCGGAGGCGTCAGGGCCGCCATTCCGACAAGGGCCGCGAGGGAAAGGGAAATCGCCGGAAGCCGGCCGGTCCGCTTCTTCATGAGGTGCATGGGACCGGTCTAGCCGGGTCCCGCGTTTCGTTTCCTTATCGGGTCCTTCAAACGCTGAGGAAATGCGCGCTGCGCTACGAATGGAGACATGAGGGTACTGGTGGTGGAAGACGAGGAGTTCCTGGCGGAGATGGTCGCCGAGGGGCTGCGGCGGGACGCGATCGCGGTGGACGTGGCGTACGACGGGACGCGCGCGCTGGCGAAGCTGGAGTCCGGCGGTTACGACGTGGTGGTCCTGGACCGGGACCTGCCCGGTGTGCACGGGGACGAGGTGTGCCGGTGGATGGTCGAGCGCCGGCTGCTGACCCGCGTGCTGATGCTGACGGCCTCCGGCACGGTGCGCGAGCGGGTGGAAGGGCTGGCGCTCGGCGCCGACGACTATCTGCCCAAGCCGTTCGCGTACGCCGAGCTGCTGGCCCGCGTCCTCGCCCTGGGCCGCCGGGTGCACCCCGCGCTGCCACCGGTGATCGAGCGCCCCGGCCTCGCCTTGGACACCGTGCGCCGCCAGGTCACCCGACGGGGGCGGTTGCTCTCCCTGACCCGAAAGGAGTTCGCGGTGCTGGAAGTGCTGCTCCGGGCGGACGGCGCCGTGGTGGGCAATGACGACCTCATCGAGCAGGTCTGGGAGGAGGACACCAGCTATCGCACCAACGCGATCCGGATCACCATCAGCAAGCTCCGCGCCAAACTCGGCGATCCACCGGTCATCGACACCGTCTCCGGCCTCGGCTACCGCATCGCCCAGGACCCCCTGACCGGTCGAGCCCGATGAGCGCGCAGCCGAGCCCGATGAGCGCGCACCGGCTGCGACGGCTGCTGCCGACCGGTGAGCGAGCCCGTCTGACGACCCCGTACGGGCGGCCCGCTCATCCTCGTCCCCGGCCTCATGCAGAGCGCGGTCAGCGAGGCGTCCCCGGCGTGCCGGCGGCTGGACGCGCTCGTCCGCGGGGCGGCTCGACACCTGACCGGCCCGGTCCGCCGGTCAGGGTCAGCCGGTCAGGTCGCATAAGCGCGCAGCAGCGCCAGGGCTTCCTCGGCGCGGGAGTTCTCCTGCGCCGTGACGAGGATGAAGGCCTGGTCGGCGGCGCGGGTGAGCGCGAGGATCTGGTGGGTGACGGTGAGTTCGCCGACCACGGGGTGACGCATGAGGTACGCCTCCGCTTCGCACGGCTTGACCTGGTGGTCGCTCCACAACACGGCGAACTCAGGGGATTTCGCGGTCAGTTCCCGCACCAGCGAGACGAGGAGCGCGTCCTCGGGATGGCGGCCGGCGACCTGGCGGATGTTGCCCACGACCGATCGCGCCTTGCGTTCCCAGTCCCCGTACAGCCTTCTGGTGTGCGGGTCGAGGAACGTCATGCGGAACACGTTGGGCCGGTCGTCCGGGTGGTCCGGGGCGGTGCGGGGGAGGTGGCCGGCGATCAGGGCGTGGCCCATGGCGTTCCAGGCCAGCACGTCCCCGCGGCGGCCCAGGACCAGCGCCGGGGTGTCACCGACGGAGCGCAGCAGGTCACGGGTGAGGGAGTCGGCCCGTTCCGCCGGGGGGCGCCGCATGGGGCCGTGGCGCTGTGCGGCGAGGTCCCGCAGGTGGGCGTGCTCGTGCTCGTCCAGCCCGAGGGCGGTGGCGAGCGCCTTCAGGACGCTGTCGGACGCGTTGCACGACCGGCCCTGTTCGAGGCGCGTGTAGTACGACACGCTGACGCCCGCCAGCTCCGACAGCTCCTCGCGTCTGAGGCCCGGCACCCGTCTGTGGCCGGGTAACTCGGGAAGGCCCACGTCCGCGGGGCGCACGAGGGCCCGACGGGCCCGCAGGAACTCACTGAGCTGCTGGGAACGCGCCATGACGTCGAGTATGCCTGCGCCCGCGGGCGTCAGCCTGACCCTGTCATGCGTAGGAACGCCTTGCGCAGGTCCGCCTATGCGTACGCACGCCCTGCGTACGCACGGGCGGGGCTGGTGCCCGCCGTCCTTCCCGGCGAGGTTGGCAGCCTCCACCGCCTCAACGGACAGGGTCAGCCATGCAGGAAGTCGTCCTCGGTGACGTGTCGATCACCCGGATCGTCGAGTACTACGGACCGGTCGGGATCGCCCCGGCCGCCTTCTTCCCCGAAGCGCCGGAAGGGGCGTGGCAGGAGCACGGGGAGTGGCTGGCGCCGGACTTCGTCGACCCCGCCGCGGACGAGTGCGTCAACGCGGTGCAGACCTGGCTGCTGCGCAGCGGGGGCGCGACGATCCTCGTGGACACCGGGATCGGCGACGACAAGGAGCGCCCCTACGCGCCGATCTGGAGCCGGCGGCGCACCGGCTTCCTCGACGAACTCGCCGAGGCGGGCGTGCAGCCGGAGGACGTCGACCTGGTGGTGAACACGCATCTGCACGTCGACCACGTCGGCTGGAACACCCGGCTCGCGGACCGCACCTGGGTGCCGACCTTCCCCAACGCCACGTATCTGATGCCGCGGCGCGACTTCGACTTCTGGAACCCGGAGAACGGGCACGTCCCACGGCTGGGGCGGGGGAACCAGAACGTGTTCGAGGACAGCGTGGCGCCGGTGCACGAGGCGGGGCAGGCGCTGCTGTGGGACGACGGCCACACCATCGACGCCAACCTGCGGCTCGACCTCGCACCGGGGCACACCCCGGGCTCCTCGGTCCTGACGCTGGAATCGGGCACCGACCGGGCGCTGTTCGTCGGTGACCTGCTCCACACGCCGCTCCAGTTCGTCTCGCCCGACACCAACAGCTGCTTCTGCGAGGACCCGGCCGAGGCCCGGGCCACCCGGCGCCGGCTGCTCGGCCGGGCCAGCGACACCAACGCGCTCGTCCTGCCGGCGCACCTGGGCGGGGCCGGCGGGGCCGAGGTCGTACGGGACGGGGACGGGTTCGCCATCGAGGCATGGGCGCCGTTCGACCGCATCTGAACCACACCGACCCCGCACCGCGCGGGAGAACGAGGGACCCGTGTCCGATCTGGTCGTGACCATGACGGAAGGCCGCGTCCGCGGAGCCGTCACCGAATCCACCGGTGCCGAGGTGCGGCGGTTCCTCGCCGTCCCCTACGCCGCACCCCCGCAGGGCGCCGGCCGCTTCGCGCCGCCCCGCCGCCACGACCGGTGGACGGGCGTCCGCGACGCCCTGACCCCCGGGCCCAGCGCCCCGCAGCCGCGCCGCGACGCCTTCGGCGCGCTCGACATGTCCCCCTACTTCGGCTCCGGTTGGGTCCGCGGCGAGGACCACCTCACCGTGAACGTGTGGGCTCCGCGCGAGGCCGACCGCTGCCCGGTGATGGTGTTCGTGCACGGCGGCGGGTTCGTGGCCGGCTCGACCGGTGCCGCGCTGTACGACGGCGCCGCGTTCGCCCGCGACGGCGTGGTCCTGGTGACGCTGAACTACCGCCTCGGCGTCGCGGGCTTCCTGGACCTGCCCGGCGCACCGCCCAACCGCGGCCTGCTCGACGTCGTCGCCGCACTGCGCTGGGTCCGGCGCAACGTCGCGGCCTTCGGCGGCGACCCCGACGACGTCACCCTCTTCGGCCAGTCCGCGGGCGCCACGCTCGTCGGCGCGGTCCTCGCCGCGCCCGCCGCGGCCGGGCTCGTGCGGCGCGCGATCGTGCAGAGCGGCAGCGGGCTCGGCGCGTTCTCCCCCGAGCAGGCCGCACGGGTGACGCGCACGGCCGCGGCGGCGCTCGGCGTCGCGCCGACGGCCGCCGGCTTCGCGGACGTCCCCGACGAACGGTTCGTCGAGGTCGTGCCCGAGCTGGGCGGGCTCGACCTGCGGACCACCGACCACCGGGACCCCCTGATGGGGCTCAGCCCGTTCGGTCCCGTACTGGCCCGGCAGCCGGCCGAAAGCCCCCTCGCCGACGTCGACCTGCTGATCGGCACCAACGCGGAGGAGGGGAACCTCTACCTCGTGCCCCAGGGCGAGCTGGCGACCTCCACCGCGCAGGACGTCCGTGCGACCGCCGCGGCCCACGGCTCCGCCGGCCCGCTCGTCGCCGCCCACCGCGCCCGCCACCCGGACTCCCGGCACGGCGAGTTGCGTTCGGCGATCCTCGGCGACGCGCTGTTCGGCGCCGGCAGCCGACGGCTCGCCGATGCCCACGGCCGGGCCCACGTCTACGAGTTCGCCTGGCGGTCCCCCGCCGCCGGCGGCCTGCTCGGCGCCGCCCACGCCGTGGAACTCCCCTTCGTCTTCGACCGGCTCACCCTCCCCGCCCTGCGCGGCCCGCGAGGACTGCTGGGCCCGACTGACCCGGCTGATCCGACGGGCCCGCCCGCCGCGTTGGCCGCGGAGATGCACGCCGCGTGGGTGGCCTTCGCCCGCACCGGCGACCCGGGCTGGCCGCCGCTCAGCCGGGACGGGGGGATCCGCCGGTTCGCCTGAGCGCCCCCATCCGTGCCCGCGTGGCTACGGGGAAAGGTGCGGCACCAGACCCCGCGAGCCCAGCAAGATCCGGCAGAGAGGGCTTGGCCGCGTCCGCCCAAGTTCCGTCTGCTGTGCCTCTGGACGAAGCCGCGGTAGCCCTGCGGCGGCGTTGGTCTCTACCAGCCGGTGGTGGGTTGTTCGCGCAGTTCCCCGCGCCCCTCAACACCTCCGCCCATGGCCCGCAGGCGAGTGACGGGGGAAGCGAACCAGGGGCGCGAGGAACTGCGCGAACAACCCCCACCGGGCCGCGGACGCCATCACCGCACACACCCCACGGCGCCACCCGCGCCTGCCAAGGCAACGGCCCCACCGAAAGGGGCACGCGGAACTCTCGGACACTTCACGCGGTGGAGCCGGCCGCCGTAGCCGTACGAGTCGGAACGGGGCCGTCGGACGCGCGGGCGCGCGCGGACGCGGTGCGGCGGAACTCGCTCGGGTTGGCGCCCTGGACGCGCTTGAACGCCGCGCTGAAGCCGAACGGGTCCGCGTACCCCACGGCGCGGGCGACCTCCGCGACCGTCGCGGACGCCTGCTCGACCAGGAGGTCCGCGGCGAGCGTCATCCGCCAGCGCGTGAGGTACGTCAGCGGCGGCTCGCCCACCAGGTCGGAGAAGCGCTTGGCCAGGGTGGAACGGGACACTCCGGTGCGTTCCGCCAGCGCGCCCACCGTCCACGGCGCCGCCGGCTCGGCGTGCAGCAGCCGTAGCGCGTCGCCGACCACCGGGTCCCGCTGCGCCGCCCACCAGGGCGGGGACTCGCCGCCGGGGCGGTCGAACCACTGGCGCAACGTGCAGACCAGCATCCAGTCCAACAGCCGGTCGAGGACGACCTGTTGGCCCGGGGTGTCGACGGTCGCCTCCGCGGCGAGGTGGTCCAGCACGGCGTCGGCCGGGCCCCCGGGCGTCACCCGCAGGACGACGGGCAGCGCCTCCAGCAGCCGACGGCTGATCTCGCCGCGTACGGGATAGGCGCCGACGACCAGGGTCGTCGCGCCGCAGTCGGCGCGGGCCGCGGAGGCGCTGCCGAGCCCCTCGACGGGGTCGTGCCAGCCGATCCGGTGCCGCGTGCCGCCGTGCTCGGGCGTCGCGCAGAACTCGCCGCACTCGACCGGCACGGCGCTGGTGCCGATCTCGTCGACGAAGGTGAACGTGGCCGGGCCGCGGACGACGACCGTCTCGCGGGCCCGCAGCGGCTCGGGCGGATGGTGCTCCGGCACGATCCAACCCGACCCGTTCAACACCGTGCACAGGGTCAGCGGCGCCCCGTCCACGAAGTGCAGCGCCCAGGGCGGGCGCAGGGTCGAACTCCCGAACAACGAGCCGTGGGCCCGCACCCCTCGGATCAGATCACTGAACACGTCCACCCCCGCGAGGCTAGACGATGACGCAGGCAATCCGGCTTCTCACCCATGGGATCGTCCGAAGGTGCCGTGTTCAATCGAGGTCATGAGCGACGCCAACACTCTCGTACTCGGCGCAACGGGCAAGACCGGTCGGCGGGTCGCCGCCCGGCTGCGGCTGCGCGGCACCCCGGTCCGTTCCGCCTCCCGCACCAGCGCGGCGCCCTTCGACTGGTCCGAGCCCGGCGGCTGGGACGCCGTGCTGCGGGGCGCGGACGCCGTCTACCTGGTGCCCCCGACCGTGCCGGGCCCGGTGCACGAGTTCGTGGCCCGGGCCGAGGCCGCCGGGGTGCAGCGGCTGGTCCTGCTGTCCGGGCGCGGCTCCGACACCTGGGGCGACACCACGTTCGGCCTGGACATGCGCTCCGCCGAGGACGCCGTGCGCGGCTCCGCGCTGGAGTGGACCGTGGTGCGGCCGTCGAACTTCGCGCAGAACTTCGACGAGGACCTCTTCCACGCCCCGCTGGTCGCCGGGGAGCTGGCGCTCCCGGCCGGTGCGGTGTCCGACCCCTTCATCGACGTCGAGGACGTCGCCGACGTCGCGGCCGGGGTGCTGAACGAGCCCGGTCTGCACGCCGGGAAGACGTACGACGTCACCGGACCGCGCTCGATCACCTTCGGTGAGGCCACCGAGCTGATCGGACGGGCGAGCGGACGGCCCATCGCGTACCGGCAGATCTCCGCGGACGAGTACGTCGCGACGCTCGTCGACCAGGGGTTCGACGAGGACGCCGCGCACCACGTCGCCGAGATGTTCGTCCTGATGGAGCGCGGGCTGCTCGCCGCGCCGACGGAGGACGTCGCCGAGGTGCTGGGCCGACCCGCCCGGACCTTCGAGGACTACGTCGTACGGGTCGCGGCGGCGGGCGCCTGGCGCCCGTGACCGGCCTGATCCCCCGGGCGCCTACTCACGCGGCTTGAGTACGGGGGCTCATGTCGCGTCGCCCCGCCCGGGGTTGGATCAAGGGCAAGGAGGCCGGAAGGGGTCCGGGCCACCGGGGGAGGAGTCCACATGAGCGCGTTCGCACTGATGCGGTCCACCGTGCACCGCTTCGAGCGGGGCAAGGTCGCCATGACGATGGCGCTGGCGTACGCCGCGGTCGTCATCGGCCTCGCGCTGTGGATCGAGATGCTGTCGCTGTTCGGGGACGTCGGCTTCGCCGGGATCTGGCTGGGTCTCGCGACGTTCCCCAGCTCCCTGCCGATCATGATGCTCCCGGTGTACGGCCACGCGTGGCTCCTGCTCCAGACCGCCGCGGGACTGGGCCAGGCGTGGCTGCTGTGGCGCCTGCTGCGGGGCGCGTCCCGCTGAGGGCCGGGCGCCGGTGGAACGGCGGGCCGGCGCATCGCGCTCCACGAGGACCGCGACGCGTCGGGCACGGCGGTCGTGCTGGAGGTGCGGGAGCCCCGCGGCAGCGACGCCGACGGCGGGGACGAACAAGACCGGATCAACCAGACGATGTTGGATCTGGGAGCACCCCCGCGCACGGGCGGGGACGGCACGACGTCGATGTGACCGGGCCGCAGGATGTCGGGATCAGCCCCGGGTCTCCGGGGACGTCCAGCGGTCGAAGGAAAGATGCACCTCGGCCTTCGGACCAACCCCGCACGGCGGGGCACCCGCGCACACGTGGTCCGTGTCAGCAGTACGGCGGCTGGTTGGTCAAGGACGCCGCCACCCGCATCCACACCCCGAACTGCCGGTAGAGGGCGGGCAGGGCGCCCCGCGCCTGGACGGTGCGGCTGTCCGTCTCCGTCACCCCGGGGATGCCGAGCAGCGTCGACGCGACGGACGCCGACTGCCAGCGGACCGCGAGGGTGCACACGTCCGGCACGGCCACCGGGGACTTCGGCAGCGCGGCGAGACCGGCCGCGACCGTCTTCTCCATCTCCGTACGGGCCTCCTCGGCGGGCCGCAGCTCCGCGGCGAACCTGTCCCGCGCGTACTTCACCGCCACGGTCCGCACCGAGCCGTCCCACTCCGCCATCTCGGCGCAGGCCCGGTCGTCACCGGTGAGGACCGCCACCGGCACGCCGATGGCGGCTGCGGTGGCGTGCGCGAGCCCGATCTCGCCGACCGGCCGGCCGTCCAGCCAGATGTCCTCGATCTCGTGGCCCATGAAGCTGTGGCTCAGCACCCCGAGCGCCCCGGCCCGGGCGTGGTACCCGACGCAGACCACGGCGTCGTGCTCCGCGTCGAGCCCTGCGAGCATGCCCATCTGCTTGGGCCTGCCGCGGATCAGCCGGGCCGCCGGGTGCAGCGCCTCGGGCAATATGTTGCGCATCGGGCCGTGCGCGTCATTGACCGTGACCTCGGTGGCGCCGGCCGCGACGGCGCCCCGGACGGCGGCGTTCACGTCCTCCGCCATCATCAGCCGGCCGCGCTCGTAGTCCCGACCGGCTGGCTGGACGTCGGCCGCGTCGACGAGCCCCGTGACGCCCTCCATGTCCGCGCTGATGTAGATCCGCACTGCCCGTCCCCCTCAAGCCCCGCGCCCCTCAAGATCGGCCACTTGAAGGACGTCCGGCGATTGCCCCCTGGTTCCTCGTGCGGGGGGCGCGCGGTGTCGCGGGCAGCGCACTCGGGGCGCGTAGGGCGAGGGATGAGTGCGGACGAGGCATACGGAGGAGGTGTACGGCAGCGGCGTACCGGGGTCGCGGACTCACCTGCCTAGGGTCTGTTTTATGGGCCAGGACGAGCATGAGGGCGGGGCGGAGCCGGTGAGCGGCGGGGGCCTGGCGGCGCGGATGCTGGCCAGGGTCGCCCTGCTGGCGGTCGTGGGCGTCCTGGTCGTGCTGGTCGTCGCGGTGGGCGAGGCCGGGCTGGTGATCGTCGCGTCCGGGCTGGTCGGGCTGGTCGTCTGCGCCGTCGGCAGCTGGTGGTTCCTGGCGTACCGGGGCGTACGACGCCTCCTCGGCGCGGTCGTGGCGATCGCCGCGCCCGTGGCCGTCGTGGTGCTCTTCACCGTCGCCGGGCTGTGGCTCACGGCGCTGCTCCTGGGCGTGTGCTGGGCCGCGACGCTCACCTGCGCCAGGACGGCGCTGCGCAGGTCGGACCCGCGGCGGACGCAGCGCGCCCGGCGGGCCGTGGCCGCGCCCCGGCCCCGACGGGCCGTGTTGATCATGAACCCGAAGTCCGGGGGCGGGAAGGTGGGCCGCTTCGGACTGGTCGAACGGGCGCAGGCCCGGGGCGCACGCGTCGTCCTGCTCGACCCCGCTGCCCCGGTCGACGTCGCCGAACTGGCGCGCGCGGCGGTCGCCGACGGTGCGGACCTGCTGGGAGTGGCCGGCGGCGACGGCACACAGGCCCTCGTCGCGGCCGTCGCCGTCGAACACGACCTGCCGTTCCTCGTCGTCCCCGCCGGCACCCGCAACCACCTCGCCCTGGACCTCGGCCTCGACCGCGCCGACCCGTCCCGCTCCCTGGACGCCCTGACGGACGGCGAGGAGGTGCGCGTCGACCTCGGGTCGGTCTCGGGCCGGGCGTTCGTCAACACGGTCTCGTTCGGGGTGTACGCGGACGTCGTGCAGCGCCCCGAGTACCGCGACGCGAAGGCGGGCACGGCGCTCAGCGCCATGCCGGACCTGCTGGTCGGGGCGGGTGGCCGGCGGCTGGACGCGCACGTCGGCGAGGTCGCGCTCACGGCCCAGCAGGCGCTGCTGGTCAGCAACAACCCGTACGCCTCCCCGGACGCCCTCGGCGGCACCGGCCGCCGGCCCCGGCTGGACTCCGGCGTCCTGGGGGTGCTGGGGATCAGGGTGGAGGGCGCGGCACAGGCGGCGGACCTGGCGGTGCGGGGGTCGCAGTCGGCGGGCCTGACCGTGCTGACGGCGCGACGGGTGGAGGTGACGTCCGCGACCGCGTCGGGCGAGGGCGCAGGGGAGATCCCGGTCGCGGTGGACGGCGAGGCCCTGCGGATGCCCACGCCGGTGGTGTGCACCGTGCGGCCCCGCGCGCTGCGGGTCCTGGTCCCGCGCGACCGCGCCCCCGCGGTCGTCCCCGCCCCACCGCTGGACTGGCGCCGCCTGCTCCGACTGGCGTTCGCCCGTACGCCTACGTCGTCATAGCGCGAGGTGCATGACGTGGAGGCCGATGTACCCGTGCACGGGGTGGTGGAAGCCCTCCGGGACGGTGCCGACGACGGTGAAGCCGAGGGATTCGTACAACTTCACGGCGTGGACGTTCGTCTCGACGACGGCGTTGTACTGGATCGCCCGGAAGCCGCGGGCGCGGGCCCAGTCGATGGATTGCGTGCACAGGGCGCGGCCGACGCCACGGCGGGAGTGCGCCGGGTCGACGAGGTAGCTCGCGCTCGCGACGTGGGAGCCGTTGCCCTGCTGGTTGCGGTTCATCTTCGCGGTGCCGAGGACCGCACCGGCGTCGTCGACGGCGACGACCGTGCGGTCCGGCGCGGGCAGCAGCCACAGGTCCCGGCCCTGCTCCGACGTGAGGTCGGTGGGGTAGGTGAAGGTCTCGCCCGCGGCGATGACGGTGCGGAAGAAGGGCCAGATGGCGGGCCAGTCCTCGGCGGTGGCCTGCCGGATGTGGACCGGTGGTGCCGGTGGTGCCGGTGGTGTCTGCATGGGGACAGGATGCCGGGGCGCGGCGGCGGCCTCCACCGGGTTTGGGCTCGGGAGCGGGGCCGATCCGGAGGGGGCGCCGCTCAGGGAATCGTCAGGGGCGACCCCCACGAGACTCGTGGACGGTCCCTGATGTCCGGGGCGTACGGCGCCGGTTGACTGGTCGCGGAAGGGCGGCGGCGGGTGCGCACCGGTCGCCGCCGTACGGCACGGACCAGGGGGAACAGTGGTGTTGGCGAAGTTAACGAAGGTACGGGGCGTTTCGGCGCGGCGGCGGCGTCTCGTCGGTCTGGTGACGGCGGGGGCACTGGCCGTCGTGGCGACGACGGCCGGCGCGGCGCCCGGCGCGGACGCTCAAGGGCCGCCGGACCCGCACGCGCGGACGCAGGCCGCGCTGGACGCGATCGTCGCCGCCGGGACGCCCGGTGCGCTGGCCCGCGTCACCACGGGTGAGGGCCGGTGGTCCGGCGGCGCGGGGGTCGCCGACCTCGACACCGGCCGGCCGCGGCTGGCGGGCGACCGCTTCCGCGTCGGCAGCCTGACGAAGACGTTCACGGCCACGGTGCTGTTGCAACTCGACGCGGAGGGCGTCCTCTCGATCGACGACAGCGTCGAGCGGTGGCTTCCGGGCGTCGTCCGCGGCCGGGGGCACGACGGCCGCAAGGTCTCCCTGCGCCAGCTCCTGAACCACACCAGCGGCATCTTCAACTACAACCGCGACGCCGGATTCCTGGCCGAGTTCACCGGGGAGGCGTTCCTCAAGAACCGGTACAAGGGTGCCACCCCCGAGCAGTTGGTGCGGATCGGCCTCGCGCACCCGCCGGAGTTCCCGCCCGGCACCGGCTGGTCGTACTCGGACACCAACTACGTCCTGGCCGGGATGGTCATCGAGCGGGCGACGGGCCGCAGTTACGCCTCCCAGGTCGAGCGGCGCGTCATCAGGCCGCTGGAGCTGCGCTCCACCAGCGTCCCCGGCACGTCCCCGGCGATACCCGGGCCGCACTCGCGGCACTACTCGAAGCTCTACAGCGAGGACTCGGGCGCGGCGATCCACGACGTCACGGAGTTCGACCCGTCCGTGGCCGGGGCGGCGGGCCAGATCATCTCCACGGCCGGCGACCTGAACCGCTTCTACGCGGCCCTGCTCGCCGGCGACCTGCTGCCGGCCCGACAGATGAAGGCGATGCTGACGGGGGTCCCCATCAAGGACGGCGGCCACGGACGTACGGCACCGGGCGCGGTCGCGACGTACGGCCTCGGCCTGCGCTCCGACACCCTGCCCTGCGGGGTGACCGTCTGGGGGCACGGCGGCCAGGTTCCCGGCTCCCTGTCGCGGGCGGCGGCGACCCACGACGGCGGACACGTCCTCACGCTGAACAGGAACGGGGACTGGGGCGAGCAGGCCCTGGAGGACGCCGTGTTGGCGGCGGAGTTCTGCGACTGAGGGAGGGGCCGTTCAGGGACGGACCAGGGGCAGCCGGGCCGAGACCGCGGTGCCGTAGCCGGGTTCGGACTCGACGGTGAGGGAACCGGCGACGCGCTCGGCGCGGGACCGCATCCCGTCCAGCCCGAACCCGCCGGTCCCGGTGCGCTTCGGGGCCCGCAGCGGGTCGAAGCCCCGCCCGTCGTCGCGCACGTCCAGCGTGACCTCGCCGTCCATGTAGCTGAGGGTGACGCCGACGCGGGAGGCGGCGGCGTGCTTCGCCGCGTTCGTCAGCGCTTCCTGGGCGATGCGCAGCAGCGTGGCGGAGAGTTCGCCGTGCAGCTCCAGGGCCTCGCCGACGAGGGTGAACTCGGCGCTGACGTCGGTCTGCGCGGACCACGTGGCGACCGACTTGCGCAGCGCCCCGGGGAGCGTGTCGTGGGCCAGGTCCACGGGCGCCAGGTTGTGCACGGAACGACGGGCCTCGCCCAGGCTGTGGCGGGCCAGGGCGGCGGCACGGTCGACGTGCGCGTGCGCCGTCGCCGGGTCGGGCGTGCTCGACACCACCTGGAGCTGGGTGATGACGCCCGCCATGCCCTGGGCGATGGTGTCGTGGATCTCCGCCGCCAGCCGTCGGCGTTCCTCGACGACGCCCGCCTCCCGCGCCTGGAGGAGGAGCTGGGCCTGGAGGGCGGCGTTCTCGTCGAGCGCCTGCTGGAGGGCGGTGTTGGTGCGTTCGAGTTCGCCGATGGTGGCGGCCCGGGCGGCGGACCGCTCCTCCTCGTGCTGGACGAAGTAGCCGACCATCATCAGCAGGGCGTTGTTGACCAGGAGCAGCCCGGCGAACAGGGCCCACTGCTCGGCGCGGTCGAAGGGCAGCCCGCCGGCCTGGGCCGCGGCCAGCGGCAGGGAGGAGGCGAAGGCCCCGACCTTCCGCCACCGGCGGCCCGGGACCAGCACGTTGTTGTCGATGTAGCCCGTCGCCGCGTAGAACGAGAAGAAGGGGTTCAGCCAGGTGAGCACCGCGCTGAGGGCCCAGCGCAGGGCGAAGTACGCGGCCGATGCGGTGCCGGGGACCGGCCGGGCGCGACGGGCCCGGCCCCACCACAGCTGAAGGGCGATGGCCGCGACGATCAGCGCGCCGGTGGCGACGCGTTCGCCCGTGGCCGGCGTCAGGTCCGGCCGCGCCAGCGCCAGCAGGGTGCCGGTGGCGAGCAACCAGTACGGATGCCAGCGCAGGACGGCCGCCCAGCG
This sequence comes from Streptomyces sp. NPDC048057, assembly GCF_040653095.1. NCBI lineage: Bacteria > Bacillati > Actinomycetota > Actinomycetes > Kitasatosporales > Streptomycetaceae > Streptomyces > Streptomyces sp. NPDC048057. The sequence continues at coordinate 70,707 of NZ_JBEZNF010000035.1, forward strand.
CCGGTCGAGGTCGCTGTCCGTCGTCGCCATGGTCCCTGTGTACACGCTCATTCCCAACGGAACCAACGGACGGCGGCAGCCGAGGTGACCGCGGTCCACAACGCGAGAACGACCAGGTGGGACCAGGAGGGCCAGGCGCCGGCGGCGGCCTGGTCCAGGGCGCGGGCCGCGGCACCGAAGGGGGTGAACCCGACGGCGGTGGCCAGCGCGTCCGGCATGGCCTGCACGGGGATCCACAGCCCGGTGCAGAACAGCGCGGGGAAGTACACCGCGGTGCCGATGCCCGTCGCGTGCTTCGCCGTCTTCGCCAGCGCCGCCACCAGGGCGCCCATGGCGAGGCTGGCCGCCGCGGCGAGCAGCAGCGCCAGGGCGTACCCGCCGGCCTCGCGCGGCAGTGCCACGTCGAAGGCGAGCCGCCCCACGGCCAGGCACGTGGCCGCGGACACCAGCGCGGCCACGCCGTTCAGCCACATCTGCGCGGACAGCAGCGTGCCCGGGCGCACCGGGGTCGTCGACATGCGCCGCAGGATGCCGAGTTCGCGGTAGCCGGTCAGGATCGGCGGGAAGACCTGGAGGGCGGCCGTGATCAACGAGATCAGCGCGACCACCGGCACGTAGAGGTCGATGACCCGCAGCCCGTCGAGGTCCTCGCTGACCTCGCGGAACGTCGGAACGAGACCGAGGACCAGCAGCAGTGCGGGCGGGAAGACGACGGAGAGGACGTTGGAGAGGTCACGTCCGTAGAGCCGCACCTCGGCGCGCAGCACGGCGACGCGGGGAGAGGCGCCGCGGGTGCCGGCGGCCGGGGCCGTGGTCGTCGCTGATTCGGTCATGTCGCTGCTCCTGTCGGGGGTGGTCGATCGGCCGGGCACTGCCGCTCACGTCTTCGTCAGGTCGATGAAGGCGTCGTCCAACGTGGCGTCGGTGACCCGGAGCTGGTGCGCCTGGATGTGGTTCCGGGCGAGGAACGAGATCACCGCGTTGACGGTCTCGTCCGTGCCGCTGAGCGTGATCCGGCCGTCCTTGCCGTCGACGGCCGCCCGACCGGGGAGCGCGGCCAGCACCTCGGGGTCGATCGGCCGCGACGGCGTGAAGGAGATGACCGTGGACCCCGACGAACGGGCGATCAGCCCCTCCGGGGTGTCCAGCGCGCTGATGCGGCCCTTGTCGATCAGGGCGATCCGGTCGCACAGCCGCTGCGCCTCCTCCATGAAGTGGGTGACGAGGATGACGGTCACCCCGCCCGCGCGGACGTCCTCGATCAGCGACCAGGTGTCGCGGCGGGCGCGCGGGTCGAGCCCGGTGGTCAACTCGTCGAGGACGACGACCTGGGGGGAGCCGACGAGGGCGAGTGCGATGAACAGCCGCTGCTTCTGCCCGCCGGACAGCTGGCCGAAGCGGGTGCTGAGCTTGGGGCCCAGCCCCAGCCGCTCGGCGAGGGGCCGCCAGTCGAGGGGGCGCGGGTAGAAGGCGGAGTACAACTGGAGCGCCTCGCGCACGGTGAGCTTGGCCTGGAGCGCGCTCTCCTGGAGCTGGGCGCCGAGGACCTGCGTGACCTCGTCGTGGTCGGCGACCGGGTCGAGCCCGGCGACCCGGATGCGGCCCGAGTCGGGGACGCGGAGCCCTTCGACGCACTCGACGGAGGTGGTCTTGCCGGCGCCGTTGAGGCCGAGGATCCCGAAGATCTCGCCCTCGGCGACGGAGAAGGAGATGCCGTCGACGACGGTCCTGCCGCCGTACGCCTTGCGGAGGTCGCTGACGTCGACGATGGCCCCTCGGGCCCTGCGTCGTGCGCTCGAAGTCTTCATGCGAAGACCTTCGCGCGCACCCCGCGGTGCGCACATCGCCCATCGCGCTCGACCCCGAGTCAACCGATCGGCTACCCGCGCTACGACTTCGGGGCGCGACCCGGCGGGCCGCCCCGCCGCGCCCCTCTAGGCCCGCACGCCTGTGGCCCTGCGGGCAGGCTGGTTCCTACGGAGTAGGTGTTCGTGCAGTCCGGCGGGGCCCTGACCTCTCCGCCGCAGTCCCGCGGCAATTCGGTCGCCGCTGCCCGGTGGGGGCTGTTCGCGCAGTTCCCCGCGCCCCTGTTTCGCTGCCCCCGTCACTCGTCTGCGGGCTGGGGCAGGGGGGAGGGGCGCGGGGAACTGCGCGAGCAACCACAACGCACCTGCGGTGACCAACGCACCGGTGCGGTTACGGCGGGTATGTCAGGTGGTAAGGGGGGTGCCACCACGCCCTCTTGGCGGAGGGGGTGCCCCGTGCCCGCAGGGCACAGAGGGAAGAGCTGCGCGAGCGAGTACCAGGCACCCGCAGGGATCGGCGTGCCCGCCGGGCCACGGCGAGACGACGCGGGCGCGGCCAACCCGTCATCCTCGCTCGTCCGTCACGCCGTCTCGGTGAGCGGGCCGCTTCCCGCTGCCCCCGCCGGGAGGCATCGGCGGCGGTAGTAGGCGATCGAGAGGGCGATGACGATCGGACCCCAGAAGGTGAGCGGCGAGAGGGCGACCGTCGCGAGCGCATCCCACGCCCAGTTCGAGTACTCGACCGCCTCGACCACGCCGTACGCGGTGAGTCTGCGGTTCCCGCCGATCGGGACGCTGGTGAACAGCACCGTGAGGAGGAGGCCCCCGAGGACCGCCGGCACCACCGCCGCCAGCGGCCGGACGCGCTTGCCGCCGATGAGCGGGATCCAGGACGGGGCGACCTCGCCCCATCCCCGCACCAGCCCGATGGTGAGCACCGCGACCACCTCGGTGAGCACGCTGAGCGCGAGCACGTACGGGATCGACACCCACAGCGGCGGATTGCCGAAGTCCTGGACCTGCCCCATTTCGAAGTGGACGGCGAAGGGCAGTCGCCACAGGCAGGACGGCAGCAGGAGCAGCGGGAGCGCGTAGGCGAGGCGCAGGGCCCAGCGGGGGACCGGTCGTTCGGTGTCGCTGACGACGGGGGGCGTGTGGAAGAGCTTCAGGGCCATGGCCCCATCCTTCGTGGCGGGGCGGGGGCGGGGGATCGGCCACGGGGGCCGAACCCCTCCGCCGCGCGGGGGAGCCCTGGTCCCCCGGACGGTTGAGGCCCCCGCCCCGCACACGCACCTACGACCCGGTGACTCCGTCGATCCGCTCCCGCAGCAGGTCCGCGTGCCCGGCGTGGCGCGCGTACTCCTCGATCAGGTGCACCAGGATCCAGCGCAGCGAGATCTCCTTGCCGCCGACGTAGCCGGCCTCCTCGTCGGAGAGGTGGCCGCAGTCGTCGAGCGAGGCGTCCGCGGTGATCGCCCGGCCGTGGGCGATCTCCGCCTGCCACGCGGCCATCGCCTCGTCGAGCCCCCGGTCGGGGCGGAGGGCGAAGCCGTCGTCCCCGCTGTCGTCGAAGACCCGGGGCGCGTCCTGCCCTTCGAACTTCCGGCGGAACCAGTTGCGTTCCACCTCGGCGAGGTGCTGGACGAGTCCGAGCAGCGTCATCGACGAGGGCTTCACCGACGCCAGTCGCAGCTGCTCGTCGGTGAGCCCCTCGCACTTCAGGGCGATCGTGCCGCGGTGGTGGTCGAGCCAGGCGTCCAGCATGGTGCGCTCGTCGGCCTGCGGGGGCGGGACGGGTCGGCCGTCCGGCATCGTCGTCATGCCCCCATCGTGGCAGGAGCCTCTGACAACGGCCCCGCCGCGCAGGGGACCGCCCAGCCCTGCACGGCAGGGACGACGGGAAGCACTTCGAGTGGTGGAAGGGCCAGGCGGGACGAACCCCGCGGGGCGGGGACGACGTCATGGGTGCGACGCTGCTCGCGCACCCCGCCGGAGCACCCCCGCGCCGCGGGGACCACGACGGGCTGTGGCGTCGCGTCAAGCTGATGCCGGGAGCAGCCCCGCAACGGCGGGGCCCGCCGACGACGTTACCGGACCCCGAGCCGCTGCTTGATCCACGCCGTGGACTCGACCGCCGCCGCGTCCACCACGCTCCCGTGGTTCGCCGACGCGTACTCCCGGTACGTCACCTTCGAGCCCGCCTTCCGCAGCGCCTTCGCGTAGTCCGCCGTGACGTGTGCCTGCACGATCTCGTCCTTCGCGCCCTGGCCGATGAAGAGCGGCCGGTCCAGCCGTACGACGGGGGTGTCCACGTGCTCCCGCAGCGCGTTCAGCAGCTCCGGGACCGTCTCCGGGCGCTGCTTCCACACCGTGTCGTCGTTCAGCCCGGACTGCACGATCTGCGTGACGAGGTCGGGCAGGCACTTCGTCCGCGCCGTCGGCACCAGCTCGGCGGCCCGGTCGGTGAACAGGTGCCCGAAGTCGAGGTCGGCGTCGACGGCCCGCAGGCCCTCCGTGACCAGCGGGTACAGCGCCGTACGCACCTTGCGCTCGAACGACGGCGAGGTCGAGCGGTCGCCCACCAGCCGGCTCATCTTCGTCGGTGGCGCCGTGGCCACCGCGCCGCGGAAGTCCAGCCCGGGGGCGTAGCGGGTCGCGTGCACGGCCGCGCTGATCGCCGCGTGGCCGCCCTGGGACTGGCCCATCGCGACCCACTTCCGCGAGACGCCGACATCCGCCTGCCGCGCCGCGTGCACGACGTCGATCGTGCCGTACGCCGCGCTGCGCGCGTGCAGATACGGGTGGTCGCCCGGGGTGCCCAGGCCCTCGTAGTCCGTGGACACGACCGCGACGCCGCTGTCCAACCAGCCCCGGATCTCGGGGTCGTGGGCGAACGTCGACGCGTCCGTACGGCTCGGGGCGCACTGGTCCGCGTTGCCGACGGTGCCGTGGGCCAGGGAGATCACCGGCCAGCCGCCCTTGGGGGGCGTCCCGGCCGGGGCGAAGACCATGCCGGACACCAGCACCTTCCGGCCGTTCGCGCCGGTGGAGGTGTACTCGACGACCTGGCCGGGGCCGCCGTGGGGGCGGGCCTCCGGCGGCAGCGAGGTCGCCCTGACGAGCTTGCCGCTGCCGGGTGCGGGGCGGCCCTTCGCACCGTCGGACGGTGCGGAGACGCCAGCGGACTCGGGCGCCGGCGCCGCGGATGCGCTGCCGGCGCCCGCGAGCGCGGTGAGGGTCAGCGTGCCGACGGTCACGGCGACGGTGGCGGTGGTCCGACGGGCGCCACGGCGCGGCTGCGGGGGGCGAGTCGACGGCGTGGTGGTGGTGACGCGTGAGGTCACGGCGGTCCCTTCGCAAGTGACGGTCGGGGCCCCGGCCGGACCGCGGCGGCAGCCGGCCGGGACCCCGCACGGACTACCGCACGGTAATCTGCGGCGGGACCCGTCCTGAAGACACCCTGGGGCCATTCCCGCCTCGTCCGTGATGACGAGGAATCACCCGCGCCTCGTCCTCCGGGATCACAACCCGAGCCCCGCGCGCCGCGTCCGGAGCGCTACTTGCCTTCCTCGACGCGCTCGTCGGGTGCGGCCAGGAACAGGGCGAGGGCCGCCGCGCCGATGCCGACGAGCGCGTACAGGAAGGCGGTACGGAACCCCTCGGCGCCCGCCGCGTCCGCGCCTGCGACGGCCGTGCCGACCAGCACCGCGAGCCCGAGCGCCCCGCCCAACTGGTCCACGGAACGCTGCACCCCGGACGCCGTGCCCGCGTCGTCCTCGGTGACGCCGTGCAGCGCCGCGTTCTGGAGCGCGAGCAGCCCGACCCCCATCCCGGCGGCGACGCCGATCATCCCCGGCAGCACATCTGCGGCGTACGCACCCTGGTCGGGCAGCCGCGCCAGCCACGCGAGCCCCGCGCCCGTGACCACGAGGCCCACCAGCGCGGTGTACTTCAGCCCGATCGCGCCGATCAGCCGGGGCGTGCCCGCGATCGCCAGGAACAGGGCCGCACAGAACGGCAGGAAGGCCAGTCCCGCCTGGAGCGGGCCGAGCCCGATCACGTTCTGCAAGTACAGCGTGAGCAGGAAGAACGCGGTGGAGAGCGCGGCGCTCAGCAGCACGGTCACGGCGTTGGCGACGGCCCGGATCCGGTGCGTGAAGAAGGCGAGCGGCACGAGCGGATGCCGGGTGCGCGCCTCGACGGCGACGAAGCCGGCCAACAGCAGCACCCCCGCCACGACGGCCGCGGGCGCCGACTCCACCACGCCGTACACCAGGCTCAGCGGGCCCGCGGTCAGCAGCGCGGCCCCCGGCAGGTCGAGGCGTTCGGTGCGCACGCGCGGGCCGTCCGCCGGCAGCAGCCGCGGGGCGATCAGCAGGACGGCGATCGCGAGCGGCACGTTGATGCCGAAGATCCAGCGCCAGTGCAGCAGTTCGGTGAGCACGCCGGACAGCAGGACGCCGGCGACGAGCCCGCCGGCGGAGATCGCGCCCCAGACGCCGAGGGCCCTGGCGCGTTCGACGGGGTCGGGGAAGAGGAGCGCGATCAGCGACATCGCCGCGGGCGAGGCCATCGCCTCACCGGCGCCCTGCGCGAACCGCGCCCCGATCAGCACCGGCAGGTCGGGCGCGAGGCCCGCGGCGAGGGAGGCGACGGCGAACAGCGCGGCGCCGCACAGGAACATCCTGCGCCGCCCGAGGAGGTCGGTGACCCGCCCGCCGAGCAGCAGCAGCCCGCCGCCGACCAGGGTGTATCCGGTGACCACCCACGACAGGGAGCCGGTCGGGGCGTCGAACTGCGCGCCGATGGACGGCAGCGCGACGTGGACGACGGTGACGTCGAGGGCGATGAGGAATTGGAGGAGCGACAGCAGCGCGAGGGCCACGATCCGGCGATCGGCCAGTGGGCGTGCTGACGCCTTGGGAAGGGCGTTCATGGGACGGCGTACTCCAGGTACTCCAGAAAGCGGAATGGACGCTTCCGTGCCGGTACGACGAGCGGACCCCACCGGTGCGGACCGGTGCGGCCGGGGCCGTGGAACGGCACTCCGGAGTTACTTGGTGACGGCGATACCCATACGGAGATCGTAACCTCCGACGCGCCATGGTCGGCATGACCACGGTGGAGGGCGTCGACGCCCTCGGGACGCAGCACCGCGAGACGACGGCGCTGCTCGGGCCCACCCCCGCCGTGCGCGGGGACCACCGCACCCCGCTGTCGCCCTACGACCGCGGAATCGGACCACCCCCGCACGCGGGGACCACCTGTATGGCGCGGCCACGCCCACCCTGGACCAGGGGCCAACCCCGCGCGGCGGGGACGAGGAGCTACAGGGTGCGCTCGAAGCAGAGCGAGTCCGGGGACTGCGCGTACGGGCCGAAGTTCGGGATGCGAGCGTAGCCGGAGCGGGTGTAGAAGCGCACGGCCGCGTGCTGCCGGTCCCCGGTCTCCAGCCGCAGCGCCCGCCATCCGCTGTGCCGGGCCCGGTCCTCCAGCCCGCGCAGGATCGCCGCGGCGACCCCCGTCCCCCGCGCCCCGGGCGCCACGTACATTCGCTTGACCTCACCCGTCCCGCTCCCCAGCCGTCGCAGTCCACCGCACCCGAGCGCCGCCCCGTCGGGCCCGTACGCGACGAGGAACACGGCGATGTCCGCCGCGCTCGGCGGGGCCCCGGGCTCGCTGTCGTCGGTGCCGTACGTCTGCGCTATCTCGGCCCGCTGCCCGGCCCGCAGCGCGACGGCGTCCGCGTCGTCCCAGGGGACTTCCCTGACGTCGACGCCGCCGCTGACTCCACTGAACTCGCTGGTCTCCATCCGACGGATTCTGGCCCCGCCGTGTTTCACGCATGTGTCCCGCTCCTGCCCCGGCCCCCACCCTTGCCTGGTCGCGCCCCAGGCGGTCAAATGTGACGAGGCGTCAGATCTGGTTGTCGCGGGGCCCGGGACGAGCCCGGGGCCGAGTCGAGGAGGCGTTGCGTCGTGTACGTGCAGGTGTTGCCCGAAGGGCGGTTGGCCTACGGGATGCAGCTTCCCGTGCAGGCCCAGAGCGCGCTGTTCGCCGAGGCGTGGGAAGCCGAGGCGGGGGTGGACGACCTCGTGGAGGTGGCGAAGGTCGCCGATCGGACCGGGTTCGCCTACGTCGCCGTGTGCGACCACGTCGCGATACCGCGGCGGCTCGCGGACGCGATGTCGACCGTCTGGTACGACCCCGTCGCCACGCTCGCCCACCTCGCCGCGGTCACCCGGCGCGTACGGCTGCTGAGCCACGTCGCCGTCGTCGGGCTGCGGCACCCGCTGGTGGCCGCCAAGCAGTACGCCACGCTCGACCACCTCTCCGGGGGGCGGCTGGTCCTCGGGGTGGGGGCCGGGCACGTGCGGGAGGAGTTCGAGGCGGTCGGGGTCGACTTCGAGGGGCGCGGGGGGCTGTTGGACGAGACCGTCGACGCGCTCAGGGCCGCGCTCGGGCCCGAGGAGTACCCGGAGCACGCGGGCGAGCGGTTCGCCTTCTCCGGGCTGGGGCAGCGACCGCGGCCCGCGCAGGTGCGGGTGCCGCTGTGGGTCGGCGGGTCGTCGCCCGCCGCGGTGCGGCGCGCAGCGCTGCGCGGGGACGGGTGGCTGCCGCAGGGCGACCCGCGCGACCGGCTCCCCGCGCAGATCGCCCGGCTGCGGCGGCTGCGCGAGGAGGCCGGGATCGCCGCGCCGATCGAGGTCGGGGCGATCGCCGAGCCGTTGTACGTGGGGGAGCCGGCGTGGGACGTGGGGCGGCGCACCCTGACCGGGGAGCCGGCCGCGATCGCCGCGTCGCTGCGGGCGTACCCGCAGATGGGGGTGGGCCAGATCCAGGTGCGGTTCCGCAGCCGCAGCCGCGCCGAACTCACCGACCAGATGGCCGCGTTCGCCCGTGACGTCGCACCCCACGTCACGGCCTGAGGCACTCGACGACCCGAAGGGAACCCCGACATGAGCCCTCAGCCCCCCAGCCCGCCCGGCAAGCTCCACGGGCGCGTCGTCCTGGTCACCGGAGCCGCCCGCGGGCAGGGTGAAGCGGAGGCCCGCCTCTTCGCCGCCGAGGGCGCCCGCGTCGTCCTCGCCGACGTCCTCGACGAGCAGGGGGAGGCCGTCGCCGCCGACATCGGCGCGGAGCACGCCCTCTATCTGCACCTGGACGTGACCGAGGAGGACGGCTGGCGCGCCGCGCTCGCGGCCGCGAAGGAGCGGTTCGGGCACGTCGACGGGCTGGTCAACAACGCCGGCGTGCTCCGCTTCAACGAACTGGTCGCCACCTCCCTCGCCGAGTTCCAGCTGATCACGCAGGTCAACCAGGTCGGCGCGTTCCTCGGCATCCGCACCGTCGCGCCGGAGATCGCCGCGGCCGGCGGCGGCACGATCGTCAACACCTCCTCGTACACCGGGCTGACGGGCATGGGGTACGTGGGCGCGTACGCCGCCTCCAAGCACGCCGTCGTCGGGCTCACCCGCGTCGCCGCGCTGGAGCTGGCGCCGAAGGGGATCCGGGTGAACGCGGTCTGTCCGGGCGCGGTGGACACCCCGATGGCCCACCCGGACGCCTTCGCCGCGGACGCCGACCCCGCGACCGTGGAGAAGGTGCGGCGGGCGGCGGACGCGTACTACCGGAAGCTGGTGCCGCTGGGGCGGATGGGGAGCCCGGAGGAGATCGCCAAGCTCGCGCTCTTCCTGAGCTGCGACGACTCCTCGTACATCACCGGCCAGCCGATCGTCATCGACGGCGGATGGCTGGCCGGGGTGAGCGTGGGGTAGCACCACGGACAGGCTGGATCTGACGGGACGTCAGCTATTGACGCTCCCGGGCGCCGGTGGAACAGTCGTGAACTGACGATGCGTCAGAAAAGTGGGAAGAGGACGGTGAACGCCCCGTGGAATTCGGGATCTTCGTACAGGGATACGTCGGCAAGCGCGCCGAGACCGACCCCCTCGCCGAGCACAAGGCGCTCATGGAGGAGACCGAGTACGTCATCCAGGCCGACCGGTCGGGCTTCAAGTACGCCTGGGCCTCCGAGCACCACTTCCTGGAGGAGTACTCGCACCTCTCCGCCAACGACGTCTTCCTCGGCTACCTCGCCCACGCCACCGACCGCATCCACCTCGGCTCCGGCATCTTCAACCCCCTCGCCCCCGTCAACCACCCCGTGAAGGTCGCCGAGAAGGTCGCCATGCTCGACCACCTCTCCGAGGGCCGGTTCGAGTTCGGCTCCGGGCGCGGCGCCGGCAGCCACGAGATCCTCGGCTTCCTGCCCGGCATCACCGACATGAACCACACCAGGGAGATCTGGGAGGAGACCATCGCCGAGTTCCCCAAGATGTGGCTCCAGGAGGAGTACGAGGGGTTCCAGGGCCGGCACTGGTCGCTGCCGCCGCGCAAGGTGCTGCCCAAGCCGTACGGCGCGGCGCACCCGGCCATGTGGTACGCGGCCGGCTCCCCCTCCTCGTACGCCATGGCCGGTCGCAAGGGCCTCGGGGTCCTCGGGTTCAGCGTGCAGAAGGTCTCCGACATGGAGTGGGTGCTCGACTCGTACAAGACCGCCGTCGGCGAGGCGCAGGCGATCGGCGCGTACGTCAACGACAACGTCATGGTCACCTCCACCGCGATCTGCGCCGAGACCCACGACGAGGCCGTGCGGATAGCCGTCGGCGGCGGGCTGAACTACCTCCAGTCGCTGCTCTTCCGCTACCACGACACCTTCCCGCGGCCCGAGGGCGTGCCCGAGTGGCCCGAACTGCTCCCCGAGTACACCGCGGAGGTCGTCGAACTCCTCATCCAGGAGGAGCTGATGATCTGCGGCGACCCCGACGAGGTGTTGCAGCAGTGCAAGCGGTGGGAGCAGGCGGGCGCCGACCAGCTCTCCTTCGGGCTGCCGATCGGCATCTCGTACGAGGACACCATGAACACGATCAAGCTGATCGGCGAGCACGTCATCCCGCAGATCGACACCGACCCCGTGCACCGCACGACCCGCTTCCGCAACGCCGCCACCACCGCCTGACGAGGAGGCACCGCCGTGCTCGACCACCTCATCCGGTCCGCCACCGTCGTCGACGGGACGGGAGCGCCGGCGTACGTCGCCGACGTCGGGCTGCGGGACGGCCGGATCGCCGTCGTCGCCGAGCCGGGGACCGCCGTCGAGGAGGCCAGGACCGAGGAGGACGCCACCGGGCTGGTCCTCGCGCCCGGCTTCGTCGACCCGCACACGCACTACGACGCCCAACTGTTCTGGGACCCCTACGCCACTCCCTCGCTCAACCACGGCGTGACCACGGTCGCCGGCGGCAACTGCGGCTTCACCCTCGCGCCGCTCAACCCGGACCGGCCCGAGGACGCCGACTACACGCGGCGGATGATGGCCCGGGTCGAGGGGATGGCGCTGGTCGCGCTGGAGGAGGGCGCGCCCTGGAACTGGCACACCTTCGGCGAGTACCTGGACGCCCTGGACGGCCGGATCGCGGTGAACGCCGGCTTCATGGTGGGGCACTGCGCGCTGCGGCGGCACGTCATGGGCGCCGACGCGGTCGGCGGCCGGCCCACGGACGAGCAGCTCGCGCGGATGGTGGAGCTGCTGCACGACGCGATGGCCGCGGGCGCCTGGGGCCTGTCCACCACCCAGTCGTCCACCCACGCCGACGGCGACGGGCAGCCGGTCGCCTCCCGGCACGCCGCGCCGGACGAGCTGCTGGCGCTCTCCCGGGCGGTCGCCGAGCACGAGGGGACGCAGCTGGAGGCGATCGTCGCCGGGTGCCTGGACCAGTTCAGCGACGCGGAGATCGATCTGTTCGTCGCGATGACGGCGGCGGCCGGGCGCCCGCTGAACTGGAACGTGCTCACCGTCGACGCGGCCGTGCCCGAGCGGGTGCCGCGGCAACTGCTGGCCAGCGAGCGGGCGCGGGCGGCGGGCGGGCGGATCGTCGCGCTGACGATGCCGATCCTCACCCCCATGAACATGTCGCTGGGCACCTTCTGCGCGCTCAACCTGATCCCCGGGTGGGGCGAGGTGCTGGCGCTGCCGGTGGAGGAGCGGATCGCGAAGCTGCGCGACCCCGAGGTGCGGGCGGAGATGCTGCGGCGCGCGGAGTCCAAGGAGGCGGGCGTCTTCCGGCGGCTGGCGAACTTCGACCGGTACGTCATCGGGGACACCTACTCGCCCCGGAACGAAGGGCTCGGCGGGCGGGTCGTCGGCGACATCGCGGCCGAGCGCGGCCAGGACCCCTTCCACTGCCTGGTGGAGATCTGCGCCAACGACGGGCTGCGGACCGTGCTGTGGCCGATGCCCACGGACAACGACCCGGCGTCGTGGGAGCTGCGGCGGCGCACCTGGGAGCACGAGGACGTCCTGCTCGGCGGCTCGGACGCGGGCGCCCACCTGGACCGGATGTGCGGGGCGCCGTACACCACCCGGTTCATCGGCGACTGTCTGCGCGGGCGCAGGCTGGTGTCGCTGGAGGCCGCGGTGAAGATGCTCACCGACGATCCGGCGCGGCTGTTCGGGCTGCGCGAGCGCGGGCGGGTGGCCGAGGGGTACCACGCGGACCTGGTGCTCTTCGACCCGGAGCGGATCGACGCGGGGCCGGCGCGGCTGGTGCACGACCTGCCGGGGGACAGCCCGCGGCTGGACGCCCGGGCGCTGGGGGTGGTGTCCGTGCGGGTGAACGGGGTGGAGGCGATCCGGGACGACCGGGTGACGGGCGCGGTGCCGGGGATCGTGCTGCGCTCCGGCCGGGACACGCGGACGGTTGACACCAGGGTCCCGACGCGGTGACGGGGCCGGGGGAACAGCGGCTGTTCATCGGCGGCGAGTGGGTCGAGCCCGACGACGGGCACTACGAGGTCGTGAACCCGGCGACCGAGACCGTCGTGGGGCTGGCGCCGGAGGCCGGCCGGGCCCAGGTGCACGCGGCGGCAGCGGCGGCGCGCGAGGCGTTCGGCCCCTGGTCGCGCACCCCGCCCGAGGAGCGCGCCCGGATCCTCGCCGCCGCCGCCGACGTCATCGAGCGGGACGCCGCCGCCCACGCCGACGTGGCCCGCCAGGAGAGCGGGGCGACGACCGCGACCGCGCGCGGCATGCAGGTCGCGGTGGCCGCCGCGCGTTTCCGCCGGTACGCGAAGGGCGCGCTGGAACCCGTCGAGCGGGCGCTGGCGCCGCAGGTGACCGCGGCCGGCCCCTTCGGCCGGGCGGCGGTCGTCGGCGCGGTCGCGGTGCGCCGGCCGGTGGGCGTGGTCACCTGCATCACCTCGTACAACAACCCCTGGGCGAACCCGGCGGGGAAGGTCGCGCCGGCGCTGGCGATGGGCAACACGGTCGTGGTGAAGCCGGCGCCGCAGGATCCGCTGTCGGTGTTCCGGATGGCGCGGGCGCTGGCGGAGGCGGGGGTGCCGCCGGGCGTGGTGAACGTGGTGACCGGTTCCGGGCCGGCGGCGGGGCGGGCCGCGGTCGACTCGCCGGACGTCGACATGGTGAGCTTCACCGGCTCGACGGCGGTGGGGCGGGCGATCGCCGAGGTCTGCGGGCGCGGGATGAAGCGCCAGCTCATGGAGTTGGGCGGCAAGGGCGCGGCGCTCGTCTTCGACGACGCGGACCCGGCCGCGGCGGTGGCGGGGATCGGGACGACGTACTCCTTCTACAGCGGACAGATCTGCACGGCGCCGACGCGGGTCATCGCGCAGCGCGGGATCTACGAGCGGCTGGTGGCGGGCCTCGCCGGGTACGCCGGTCGGCTGACCGTGGGCGATCCGGCGGAGCGGGGCACCGTGGTGGGGCCGGTGATCTCGGCCGCGCACCGCGACCGGGTGGAGTCGTACGTGGCGCTGGGCCGGGCGGAGGGCGCCCGGTTGGTCGTCGGCGGCGAGCGGCCCGACCTCGGCAAGGGCTTCTACGTGGCGCCGACGCTCTTCGCGGAGTGCACGAGCGCGATGCGGGTGGTGCGGGAGGAGGTCTTCGGGCCGGTGGTCGTGGTGCTGCCCTTCGACACGGAGGAGGAGGGGATCGCGCTCGCCAACGACAGCGAGTACGGGCTGATCGACTACGTGTGGTCGGGGGACGTGGCGCGGGCGTTCCGCGTCGCGGGCGAGCTGCGGGCCGGCGGGGTAGGGGTGAACACGGTCGGTCGGCACATGGAGGCGCCGTTCGGCGGGTTCAAGCAGAGCGGGGTGGGGCGGGACGTGGGGTCGTACGCCCTGCACGCGTACAGCGAGACGCAGGCGCTGGTCTGGCCCGGGTGACCCCCGCGGCCCCGGGCCGTCGGGTGTTCGCTGTCGGCTCACCGGAAAATTTCACAAGGGGTAAAACGGGCACCGCTGCGGTTATCGTACGTCGCAAAATCGATGGCACACCTTACGAGCTGGGAGTGGTTTCCTGAGTAGAGCTTTCATGCGCAGGAAATCCTCCGTACTCGCCACCGAAAGGAAAGGTTCGATATTCGGACGCTTGGGCTCCGGATGTGGAAACCGCAGCACTTAACGTCCTGTTCATGACTCAGCTGGACGCCCGGCCGCAGGCCGGAGACACGGTGCGGGGCGCCGCCCCCGGCAAGGGCGGTGGCGTGCGCGGCAAAGGGCTCGGCGGCAACTCCGTCGGGCTGACCGGCAGTGCCGTCATCGGCATTTCCACCGTCGCCCCCGTCTACTGCCTCACCTCCACCCTCGGCTCCACGGCAGGTGAGGTCGGGCTCCAGATGCCCGCGATCTTCCTGGCGGGCTTCCTTCCGATGCTGCTGGTCGCCTTCGCGTACCGGGAGCTCAACCGGGTCATGCCGGACTGCGGCACCTCCTTCACCTGGACGGTGAAGGCGTTCGGGCCGCGGGTGGGCTGGATGTGCGGCTGGGGCCTGGTGGTCGCCACGATCATCGTGCTCTCCAACCTCGCCGGCGTCGCGACGTCCTTCTTCTGGCTGCTCGCGGGCGAGGTCACCGGCAGCGACGCGGTGGCCGCGCTCGACGACAACAAGGCCGTGCACATCGTCACCGTGCTCGCGCTGATCGCGATCGCCACCGCGATCAGCTACCGCGGCATGACGGCGACCAAGGGCGTGCAGTACGCCCTGGTCGGCCTCCAGCTCCTGGTCCTCGGCGTCTTCGTCGCGATGGCGCTCTCCAAGGCGGGCTCGTTCGAGACCTCGCTGTCCTTCTCCACCGAGTGGCTGAACCCCTTCGCCGTGGAGTCCTTCGCCGCCTTCACCGCCGGCCTGTCGCTGTCGATCTTCATGTACTGGGGCTGGGACGCGAGCCTGAGCGCCAACGAGGAGACCACCGGCAGCGGCAAGACCCCCGGCCGGGCCGCGCTGATCGCCATGGTCGTGCTGGTCGCCTCGTACCTGATGACCGGCGTCGCCGCGCAGATGGCCGTCGGCTCCGGCGGGACGGGCCTCGGGCTCGCCAACCCGGAGACCTCCGACAACGTCTTCGCCGCGCTCGCCGGCCCGGTCATGGGCCCCGGCCTCGGCGTCCTGCTCTTCGTCGCGGTCCTCGCGTCCGCCGCGGCGAGCCTCCAGACCACCTTCATCCCGGTCGCCCGCACGGTGCTCGCGATGTCGACGTACCAGGCGCTGCCGCCGTCCTTCGCCCGGGTCAACCCGCGCTTCAAGACCCCCGGCAAGGCCACGGTCGTCGCCGGCATCGCCACCGGCGCCTTCTACACCGTCATGACGCTGGTCAGCGAGAACGTCCTGATCGACACGATCTACGCGCTCGGCCTCATGATCTGCTTCTACTACTCCCTCACGGCCTTCGCCTGCGCCTGGTACTTCCGCGCCGAGATCCTCCGCTCCGGCCGGGACTTCGTCTTCAAGGGCCTGGCCCCGGTCGTCGGCGGGCTGCTGCTCGCGGCGGTCTTCGGCAAGACGCTGTACGACATGTGGGACCCGGCGTACGGCAGCGGCTCCACCGTCGCGGGCGTCGGCTCGGTCTTCGTGATCGGCGTGGGGCTGCTGGCGCTCGGCCTGGTGATCATGGTGGTGATGCGGCGGGTCAGCCCGGCGTTCTTCCGCGGCGAGGTGCTCAAGCGGGACACCCCGTCCCTGATCATCGCGGACTGAGTCCGGTCGTACGACGTGGGGAGGAACTCTTCGGCAGCTGAGGTCCGAGGGACGAGTTCGGAGGCCGGGGGTCACGCAGCGGTCGTCACGAGCGCTC
>NZ_JBEZNF010000036.1:0-73999 GCF_040653095.1 Streptomyces sp. NPDC048057
AAAACGCTCGGCTGGGAAACCCCAGCCGAGCGCCTCGCTAAGCTCCTGGCAACAGCCAGATGATCACTGTGTTGCGACGACCCCTGGAATTCGCCGCACCGGGGCGGGGCCGACCGTCTCCTACCGCTACTTCTTCGCGGACAGCTCGTCCGCGACCAGCTCCGCGATCTGGACGGCGTTCAGCGCGGCGCCCTTGCGCAGGTTGTCGCTGGAGACGAACAGCGCGAGGCCGTGCTCCACGGTGTCGTCGCGCCGGAGCCGACCCACGTACGAAGCGTCCTTGCCCGCCGCCTGGAGGGGGGTGGGGATCTCCGACAGCTCCACGCCCGGCGCCTCGGCCAGCAGCTCGTACGCGCGCTCCACGCTCAGCGGCCCGGCGAAGCGGGCGTTGATCTGGAGGGAGTGGCCGGTGAAGACCGGCACGCGCACGCAGGTGCCGGAGACCTTCAGCTCCGGCAGCTCCAGGATCTTGCGGGACTCGTTGCGGAGCTTCTGCTCCTCGTCCGTCTCGAAGGAGCCGTCGTCGACGACGTTGCCGGCCAGCGGCAGCACGTTGAAGGCGATGGTGCGCTTGTAGACGCCGGGCTCGGGGAAGGCGACCGCCTCGCCGTCGTGGGTGAGGGCCGCCGCCTCCTCCACGGTCTGCTTCACCTGGCCGTCCAGCTCGGCGACGCCGGACAGCCCGGAGCCGGACACGGCCTGGTAGGTGGTGGCGACCAGGGCGGTCAGCCCGGCTTCCTGCGCCAGCGGCTTCAGCACCGGCATCGCGGCCATGGTGGTGCAGTTCGGGTTGGCGATGATGCCCTTGGGGCGGTCCTTGACCGCGTGCGGGTTCACCTCGGAGACCACCAGGGGGACCTCGGGGTCCATCCGCCACGCGGACGAGTTGTCGATCACGACCGGGCCCTGCCCCGCGACCTTCTCCGCCAGCGCGCGCGAGGTGGCGCCACCGGCCGAGAACAGGACGATGTCGAGCCCGCTGTAGTCCGCGAGGGAGGCGTCCTCGACGGTGATCTCCCGGCCCTCCCACGTGATGGTGGAGCCGGCGGAGCGGGCGGATGCGAACAGCCGCAGCTCCTCGACGGGGAACTTCCGCTCCGCGAGGATCCTGCGCATGACCGTGCCCACCTGACCGGTGGCTCCGACGATTCCGACCCTCACGGAAGACTCCTTCGTACGTTCTGATCTGCGAGATCCACGCTGATCCGCTGGCGACGGGTGCCGCTCCATGATGCGTGTCCCCACGGCTGGCTTGTCCAGTCCATTGTCCAAGGGGCGGAATGTGTGACGAGTCGAACGTTTCGGGGGCCCGCCGCGTCCTAGGGGAAACGCGGCACGGGGCGGGCAGGGGGAGGCAGTCATTTGCTGGGCATCGGCAGCACGAGGCGCAGGGCGGACGCGGCGCGGGACGGGGAAGCCGACCCCCTCGCTCCGGCACAGGTCAGCCGGGTGCGCGCGGTCCTCGCGCTCGGCGGGGTGCCCGCGTGCGACCTGGGGGACGGGGTGCAGCAGGTCCGACTGCGGCTGCTGGAGCGCCGGGCCCGCGGGCTGGAGCCACCGGGGGACGTGGGCGCCTGGGCGGCGGTCGTCGCCTCGAACCTCGCCGCCGACTGGCACCGCACCCACAGCCGCCAGGAGCGCATCGGGGCGCGGCTGACCGAGCTGAAGCCGTGGGGGCGTGGCAACGGCGAGGACCCCGAGGCACGGCTGCTCGCCCTCGACGTCGCCGACGGCCTGGAGGCACTGCCGAAGGTGCAGCGGCAGGTGTTGGTGCTGCGGTTCTACGCGGACCTCACCGTGCCGCAGATCGCCCGGGAGCTGGGGGTGCCCGAGGGCACGGTCAAGAGTCGGCTGCACGCGGCGGCGAAGGCGATGCGCGCCCGGCTGCACGAGAGGGAGGTGGTGTGAGATGCGCGACGAGCGACCCGACAAGGGCGGGGAGGGCGCGGACCGTGCGGGGCGGGACGGTGCCACCGCCGCGGACGAGGCGCTGCGGGCGGTCCTGGCGGGGGGCTCGGCCCGGGGGAGCGACCCCGAGTGGGACCTGGCGGCGCGCGACGTGGCGACCCTGCGGGAACAGCTCCATCTGATCGGCGACGCCTTGGCGACGGCGCCGCCCGCGCCGAAGCACGGGGCCGCCGTCGCGCCCCGGCCGCGCCGCGGTCGCCGGGTGCTGGCGCTCGCCGCGTCGGTCGCGGCCCTGACGACCGTCGCGACCCTCGCGGTCGTCGTCCAGTACCGGGTGGCGGTGCCGTCCGACCGGGCCGTGTCCAATGTGCCGGCGGGACAGCGGGCGGCCGAATCCTCCGGAGAAGGGGTCGGGCTCTGCACCCGTCGGGCGGTGGCGGGCCGGGTGGTGCAGGTCGCCGAAGGCACTGAAGTGCCGAAGGCGGACGGCGGCGGCTCGGGCAGGTTCAACCTCATGGTCACGCTCGCCGTCGACCGTCATCTGACGCCTCGGGAAGGGCCGGACCAGGTGGTGCTGAAGGTGGTGGGAACGGCGGACGCCTACCCGGCCGGCCGCCGGCTGGTGGTGGTGGCCACCGCGGACGGGCGCACCGTCTCCCTGACGCCCGACAGTCCCCAAGGGCGGTCCCTGGCCGTGGAGGAGGCCATCGCGCGCGCACACGAGTGCTGATGCGAGTGACCGCGGTCGGGCCCCATGGACACGGGGGACACGGGGGACACGGGGGACACCGGGGAACGGGGGAGGGGCGGGCGCCCGCATCGGGTGCCCGCCCCTCGTTGACTCACTGCTGCGCAGTGACGGCCGTCGTTACGGAACGACCTTCCCGATCACGACGCTGCCGGCGCCCGCCGCGGTGCCGCGCGCGTTCACCAGCCGCACCTCACCGAAGAACTGCCGTCCCTCGGGAGCCGGACCGGCCACCACGACCTCCGCGCTGACCTGCGCGGACTCACCGCTGCCGAGCTTGACCGGCTTGTTCGGGTCGACCTTCAGCTCACCGAGCGACGGGGCGAAGAACACGTCCCGGTAGTCGTACTCGGTGCCGCCCGCGGCCACGGCGTAGCCGTCGACCACGATCCTGTAGGTGCCCGCCGCGGGCTTGACCAGGGTGACGGCCTCCTCGGAGTCCGCGTCAGCGGCCTGGCCGACGCGCACGCCGGCCTCGTTGTAGACCGACAGGTCCAGGTCGGCGCCGCGGTCGGAGGTGTTGCCGATCGCGATGTCCAGCCGCTCGACACCGGCACCGACGGTCACCGTGGTCTCGTGCGACTCGCCCTGCTTGATGGTGGGACGGGTCACCTTCGCCGAGCCCAGGGCGCCGCCGGCCAGCTTGCCGTCGACGGGCGCGACCTTGTTGGTGACCTTCCAGTCGACCGGGGCCGGGGTGCCGACCTTCACCTCGGGGAGCGTGGTGATCGCCGGGTCGAAGTCCGCACCCAGCAGCGTCACGTCCAGCTCGTACGGGTTGTCCAGCAGCGGCGAGGTGCGCCGCGACTCGACCTCGATCTCCCACACGCCCGGCGTCGGGTCCGCGTAGGACCGCAGGTCGGGACGGCAGGTGTTGGTCGGGCTCTCGTAGTTCGGGTAGCAGAAGATGGTGGCGCTGTCCTCCATCTGCACCCCGTACGGGTGGATGCTGATGAAGCGCGTCTGGCTGCCCTTCGCCAGTCCGCCGAGCGCGACCTCCAGGCTCTTCGCGCCCGCGGGCACGTTGATGAAGTACGAGGTCGAGCTGTTGCGCTGGACGGAGCCGGCTGCGGAGAACGCGTGCGAGGGGGCCGCCAGCGGCGTGGAGACGACGACGGTCGACATGATCTGCTTGTCGACGCCCTCGGTGCGCGGGTCGTCCGCCTCCAGGATCGCCGAGTGGACGCCGACGGACTTCGGCCGGGCCTGCACGGTCACGGTCACCGGCTGGTTCAGCGGCAGCCGCACCTTGTCACCGGTGAGGAGGCGGAAGGTGCCGTCGTTGTTCCGCCAGTCCAGCTCGTGCCACACGGAGCCCTTGGGGCCGGTGGTGCGGGTGACGGTGATGTCGTACGTCTTGGACTGGCCGACCTTCAGCCCGCCCTCGCGGTCGTACAGGCCGGTGCCGAAGCCCGGGTCCTTCAGCGCGAAGTCGATCGCGGTGTCCACGGGCGCCTTCACGGCGTACTCGTGGGCGCCGACGCCGTCGGTGATGCTCTCCCACGCCTCGACGGTGTCCATCAGACCGGCGCCCTGCTCGTGCGCCTGCACCCCGGGGATCTTCTTCGCGGTGCTGGTCAGGGCGGTCCGCAGCTTGGCCGGGGTCAGGTCGATGCCGCGCTGCTTGGCGGCGGACAGCAGCAGCGCGCTGGCGCCCGCGACCTGCGGCGAGGACATCGAGGTGCCCTGGAGCATGGAGTAGCCCGGCGGCAGCTGGTAGCCGGACTCCTTCACGGGGCCGCCCGGGGACCAGGTCTGGGTGGTCTGGATCGCCGAGCCGGGGCCGGTGATGGTGGGCGTGAAGCCGCCGTCCTCACGCGGGCCGCGCGAGGAGAAGGGCATCATCTGGTACTTCTTCTTCACCTGCGAGCCGTAGTTCGCGGCCCAGCTCTCCTTGGAGATGGACGCGCCGACGGAGATCGCCTTGGTGGTGACGCCGGGGTCCCCGAGGGTGTTGGTGCCGGGGCCGTCGTTGCCCGCGGAGATCACCAGCTGGACGCCGTAGGTGTCGATCAGCCGGTTGTACAGCTCGGCGCGGGCGTTGTTGCCGTCGTTGAGCGCCGGCAGTCCGCCGATGGAGATGTTGACGATGTCGACGCCCCGGTTGATCACCAGGTCCGCCAGGCCCTCGGTGAGGGCGATGTTGGTGCAGCCGCCGCTCCAGGTGCAGGCCCGGGAGGAGACGATCTTGGCGCCGGGCGCGGCGCCGTTCATCTTCCCGCCGAACAGGCTGTTGGCGGCGGTGATGCCGGCGACGTGGGAGCCGTGCGAACCCTCGATGACGCCGATGGAGGCGTAGTCGGCCTTGGCGCCGGTGTCGGGGTTGTAGACGACGTCCTTGCGGAGCTCGATCACGAAGGGGATCTGCTCGACGACCGGGGTCGCCGGGTCGTCCTTGCCGAAGTAGCCGACCTGGAAGCCGTCCTTGTACGGCTTCATGGCGGTGTCGTTGCCGAAGTCGGCGTCGTTGTCCAGGTCCACGCGGACCGTGCCCTGCGCCGGGTCGTACAGCATCGCCCACACGTCGGTGGTGTCGCCGTCGCGGTTCAGGTCGCCGGCCATGTCGCCGCCGCGGGTGGCGGCCTCGGCGAAGAGGTTGAACTTGTACGTGCCGGCGGGGGCGGTGTAGGCGCGGCCGTTCACGGTGAACGACGGGCCCTTCACCTCCAGCCGCATCTGCCGCCAGGTGCCGTCGCCGTCGTACACCGGGTCGGTCGCGGTGACCCAGTCGACGATCTTGCGCTCGCCGGTGGTGGTCTTCTGCAGCGCGGGGTGGGCGATGTCCACGCCGGAGTCCAGGACGCCGATGGTGACCCCGCGGCCGTCGTACTTCGGGTACTTCTTCACGAAGTCGACGGCGCCCGTCTCGAACGACGGGTTGTACGGGTTCTTCGCGGGCGTGTGCTTGCCCGGCGCCGGGTAGCTCTTGCCCTGCTTGCCGGCGGTGCCCGCGGCCTTGGTGGTGTCGCCCGCCGGGGTCGGGTCGTCCAGCTTCACCTCGTGCTTGAGGTCGATGCCGTGGACGCTGGGGAGCTTGGCGGCGGCCTTGAGGGCGGCCTCCGCCTTCGCGGTGGGCAGGGTGGCCCGCACGTAGCCGAGTGTGTCGTACGCCTTGCCGACGGACGCACCGTCGACGGCGTCCAACTGCTGCGCCACCGGCTCGGTCGAGCCGGGGGCGGTGGCCACCATCACCGTGACGTGCTTCTCGCCCTTGGCCTCGGCCTCGGCGAGCAGCTCGACGTCCGCGGCGCCGAGCTTCTGCTCGGCGGGCTGTACGGCCTTCGCCCCGGCAGCGGGGTCGGGGTCGGCCGCGGTGGTGGCGAACGCCGGTGCCGCACCGGTGGCGACCAGCGCGGTCACCAGCGACGCGGCGGCTGCGATGCGGGCCGCGCGTCTGCGCCCGGGGGTGGAGCGTCCGGATATGGAGCTCTGGGAATCGGGGGTCATCAGCATCCCTGTTGTGAAGGAGGACACGGAGAACGTCAGTCCGGTTTTCGGTGCCGGATGACCGCTCAGCCTTTCGCACGGGGCGGGGTTTTGGGGAGGGGCACCGGTGGATGTGATGTGGTCATGGCATAAACCCGCCACTGCGGGCGATGCGCCATCGGGAACGAGACGTCTGCAAACGGGAGTTAACGACATCGGGGCAGGGCGACGAGCCGGTCCGCGGGATGGCGGTCCACCGCCGCCATCAGCGCGGTGCGCACCACGACGGCCTGCTGGTCAGGGCGGTCGCGCAGCGTGTGCGGGGTGATGTGCACGACCGTGACGCCGAGCTGCTCCAGCCGCTCCCGTCGGCGCATGCACTCAGCGTCCGCGCCCTGGTGCGGCGCCCGGGTGTCCAGCTCCACCGCGACCGCCTGTTCCGGCCAGTACGCGTCCACGGGGCCCAGGCTCGGGCCCTGCGGCAGCCGCAGCTCCACGTTCCACACCGGGTCGGGCAGGCCGTACGCGTGCACCAGCGCGTACAGCCGCTCCTCGGCGAGCAGCCGGCCCTGCGCGAGCAGCGTCTCCACCGCGTCCGCGACGGGCTGGCGGTGCAGCAGCCGCGCCCGCCGCAACTCCCCGACCAGGGCGGCCGGCTCGCAGTGCCCGCCGCCGACGGCCTCCGCGAGCAGGGTCCCCACCGCGCCCTGCTCCGTGGTCTGCGCGACCGCGTCCACGACCGCGCGCACCACCGGGGCGACGGGCAGACCCAGCAGCCACTCCGGCTCGGGCAGCACCTGCGCCCGGACGATCCGCGCGTACCCCGACGACCGCAGCCGGCGGGTGCGCGGCACCAACACGTCGACGTGCTCCACGGAGCGCAGGGGCGGGGCGCCGGCGAAGTCGCGCAGTGCGAGCGCGGCGAGCCCGGTGAGCACGGCCTGCCCGTACGTGCCGTCCCCGCCGTCCGCGCCGGGTCGCGACGCGTACACGAGCGCGCCGCACAGCCGCTCCTCGCTCGTGACCGCGCCCGCGCGCAACAGGTACACCCCCGGCAACAGCACCTGCCGCTCCCCACGAATGCGCAGCGCCCGCAATTCGGCGGCGGTCAGCACGCGTTGGCGGGGGTGGGAGTGGGGCAGGGGCGGGGCAGCGTCGTGTTCCATGCGGTCCCCATTCCCGCGCGCAGCCCCCGCGCTAACCGCTGTTACACCCCTGTGGGCATCCCGCGACCTTTCCCCCGCGGGACCCCTCGCGAATGTGGGCGACCTACCTCCTGCGGAGGAGCGCGGGGAACTGCGCGACCAGCCACGTACGGTGTGCAGCCGACAACGGGCCCGCGGCCCAACGGCGAATAGTCCCGCCGACTTGGCGGCGCCCAGGACCACTCGCCGTAGGACTACCTGCCGTCCGTCACCCACAGACCGTGGATGGTTGGTCGCGCAGTTCCCCGCGCCCCTGGGTAGCCCACCCCGCGCTCCTCCGCAGGAGCCAGGTTGCACGGGCTCGCGGCCCCTGGGTTGCCCACCGCACGCCACTCCGCAGGGGGCGGGGCCCATACGGGGGCCTCGCAGGAGCGCCCCGGCGCGGGCCGGGGCGCAGCAAGGGTCACGCGCCTTCGGAAGGCGCGGCAGCCGCGTCGCAGCGTTGGGCCGACAGCGCGCGCGACAGGTCGTCGTGCGCCTCCAGCACCAGGCGGCGGAGCGCCGGCGCCGCGTCCTTACGCGCCGCCAACCACTCCGTTGCCGCCCGCTCCGCCGCCTCGCCCTGGAGCGACGGGAACAGGCCCGACACCACGTCCATCCCGATCTGGATGGTCCGCTCCCGCCACACCCGCTCGATCGCGTCGAAGTACTTCGGCGCGTACGGCGCGAGCAACTCCCGCTGCCCCGACTGCACGAAGCCCGAGATCGTCGCCTCCACCAGCGCGTTGGACAGCTCGTCCGACTCCACGACCTGCGCCCACGCCTGGTCCTTCACCGCCGCGGACGGCCGGGCCGCCAGACAGCGCACGTGGTGGCGCGTGCCGGACGCGGTGTCGTCCCGCGCCAGCTCCGCCGCGAGCGCCGCCCCGTCGGCGACGCCGTGCGACGCCAGCGGTCCGAGGAACGTCCAGCGCAGCTCCTGGTCGACGTCCAGGCCGTCGATCTTCGCGGTGCCGTCCAGCAGCCCCTTGAGGAGCTGGAGGTCCGCCGCGGAGTCGGCGACGGAGCCGAAGAACCGCGCCCAGGCGAGCTGGTGCTCGCTCCCGGGCTCGGCCAGCCGCAGCTCCCGCAGCGCGCCCTCCGCCAGCAGCCGTCCGCCCTCCGTGCGCCACGTCGGCGCCGCGTAGTGGACCAGCGCGGTGCGCGCCCAGGCGTGCAGCATCTGGAGCACCCCGATGTCGGACTCCCGCCCGGCGAACCGCAGCACCAGGTCGACGAAGTCGCGCGCCGGCATCAGCGCGTCCCGGGTGAGGTTCCACAGCGCCGACCAGCACAGCGCCCGCGCCAGCGGGTCCGTGACGTCGCCCAGGTGGGCGCGGAGCGTGGTCAGCGAGCCCTCGTCGAAACGGATCTTGCAGTACGTCAGGTCCTCGTCGTTGACGAGCACGAACGCCGGCCGCTCCGCGCCCGCCAGCTCCGGCACCGCGGTCCGCGCGCCGTCGACGTCGACCTCGGCCGACGCGTACCGCACCAGCTCCGTGCCCTCGCGCCGGTACAGCCCCACCGCGACCCGGTGCGGCCGGAGCGCCTCCCCGTCCTGGACGACGGCGAGTTCGGTGATCCGGTCGCCGGAGTCGTAGGTGAGCTGCGGGGCGAGCGAGTTCACCCCGGAGGTCTGGAGCCAGGACCGCGACCACGCGGCCAGGTCGCGCCCGGAGGTCTCCGCCAGCGCCGACAACAGGTCGTCGAGGCGGGTGTTGCCGTACGCGTGCCGCTGGAAGTAGCGCCGCGAGCCCTCCAGGAACGCGTCCTCGCCGACGTACGCCACCAGCTGCTTCAGCACGCTGGCGCCCTTGGCGTAGGTGATGCCGTCGAAGTTCAGCTTGGCGTCCTCCAGGTCGCGGATGTCGGCCGTGACCGGGTGCGTGGAGGGGAGCTGGTCGGCCCGGTAGGCCCACGCCTTGCGGTTGTTGGCGAAGGTGGTCCAGCCGTTGGTGAAGCGGGTGGCGCCGACCATCGCGTACGACCCCATGAAGTCGGCGAAGGACTCCTTCAGCCACAGGTCGTCCCACCACACCATGGTGACCAGGTCGCCGAACCACATGTGCGCCATCTCGTGCAGGATGACGTTGGCCCGCCGCTCGTACGCCGCCTGCGTCACCTTGCCGCGGAAGATGAACTCCTCCCGGAAGGTGACGCACCCCGGGTTCTCCATCGCGCCGATGTTGTACTCCGGCACGAACGCCTGGTCGTACTTCCCGAAGGGGTACGGGAAGTCGAAGCGGTCGTGGAAGAAGTCCAGGCCCTGCTTGGTGACGAGGAAGACGTCTCCTGCGTCGAAGTGCCGGGCCAGGCCCTTGCGGCACATCGCGCCCAGCGGGACCTCCAGCACCGTGCCGTCGTCGAACGTCCGGGTGTAGAGGTCGGTCTCGTAGTGGTACGGGCCGGCGACGACGGCGGTGATGTACGTCGAGATCGGCTTCGTCTCGGCGAACCGCCACACCCCGTCCGCGCCCTGCTCCCCGGCGCCGTTGCTCCACGCCGTCCACCCCTCGGGCGCGGTCACCTCGAAGCGGAACGGCGCCTTCAGGTCGGGCTGCTCGAAGTTCGCGAAGACGCGGCGGGCGTCCGCCGGCTCGTACTGGGTGTACAGGTACACCTCGCCGTCCTCGGGGTCGACGAAGCGGTGCAGCCCCTCGCCGGTGCGGCTGTAGGCGCACTGCGCGTCCACCACGAGCACGTTCTCCGCCGCGAGGTCCGCGAGCGCGATGCGCGCGCCGTCGAAGACCTCGGCCGGGTCCAGCGCCACGCCGTTCAGGCTCACCGCGGTCACCCGCGGCGCGATCAGGTCGACGAAGGTGGCGGCCCCCGGCCGGGCGGCGCGGAACCGGATCGTGGTCACCGACCGGAACGTCCGCGGCGCGGCCTTCTCGCGCCCCTCCGCGCCGGGGGCGTCGATCGCGGAACGGACGTCGAGGGCCACCTCGTAGCCGTCGACGGACAGCAGCTCGGCCCGCTCGCGGGCTTCGTCGCGGGACAGATTCTCACCCGGCACGGGCACTCCTTCGTGTCTCATGTGAACGGCACCGATCCTGCCACGGGCGCTGCGCGCCCCGTTCGGCACGTGATCGGGGAATCGGCCGGTGACGGCCGTGGTTGACGGAAACAGACTTTCACGTCCCTGAGGAGACACATGTCCGAGAACGCCAGAACCCCGGTGGACTTCTGGTTCGACCCCCTGTGCCCCTGGGCCTGGATGACCTCCCGCTGGATGCTGGAGGTGGAGAAGGTGCGCGACGTCGAGGTCCGCTGGCACGTGATGAGCCTCAGCGTGCTGAACGAGGACAAGTTGGACCAGCTCCCCGAGGAGTACCGGGAGGCCCTGAAGGACGCCCTCGCGCCGGTCCGGGTCGTCACCGCCGCCCGCGAGCTGCACGGGGACGCGGTCGTCGGCCCCCTCTACACCGCGCTCGGCACCCGCTTCCACAACGAGGGCGCCGGCGCCACCCGGGAGGCCGTCGCCGCCGCCCTCGCGGACGTCGACCTGCCGGCCGACCTCATCGCGTACGCCGACCGGGACACCTACGACGCCGAGCTGCGCGCCTCCCACCGGGAGGGCATCGAGAAGGTCGGCCAGGAGGTCGGCACCCCCGTCATCGCGGTCCCCGGCGCCGACGGCGAGCAGATCGCCTTCTTCGGCCCGGTCGTCACCCCCGCGCCCCAGGGCGAGGCCGCGGCCCGGCTGTGGGACGGCACGCTGCTGGTGGCCGCCACCCCCGGCTTCTACGAGATCAAGCGCACCCGTACGGCGGGCCCGGACTTCTCCAACCTCTGACCCCGGGCCCCGAAACGCCGCACCAACGGAAGGACCCCCGCGAGTCACGTCCTCGCGGGGGTCCTTCTTCTTTACGCCCGCACGTGAAGGGTGAGAAGACGATCACGAGCAGGACGGGCGTGGGCGCCGGGCCGGATCGGGCCGGGCCGGCGCCGTCGGCGTCAGGGGGCGATCAGCGGGGTGCGACTCTTGGCCTCGGCGTAGCGCTTGGCCACGTCCTGCCAGTTCACGACCTTCCACATGGCCTCGATGAAGTCCACCTTCTGGTTCTTGTACTGGAGGTAGAAGGCGTGCTCCCAGGCGTCGAAGACGAGGATCGGCACCGAGCCCTGGCCGACGTTGCCCTGGTGGTCGTAGATCTGCTCGACGATCAGCCGGCCGCTCACCGGCTCGTAGGCGAGGACGCCCCAGCCGGAGCCCTGCGTGGTCGCGGACGCCTTCGTCAGCTGGGCCTTGAAGCCGGCGAACGAGCCGAACGACTCGGCGATCGCGTCCGCCAGCTCGCCCACGCCGTCCTTGTCCAGCGGCTCGCCGCCGCCGTCGCCGGTCATGTTGTGCCAGTAGATGCTGTGCAGGATGTGCCCGGAGAGGTGGAACGCGAGGTTCTTCTCCAGCCCGTTGATCGAGCCCCACGACTCCTTGTCGCGGGCCTCCGCGAGCTGCTCCAGGGTGTCGTTGGCGCCCTTGACATAGGCCGCGTGGTGCTTGTCGTGGTGCAGCTCGATGATCTCCGGGCTGATGACCGGTTCGAGCTCGGCGTAGTCGTAGGGAAGTTCAGGAAGCGTGTAGACGGCCATGTCCGGGGTCCCTCCGGGCTGCTGCTTATTGCACATCTTATGCATCTGCACGTTAGCAGCAGTTATTGCGCCCCAACGGCCCGGCAGGGTCGTGCGTTGGTCCTAGGACCGGGGTCGGTGCGAAGCCCCGGACGCGCCCTGGGTCCGGCCCTCGGCCCACTCCCTACGGGCAGCCGCCGCCAGGTCCGGAAAGTCCGTCACCACCGCGTCCACCCCCATGGCGTAGTGCTGTGCGTACTCCGTGAGGGCTGCGCCGAAGGAGTGCGGGTCCGTTCCACGGCGCAGCTCCGCCGGCAGGTACTGGTTCTCCGCCCGGAAGGTGTACGCGCCCACCCGCAGGCCCGCCGCGTGCGCGTCGGCGAGCAGCGGTGACGGCGCGACGAGCGAGGACTTGTCGGGCCCGATCCACTGCGCGTACGCGGCGATCCGTGCCAGCCCCTCGGGGGTGCGCATCTGCGCGTACGTCTCGTCGTGGCCGTAGGGGCCGCCACCGGTGCCGAGCGCCTGCCACAGCGGCACCCGCAGCCCGGCCGCCGCCACCCGACGCAGGCTCGACGGCTCGAAGGACTGCACCACGCACCCGCCGGCGCCGACCGCGCCGCGCCGCAGGACCCGGACCAACTCGGGCTCCAGGGGCAGGCCGATCGAGCGGAAGTAGGTGGGGTGCTTGGTCTCGGGGAAGACGACGATCCGCCGCCGGTGCATGCGCGACAGGGCCCGCGCCAGGTCCACCACCTCCTGGAACGTCATGATCCGCTGCACCCCGTCGAAGACGGTGTTCCGGTCGCGCACCAGCGGCAGCCGCTCGACCGCGCGCAGGGTGCGCAGCTCGGCGAGGCCGAAGTCCTCGGTGAACCAGCCCGTCACCCGGCGTCCGTCCACCGTCTTGGTGGTGCGCCGGGCGGCGAACTCGGGGCGGCGGGCGACGTCCGTGGTGCCGGAGATCTCGTTCTCGTGCCGGACGACGAGTACCCCGTCGCCGCTCATCACCAGATCGGGCTCGATCCAGTCCGCGCCCGTCTGCACGGCGAGTTCGTACGACGCCCGGGTGTGCTCGGGGCGCCAGCCGGCGGCGCCCCGGTGCCCGATGACCAGCGGCCCGCGGCCGGTGTCGTGGTCCGCCGCCGCGGTGGAGCCGGCGGCGCCGGTGACGGCCGCGCCCGCCGCCAAGGTCACGGCACTGCGTCGCGTCATCCCACCCGCATCACCCATGCCCCCGATGTGCCCGCGGACCGGTGCCGCCATGCGGGTGATGGCGCATCACCCGCATGGCGGCGGGCGGTCGCGGGCCCGGCGTCACACCAGCGCGTGGGCGAGGCGCTCGCCGCGGGCGTAGCGGCCGACCTCCGCCGCGATGAACGCCGCCGCCTTCTGCGCCACCGCCCGGCTCGCCCCGCCCACGTGCGGGGTCAGCACCAGGTTCGGGGTGGAGAACAGCCGGGAGCCCGGCCGCGGCGGCTCCTCCTCGTAGACGTCCAGCGCCGCCGCGGCGAGATGGCCGCTGTCCAGCGCGTCGCACAGGGCGTGGGTGTCGACCAGCCCGCCGCGGGCGGTGTTCACCAGCACCGCGCCGCGCGGCATCAGCGACAGCTCGTGCGGCCCGATCATGCCGCGGGTCTCCGGGGTCAGCCGGGCGTGCAGGGTGAGCACCCGGGAACGGCTGAGCATGGCCTCCAGCGTCGGCGCCCGCACGCCGTGCACGTCGCCGCGGACGTACGGGTCGTACACCTCGACCTGCGCGCCGAACGCGCCCAGCACCCGGGCGACCCGGCTGCCGACCGCCCCGTACCCGAGGACCCCGACGGGCGCGTCCTCCAGTTCGGTGCCGCTGTGTTCGTAGGTGTAGTACGAACCGTCCCAGTGGCCCTTGCCGGTGAGGGAGTTGTGCGCGTCCGGGATGCGGCGCAGCGCGGCCAGCATCACCCCGAGGGTGAACTCCGCGGTCGCCGCCGCGTTGCGGCCGGGCGCACAGCACACCCGCACGCCCCGCTCCCGCGCGGCGGCCACGTTGATGTTGACCGGCCAACTGCGGCAGACCGCGATCATCTTCAGCGCGGGGGCCGCGTCCAGGACGCGTTCGGTGAAGGGCGCCATCTGGGTGACGCAGACCTCCACCCCGTCGAGCGCGGCGATCAGCGCGTCCTCGCTGTCGCTCGCCTCCTCCACCTCCGCGACCCGCCCGAACGGCTCCAGCGGCCAGGGCAACGTCAACTCGGTGAGGTCCAAGGACGCGTCCGTGATGTCGTGCCGCAGGGCCTCGGCGATCAGGGAGTTGCGCACGAAGTGGTCACCGGCAGCCAGAACTCGCATTCGCTCGCCTCCGTGTGTGGGGGCGAGGGGCCGCCGTCCCTGACCCGACTACCCGGCCGCCCGACCTCCGTAGATGGCACAGCAGCTTGCGACCGCGGGCCGGGGGCGTCAATCCCGTGTGCGCGACTTTCTCGTCCACGTCTGCCGGGCGTACCCCGTCGCGGCGAGCGCCAGCGTCAGACCGCCCGTGTAGTAGAGCTGGGTGCGGGTGCCGTCGTCGCGGGCCATCAGGACGAACACGGCCAGCATCCCGGCGAGCGCCACCCAGGTCAGCCCGGGGTACAGCCACATCCGTACCACCAGCCGGGACGGGTCCTCGCGCTCGGTGCGGCGGCGCAGCACCAGCTGCGAGACCGCGATGAAGATCCAGACGACGAGGATGATCGCGCCGACCATGTTGAGCAGCCACATGAAGACGTCGTCGGGCCGCCAGTAGCTGAGCAGCACGCAGCCGAAGCCGAAGACGGAGGAGGCGAGCACCGCGGTGCGCGGCACGCCGTTGTGCGTCTTGCCCATGAACGTCGGGCCCTGGCCGCGGGCGACCAGCGAGCAGGCGATCCGGGACGCGCCGTAGATGTTCGCGTTCATCGCGGAGAGCAGGGCGATGAGCACGACCACGTTCATGATCTCGCCGGCGGCGGGGATGCCGATGTGGTTCAGGGTGGCGACGTACGGGCCCTTCTCGGCGACCTCGGGGGCGTCCCACGGCACCAGCGTCACGATCACCGCCATGGAGCCGATGTAGAAGATCGCGATCCGCCACATCGCGGTGCGCACCGCCTTCGCGACGCCGCGCACCGGGTTCTCCGACTCGGCCGCGGCGATGGTGACGGTCTCCAGACCGCCGTACGCGAAGACGGAGGCGAGCAGGCCGATGATCAACCCGTCGGCACCGTTCGGCAGGAACCCGCCCTCGCCGGTGAGGTTGGCGGTGCCGGGCGCGTCGGTGTCGGGCAGCAGCCCGAAGATCGCGAGCCCGCCGATCACCAGGAAGAGCACGATCGCGGCGACCTTCAAAGCGGCGAACCAGAACTCGAACTCGCCGAAATTGCGGACCGCGGCCAGGTTCGTGGCGCAGAACGCCAGCATGAAGAGGGCGACCCAGGCCCACTCCGGCGTACCGGGCATCCAACCGCTCATGATCTTCGCGGCGCCGATGCCCTCGATGCCGACGGCGACGCAGAGCAGGGTCCAGAACGCCCACCCGCTGGTGAAGCCGGCCCACGGGCCGATCGCGCGTTCCGCGTGGACGGAGAACGAGCCGGACGCCGGGTTCGCCGCGGACATCTCCCCGAGCATCCGCATCACCAACATGACGAGCAGCCCGGAGAGGGCGTACGCCACGACGATGGACGGGCCGGCGGCGGCGATGCCCGCGCCGGAGCCGACGAACAGCCCGGCGCCGATCACCCCGCCGAGGGCGATCATCGACAGATGTCGCTGCTTGAGTCCGTGGGAGAGGACGACGTCGTCCGGGCGGCGCTCGACGGGGCCGCCGGAGCCGGCGGGCTTCGCCGGTTCGGCGGACGCGGAGGTTCGGGACATGGGCGCCCTCTATCGCTAGCGGTCGGAAGGCGCCCAGTGTGAGTGCAGCATCCGCTCAGTGGGAACGGCTGTCCGCTATACGGTCACGAGGCTCACACATGGTGTACACGCGCCTACGGGGCGCCGGGCGTCCGAGCGATCGCTCTCCGTTGGTGGGACCCTACAGACCGGCCGTTGGCGCACCTCCCCATGGAACGGCCCCGGGAACCGTCCCGTGCACGTGACGAGGGTCACGTACGGGGCGGGGTGCGGTGGGGTTGGGGGTGCCCCTTTGTTGATTCCCCATCAACGGCCTTCCTCTGCCTTTGTCGACGCTTGATGGTGTTCCGGTGAAAGCCCGTGGGCTACGGTCGCGTTGTTTGCCTTGTTTCTTTGTTTCCTTCCTGTCCCTTCTCCTTCGTCCCCGCGGAGACCCGATGAGCACTGCCACCGTCACCACACGCCCCCGCGCGGTCCTCGCGGACCTGCTGCCCGCCTCCCGCACCCGCGACGTCCTGCTCGTCGCCGGCGGCGCGGCGCTCACCGGCCTCGCGGCGCAGATCGCGGTGCCGGTGCCAGGCTCGCCCGTCCCGGTCTCCGGCCAGACCTTCGCCGCGCTCCTCGTCGGCACGGCGCTCGGCGCCCGCCGCGGCTTCCTCTCGCTCGCGCTGTACGCGGTGGCGGGCATGGCGGGCATGCCGTGGTTCGCCGAGGGCGAGGCGGGCTGGGGCATGCCGTCGTTCGGCTACATCCTCGGCATGCTCCTCGCGGCGACGGTCGTGGGCGCGCTGGCGCGGCGGGGCGCGGACCGTTCCGTCCTGCGGATGGCCGGGGCGATGGTGGTGGGCTCGGTGATCATCTACGGCATCGGCGTCCCGTACCTCGCGCTGTCCACCGGCATGTCGATGACCCAGGCGGTGGCGGCGGGCCTGACCCCCTTCCTCATCGGCGACGCGCTCAAGGCGGCGCTGGCCATGGGCGCGCTCCCCACTGCGTGGAAGCTCCTCTCCCGCTAGGGCCTGTCTTACGGATCTTGCTGGGCTCGCGTGCCCTGGCACCGTTCCCCCTGGGCCTTCGGCCCGGGAGGTGCCCCCACTCCGCGTTGTCGTCGGTCGCGAATGGCCCCCTGTGCCCTGCGGGCACGGGCGGGGGTGCCCCCACGCGAGGCGGTGGGGGAGTACCCCCTCCGCATTGGCTCTCCCCCTGGGCCTGGCGGCCCGGGTGGGGGTGCCCCCACGCGTAGCCGTGGGGGAGTGCCCCCGTCCTCCGCCTTGCGATCCACGGGACCAGACCCCTCCCCCTACGCCCGGAGGGCGTGGGGGGGACCCCCACCCTGATCCAGCCTGATCCGTAAGACAGGCCCTAGGACCCGCCGCGGCGGTGGGCCGGTCGCGCAGTTCCTCCCCCTGTGCCCTGCGGGCACGGGGGCACCCCCAGCGCCCCTGAGTCCCCACGCCCTACGGGCGTTGGGGACTTGCGGCTTCGGCCGGGAGGGCGACCAGAGGTCACCCGCCGGAGGCGGGACCTCGCGCCCGCAGGGCGTGGGTTCTGGGGGCGCGGGGAACTGCGCGACCGGCCACAGACGGACCGCAGGCGGCGTGCTGGCAGTGGGTGCTGCTCGGGTTTCCGCGGAGAGCGCGGGCCTCGCCTGGACTTTCTGGGCTCAGGCCGGGGAATCGGCACAGGGGGAGGAACTGCGCGACCAGCCCGCCACCGGGCCGCGGGCGGCACACGGCCCGTGCTCCCGCGGCGGGAGGCCGCCGCGCAGGGTCAGAAGACGTCGCCCGCGTCGTAGCGGCGCTTCGTCAGGGACAGCCGCGCCGCGATCTCCGCGTCGTGGAGGCCCGATAGCTCGTCGCCGCCGCCGAAGGAGAAGTTGGCCGCCCGGCCCAGCACCTGCTCGCCGAGGAGGGCGAAGGCCTCGCGGTGGAGGGCGCGGACGCGGGGGACGTCCACCTCCGGGGTGAGGGCGGACAGCATCCGGACGGCATACGCCGCCGAGCGGTACGGGACCGAGTCCGGTCCGCCGCCGCCCGCGGCTCCGCGGGCCAGCGCGCCGCCCAAGTGGCTGATCTGGGTCACCGACCACACCGGCTGCCCCGGCCCCGTCGCCTTCAGCACTCGCACCGCCGTGTCCGCGTCCAGGTCCCGCACCATCGCGTTGTCGCCGTAGTACGCGTGGGGCTGGTCCGGCTCCGCGTACACCGTCGCGTTCTCCGCGTACGGAAGCTCCCGCAGGGTGTCCTCCACCACCGGCGCCGCCGCCCGCAGCGGGGCGACCAGCCGCGCCCCCGCGGCGGCGTCGCCTGCGTACGCCACCGAGACCGACGCGACGTACCGGCCCCGCAGGTGCTCCGGGAGGCCGGGCGCGTCGGGGTAGACCATCACCGCGAACCCGGACGCCATCTCGTCGGGCACGCCGCGGGTCCACTCCAGATACGCCCGCACCGCCGCCTCCACGGACTCCTCGCCGTACCGCAGGTACCCCCCGTACAGCAGGGAGACGGGGAAGAGGTCGATCTCCATCGCGGTGACCACGCCCAGCCGGACCACGTTGCCCCCGCCCAGCAGCGCCCGCCACAGGTCGCCGTCCGGGCCCTCGGGGGTGAGCCGTCGCAGTGCGCCGTCGGCCGTCACGACTTCCAACGCCCGCACGTGGTCCGAGGCGTAACCGAACCGTCGGCCCAGCAGCCCGATCCCGCCGCCGAGGACGTACGAGACCGCGCCGACGCCCGGCGAGGAGCCGCTGAGCGGTGCGAGCCCGTGCGGGGACGCCGCCGCCACGACCTGCGCCCAGCGCACCCCCGCGCCGATGCGGGCGGTCCGGGCCGCGGGGTCGATGTGCACCTCGTCCATCCGGTGCGTGGTGATCAGCAGCCCGCCCTCCCGCGCGCCGGGCATCCCGTGTCCGGTGGCCTGCACGGACACGGACAGGCCGCGGCCGGCCGCGTACGTCACCGCCCGCCGCACCTCGTCGGCGTCCGCCGCGCCGACCACCAGCTCCGGGCGCTGGCGGAAGCCCGTCTGGAAGCCGGACGCCTCCTCTTCGTAACCGGGGTCCGCGGGGGTGTGGACGACCCGGGCGACTTGCTGGATGTCGTTCATGTGCTCCATGCGCCGCAGCCTGCCCGGTATACCTGACAAGGAGCGTCAAGTTTCCCGGCGGCCCCGCGAACGGCCTTCCCGGCCTTCCGGCCGCCCGACGCCGCCGCGCCCGCGCACCCGTGCCACACTTCCGTCCATGCGCGTGTACCTCGGTTCCGACCATGCCGGATACGAACTCAAGAACCACCTCGTCGAGTGGCTGAAGGCCAACGGGCACGAGCCCGTCGACTGCGGTCCCCACATCTACGACGCCCTCGACGACTACCCGCCCTTCTGCCTGCGCGCCGCCGAGCGCACCGCGGCCGACGCCGACTCCCTCGGCGTCGTCATCGGCGGCTCCGGCAACGGCGAGCAGATCGCCGCGAACAAGGTCAAGGGCGTCCGGGCCGCGCTGGCGTGGAGCGAGCAGACCGCGGCGCTGGGCCGGGAGCACAACGACGCGAACGTGATCGCCGTCGGCGGCCGGATGCACAGCCTGGAGGAGGCCACCCGCTTCGTGGAGATCTTCCTCGACACCCCGTACTCCGGCGAGGAGCGGCACACCCGCCGCATCGAGATGCTGAGCCGCTACGAGTCGACGGGCGAGCTGCCGCCGATCCCCGAGGGCCACCCCCAGCCCTGACCCCCGCGCCCGCCCCCGTCCCCGTCCCCACGCACGTCACCAGCGCCCCCGCCTCCCGTCCGCACCGGGAGCGGGGGCGCGGCACACCCCAGGAGTCCCCGTGCCCGAAGGGCATACGATCCACCGGCTCGCCGCCGACCACCGCGCGCGCTTCGTCGGCCGCACCGTCGCCGTCCGGAGCCCGCAGGGCAGGTTCGCCGACTCCGCGGCCCTGTTGGACGGTCGGGAGCTGGAGGAGGCGGAGGCGCACGGCAAGCACCTCTTCCTCGGGTTCGGGCCGCTCGGCTGGGTCCACATCCACCTCGGGCTCTTCGGCAAGGTGGGCTTCGGTGCGACCCCGGCCCCGCCGGCCACCGACACGGTCCGGCTGCGACTGGCCTCCGCCGGCGCGTACATGGACCTGCGCGGCCCGACGACCTGCGCGCTGATCACGGACGCCGAGAAGGACGCGATACACGACCGGCTGGGTCCCGACCCGCTGCGGGCGGCCGACGACCCGGGCCGCGCCTGGGCGAGGATCAGCCGCTCGCGCACCACGGTCGCCGCGCTGCTGCTGGACCAGAAGGTCATCGCGGGCGTCGGGAACGTGTACCGCGCGGAGGTGCTGTTCCGGCACGGCATTGACCCGTACCTCCCCGGCCGGGACCTCACACGCGCGCAGTGGGACGCCGTCTGGACCGATCTGGTGGAGCTGATGCGCGAGGGCGTGCGGAACAACCGCATCGACACCGTGCGCCCGGAGCACACGCCGGAGGCGATGGGACGCCCGCCGAGGGTCGACGACCACGGGGGCGAGGTGTACGTGTACCGGCGCGCGAACCTCCCGTGCCACGTCTGCGACGCCGAGATCCGCACGGCGGACCTCGCTGCCCGCAACCTCTTCTGGTGCCCGCGCTGCCAGCCCCGCGCGGCCGGCAGTCACTGACGCGCGGACGGACCCGGGGCCCCGGGCGTCGCCCCGAGGGGGCGCCCGAACCCGCGCATCCGCCCTGCGCCCGTCCCGTACCTCAGCAGTCGCAGACGGACCACGCGTTTCCTCCGGTCACACCCACCCCGGCGGAGGTCCTGTCATATGCCATGATGACCGGACGATATGTCGACAGTGCGATCCGATTTCGACTGCATTGTCTGAGGGATCCCCCTGCACGAAACATCGATGGATCGATAGGGTCACACGTCAATGGCCCACGGCAGCGCAGCAGATTCGCTCAGGGCCCGGATGCGCAAGACCGTGCACCGGGTCCGCATCGCGCTGCGCAAGTCCATGGTCGACTACTTCCGTGGCGACGGCTCCGACACCCTCGCCCTCGCCGGACTCTTCCTCACCGTCCCCCTGCTGACCTGGGGCACGACCTGGAACTCCGAGTGGATCTCGCCCGCCGCCCTCGTCCTGCCCATCGTGGCGGGCGCGCTGTTGTTGCGGCCCGCGAGCCTGCTCGGGCTGTACGCGGCCTGCGCGGCCGGGTTGATCGTGGAGACCTTCACCCTCGGCCCGTACGCGGACGGCCCCGCCCGGGTCACCCCGGGCACCGTCCTCGTGGTCGCCTCCTGCGGCTTCTTCGGGTTGCTGATCGCGCAGTTCCGGGCCCGTGTCGGGGTGCCCTGGCGGCGCGGCGGCACCATGCTCTTCGACCTGCGCGAACGCATCCGGGTCCAGAGCGCCCTGCCCCGGCTGCCCAAGGGCTGGCACCGGGAGATGGCGCTGCGCCCGGCCGGCGGCCAGTCCTTCTCCGGCGACTTCGTCGTCGCGGCGCGCACCAACGGCGGCCGGACCCTGGAGGTCGTCCTCACCGACGTCTCCGGCAAGGGCATGGACGCGGCGTCCCGGGCGCTGCTGCTCTCCGGCGCCTTCGGCGGGCTCCTCGGCTCGCTGCCGCCGCACGGCTTCCTGCCCGCCGCCAACGGCTACCTGCTCCGCCAGGACTGGGACGAGGGCTTCGCCACCTCCATCCACCTCGTCCTCGACCTGGACTCGGGGGACTACGAACTCTTCTCCGCCGGACACCTGCCCGCGCTCCAACTGAACGCCGGCAGCGGCCTGTGGGAGGAGAAGGGCGCCGAAGGCCCCCTCCTCGGGGTGTACGAAGGGGCGCAGTTCGACCCGGTGAAGGGTGCGCTGCGCCCCGGCGACGTCCTGATGCTCTTCACGGACGGCCTGGTGGAGGCGTCGGACCGGGACCTGAGCGAGGGCATGGACCGGCTCACCGGCGAGGCCGACCGGTACGTGCACTCCGGCTTCGAGGGCGCCGCCTGGCACCTGATCGAGGCGGTCGCCAAGGACGTCAACGACGACCGCGCGCTACTGCTGCTCTGCCGCGGGGTCTGACGGCTCCCGCGCCGTTCAGGCCGTACGCCTGCGGTACAGCGCGGCGACCGCCGACACCCACACCATCGCGGGGATCGCCCCGACCGCCAGGGTGAGCGAACCGCCCGTGCCCCCGGTCATCGCCCAGCCGTTGCCGAGCACCAGGGCCGTGGCGGCGATCCGGGAGGCGACCGCGGGCCCGCGCTCGCCGGCGCGGGAGAAGTGCCGGGCGAGGACGAAGTTCGCGGCGATCAGCGCGACGAAGGAGAGGGACCCGGCCGCCAAGTGCCCGTAGCTGGCGCCCGACAGCGACTCCGGCGGTCCGGCGGGCGTACCGGCGAAGCCGTCCCCCGGGTCGACGACGAACACTCCGGCGAGGACGGTGCAGACGCCGTTGACCCACATCAGCCGGGGGGCCCAAGTGCCGCCGGCCCGGCCGCGCATGACCCGGCGCAGCCCGGTCGCGCCGAGGACCGTCAGCACGCCGGCGACGACGAAGTTGGCTATCTGGAGCCAGCCGAGGGAGCCGTTGCTGAGCATGCTCAGCGGATGGCGGGTGAGGTCGTAGCCGTCGCGGGTCGCGGCCTGGGCCAACGACACGACCGCCCACAGCGGGGCGGCGACGGCCCCGGCGGCGAGCAACGCCCGGGTGGCGGAGGCGGAGTGAGGGCGGGCGGCGGGGACGGCGGACGTGGTGGCGTGAGCGGTGGTCATGGTCGGGGTGCCCTTCGGTTCGCGTTCGGCTGGGTGGTTCCGCCGATGCGTCGTGCGGGCATGTGACAGGGAACGGTGGCCGTTCCCTGTCACATAGGCTTTTCGACGTCTGGGCAGAGCGAGGCGAACGGGTCGCCGAGCACCACAGGAGAGAGCGAGACCCCGATGCGCTACATGATGCTGACCAAGGCCACGGACACCACCCCCGCCGCCGACGAGAAGATGTTCGCGGAGATGTCCGCCTTCATCGAAGAGCTGACCGCGTCCGGCGCGCTGCTGGCCACGGGGGGCCTCGCGCCCGGCGGCACCCTCGTCAGCTCCGTCGGCGGCGAGATCACCGTCACCGACGGCCCGTTCACCGAGGCCAAGGAAGCGGTCGTCGGCTTCGCGCTGGTCGAGGCGCGCAGCAAGGAGGAGGCGGTCGAACTCGCCCGCCGCTTCCGCCGCATCGTCGGTGACGGCGAGAGCATCATCCAGCAGGTCTTCACCGGCTGACCCCCACCGGACCGCGGGCCCCGTCCGTGCGTCGTGCCCGCGGCCGCGTGGGTCCCCGCCGGCCCGGTGGGAACTGCGCGAACAGCCACGGACGGGGCGCGGGCGGCACGCATGCGCAACACCCCGCGGCGGGAGGTCGCCAGGAGCACCGGGCGCGGGGCGCGCCGCCACCCCACTCACCCAGCCTGGTCCGCAGGACAGGCCCGAGCCCACGAGGACGCGCACCGTGCTGGACGTCCGACGCACCGTCGACGCGGTCTGGAAGCAGGAGTCCGCCCGGATCGTCGCCGGACTCACGCGACTGGTCCGCGACGTCGGCCTGGCCGAGGAGTTCGCCCAGGACGCCCTCGTGTCCGCGCTGGAGACGTGGCCGCGGTCGGGCGTCCCGGAGAATCCGGGCGCCTGGCTGACGGCCGTCGCCAAGCGGCGCGCGGTCGACGAGATCCGGCGCGCGCGGACCCGGGAGCGGGCCGCGGACCTGCTGGCGCACGAGGCCCGCGAGGAGGTCCGGCAACAGACCGACGGCGACGGCGTTTTCGACGCGCACGACGACCCCGATCCGTACGACGTCCCCGACGGTACCGCCCCGCCGGACGAAGGCGCGGGCCGGGACGACGTCCTGCGGCTGATGTTCGTCTCCTGCCACCCCGTCCTGTCCACCGACGCCCGCGTCGCCCTCACCCTGCGCCTGCTCGGCGGGCTGACGGCCGCCGAGATCGCCCGCGCCTTCCTCACCACCGAGACGACGGTCGCCCGGCGCATCGCCGCCGCCAAGCGCACCCTCGCCAGCGAGCACGTCCCCTTCGAGCTGCCCGACGCCACGGCGCTGGCCGACCGGCTCTCGGCCGTCCTGGAGGTCGTGTACCTGATCTTCAACGAGGGATACGCGGCCACCGGCGGCGACGACCTGATGCGCCCCGGCCTCACCCTCGAAGCCCTCCGACTCGGCCGGCTCCTCGCCCGGTTGGCGCCCGCGGAGCCCGAAGTCCACGGCCTGGTCGCGCTGATGGAGATCCAGGAGTCCCGCTCGGCCGCCCGCACCGGACCCGCCGGCGAACCCGTCCCGCTGCACGAGCAGAACCGCGGATGCTGGGACCGTCTGCTGATCCGCCGCGGGTTCGCCGCCATGCTGCAAGCCCGCGACGTCGCCCGGGCCCGGGGCGGTGCGCCGCCCGGCCCGTACGTCCTCCAGGCCGCCATCGCGATCACCCACGCCCAGGCGCCCACCGCGGCCGACACCGACTGGGCGGGCATCGCGGGTCTTTACGAGGCGCTGGAGCGGCTGGTGCCCACCCCGGTCGTCCGGTTGAACAGGGCCGTCGCCGTCGGGCACGCCCTCGGTCCGGAGGCCGGTCTCGCCCTCGTGGCCGACCTCGACGCCGACCCCGCCCTGCGCGACTACCACCTGCTGCCGGGCGTCCGCGGCGATCTGCTCGTCCG
Organism: Streptomyces sp. NPDC048057; assembly: GCF_040653095.1. Lineage (NCBI taxonomy): Bacteria > Bacillati > Actinomycetota > Actinomycetes > Kitasatosporales > Streptomycetaceae > Streptomyces > Streptomyces sp. NPDC048057. The sequence continues at coordinate 24,375 of NZ_JBEZNF010000036.1, forward strand.
CATCGGACGGTACGAAGAGGCCCGGCTGGACTTCGAACGGGCCGCCGGGCTGACGGCGAACGCGGCCGAGCGCGCGTTCCTGCGCCGCAGGGCGGACGCCGCCGCCCTCGCGTCCGCCCACACCGGACGGCCCGAGCCGCGTGCGGACGGGCCAGCCCTCGGTGCTGCCGCGGCCGAGTTCCTCGCCCGTGACGGCCTCGACCCCGCCAGCGTCCGCTCGTACGGCCAGACGCTGGGCCGGCTGCGCCGCTCGCTGGGGGACGCGTTCCCGCTGGCGGCGCTGACCGCGGAGACCGTCGACCGGGTGTTCACCACCGCGTGGGCGCAGGCCGCGCCCGCCACGTGGAACCGCCACCGCTCGGCGTTCCGCTCCTTCGCCTCCTGGGCCGGGCTCGCCCCGGCGGTGGCCGCGGGCCCCGGGCGGCGCGCCGGGACGCCGACGCCGACCCGCCCGCTCGCCCCGGCCGACCTCGACGCCCTCTTCGCCCGCGACGGCGTACCGCTGCGGGAACGCACCCTGTGGCGGCTGTTGTACGAGTCGGGCGCACCGGTCACGGCCGTGCTCGCGCTGAACGTGACGGACCTGGACGCGGACGCCCTGGCGGACCGCAGGGCCAGGGTGGGGGAGCGCTGGATCAGTTGGCGCGCGGGCACCGCTCGACTGCTGCCGGAACTGCTCGCGGGCCGCCGGGGCGGGCCCCTCTTCCGCACCGACCGCCGCCCCGGCCCGGCCCGGCGCCGTGAGTCGGCCGCGGACGTCTGCCCGGACTCGGGCCGCGCCCGGCTGAGTTACGAGCGGGCCGAGCACCTCTTCAAGCAGTCGACGAAGTCGCTGGACGCGGACGGCGCGGGGTGGACGCTGCGGCGGCTCAGAGGGGAGTGACGCATCAGAGGCGCGGCAGCGCCGGCGCCGGCACCGTACGCCGGTAGATCTGGCGGGAACCGCCCTCGGGGCCGGGCTCGGTGGGCTCGCCGGGGGTGAAGCCGAGTCCTTCGTAGAAGGTCCGCGCCCCGCTGGTGACGGCGCCGGGGTGGTCCGCGCCGAAGGTGACCACCTCGATGGTGCCCGGACCGGTCACGTACCGCTCGACGGCGTCGGCCATCAGCGCCCGGCCGACGCCCCGGCCGCGGGCCCGCTGGGCGACCACGAGCCAGTCGACGTGGTGGAGCGGGGCGTGGACGTGGTCGAAGAGGAGGCCGCCGAGCACCGTCCCATCGGACGAGGGGTCTTCGGCCACGAGCGCGGTGCCGCGGCGGACGTGTTCGGCGAGGGCCTGGTGGAACCCCGGCTCGTCGACCATCGGGCCGAACCAGTGCTCGACCTCGGCCGCGAGGTCGAGGAGGCCGGACACGTCGTGCTCGTTCGCGCTGCGGATCGTCATCCGCCCAGTCTCGCAGCGTCGACAGGGGCCGGCGCCCACGGCGGCCGGCCCCCCACTGCTTCGGTGCGGCGACATCAGCGCTGCGTCGTCCCTAGCGCCGCTGTGCGTCGCGCCGCGTCAGCACTGTACGGACGACGCGGTGTCGTTCTCGCTCGCGAGCACGTTGACCCGGTAGCGGTTGTACATGATGTGGGAGTTGCCGCCCCGGTAGGCGTCCGTCCACCACCAACAGGTCACGCCGGTGTCGTTGGACCACGACGACATCTTGTCGTTGAAGCCGTAGTCGCCGAGGAAGCCGACGTAATCACCGGCCTTGATGGCGACGCCCCCACCGGTGAAGTTGTAGTCCCGGTAGAGGCAGAGACTGTTGGATGGGCAGTTCGAGCCGGAGAAGTAGGTGACGGCTGCCGCGGCGCGCTCGGTGGCCGTGGGCGCCGCGGGCGTGGCGGCGGAGGGCGTTGCGGCGAGACCCGCGGTGAGCGCGGCGGCGGCGGCGAGCAGAGCGATCGGGCGCATGGTGAAACCTCCTGGTTTGGGCTGGAAGCACCGGGTTCTCCCGGTGTAGTGGGGAGGTTGTCCACGCCCGTACGCCGCCAATCGCGACCCTCACCCGGATGGCGAGGGCGCACGGTGGTGCGGGCGGCAGTGCGCGACGACGACGGAGCGCGGCGGTCCCGTGGCCGGAACTGCCGCGCCCCGTAGCGCTGTTGGGGAAGCCGGCTCAGCCGGCGGTGCCCACCGGCTGTTTCTGCGGCAGCATCCGGGCGAGCAGATGCGAGCGCCCGGCCGCCAGCGGCCCGAGTACCGCCAGGATCAGCACGTATCCCGCGATGAAGGGGGAGAGCCGGTCGTCCAGTCCGGCCGACGCGGCCATCGTGGCGAGGATCAGCGCGAACTCGCCGCGGGCCAGCAGGGTGGTGGAGATGTTCGCGGCGGGTTTCGACCCGAAGTCGTACAGCCGTGCGGCGGCGATGCCGGCCAGCACGTTCATCGCCAGGGTCACGGCGACGGCGGCGAGCACGGGCCACAGGACGGTCGGCAGGTCGCCCGGGTCGATGGAGAGCCCGAAGGCGAAGAAGAAGATCGCGCCGAAGGCGTCCCGCAGGGGGTGGACCAGCTTGCGGATCCGGTCGCCGGAGGTGGTGCTGCCGAGCATCAGGCCGACCATGAACGCGCCGATGGCGTCGGCGACGCCGAACCACTCGGAGACGCCGGCGAGGAAGACGGCCGCGCCGAGGAAGGAGATGACGAGGAGTTCGTCGTCCCGGGTGTTGATCAGCCGGCCGATGACCTTGATGCCGAACCGGGCGACCAGCGCCAGCGCCAGCAGGAAGCCGAACGCCTTGCCCGCGTCCATCACGGCGGCCGAGAGGCTGTCCGCGCCGGAGAGGATGGGCTGGAGCGCGGCCAGGTAGAGGGCGAGGAAGATGTCCTCGACGACGATGATGCCGAGGATCGGCTTGGTCTCCTCGTTGCCGATCCGACCGAGGTCGACGAGGACCTTCGTCACGATCGCGGACGAGGAGATGCCGAGCACACCGGCGAGCACCAGCGCTTCGGAGGTGCCCCAGCCGAGCGCGAAGCCGAAGCCGAGGCCGGCGCCGACGTTCAGCAGCAGGTAGATGCCGCCGGCCATCGCCATGCGGCGGCCACCGGCTTTGAGGTCGTCGAGGTGGAATTCGAGACCCAGGTAGAACAGGAGCAGGACCAGGCCGAGGGCGGAGAGCATCTCCAGCTCGTGCGGGTCCGAGACCAGCACGATGCCGGGGGTGTGCGGCCCCAGGAGGATGCCGGCCAGGATGAAGAGCGGGATCGTGGGGAGACCTATGCGTCCGCCGACGCGGGCGAGAAAGGCGGCTGCCAGGAAGGCGCCGCCCATGGCTATGAGGGTGTCTGCGTGTCCGATGGCTCAATCCTTCGGCTGTTGGGTCGACCGGGCGGCGTCCCATGAAGGACTGCGGACGACTGGGGACGAGTCAAAAGGGTGTGCTGAGTCAAAAGGGCGTCAAGGAACCGTCAGTAATTAGTTTACCAAATGATTGATATCCGCAAGTATGTGGCCGGGGGAGGCCGCTCGGGGGTGGGGTTGTCCCCACCCCCGATCCGCCGGTAGCCGCCATGGCCGCAGGATCCCTGCGATCCGTAGCGTCAACACCGTTGACCTGCACGGACGTGAATGGGGTGGCGGAGAAGATGAAGGACGTCGCAGCGGTGGAACTCCGCGGCGTACGACGCCGGTACGGACGCGGCGCGAGCACGGTGCACGCCCTGCGCGGCATCGACCTGAACCTGCCGCACGGCACCTTCACCGCGGTGATGGGCCCCTCCGGCTCCGGCAAGTCCACCTTCCTCCAGTGCGCGGCCGGACTCGACCGCCCGACCGAGGGGTCCGTACGCCTCGCCGGCACCGAGATCACCGGACTGAACGAGCAGAAGCTGACCGTGCTGCGCCGCACCCGGCTCGGCTTCGTCTTCCAGGCGTTCAACCTGCTGCCGTCCCTCACCGTCGAGCAGAACGTGCTGCTGCCGCTGCGGCTCGCCGGACGCCGCCCGGACCGCGCCCGCGCCGCGGACGTCCTGGCCCGCGTCGGCCTGGCCGACAAGGCGCGCCGCCGCCCGACCGAACTCTCCGGCGGCCAGCAGCAGCGCGTCGCCCTCGCCCGCGCCCTGGTCACCCGACCCGACGTGATCTTCGCCGACGAGCCCACCGGCGCCCTGGACACCACCACCGCGGGCGAAGTGCTCGCCCTGCTGCGCTCCGCCGTGGACGACCTCGGCGCCACCGTCGTCATGGTCACCCACGACCCCGCCGCGGCGGTCCACGCGGACCGGGTCCTCTTCCTCGCCGACGGCGCGATCCACACCAGCCTCGCCGGCGCCGACCCCGCGACGATCGCCGCCCACATGACGGCACTCACCCCGGGCACCGCCCGCACCGGTGCTCCGCACCCCGGCCACGCGACGGCGGCTGCCTGATGTTCGTGCCCAACGGCCTCGCCCGCGCCGCCGTCCGCTTCCGCCCCTCCGCCTTCGCCGGCACCTTCGTCGCCCTGCTGCTCACCGCCGCGATCGTCTCCGCCTGCGGCATCATGCTGGAGACCGGCCTGCGGGTCTCCCTGCCCGCGCAGCGGTACGCGGGCGCGCCCGTCGTCGTCGCGCCCGACCCGCTCGCCCGCATCACCGTCGGCAGCGGAGCCGACCAGTACGACGACACCTCCCACGTCCCCGGCACCCCCCGCCTCGACCGCTCCCTCGTCGAGCGCACCGCCGCCGTGCCGGGCGTCGCCTCCGCCGTCGGCGACGTCACCTATCCCGTACGCGTCGACGGCGCAACGCTCACCGCCCAGGGCTTCGGCACGGCCGGGTTCACCGGGGTCGAACTCACCGCCGGCCGTGCGCCCGGCGCCGACGGCGTGGTCATCGGCGGCCCGGGCGCACGCCCGCGCCCCGGCGACCGGATCACCCTCGAAACCCCCGCGGGGCCGCGCGCCCTCACCGTCTCCGGACGCACCGACACCCCCGGCGCCTGGCTCGCCGACCCGACGGCCGTCGCCCTGTCCGGGCACCCGAAGACGGTTGACGCGATCGCCGTCCAGCCCGCCCCCGGCACCTCCACGGCCCAGGTCAAGAAGCAGCTCGCCGCGGTGTACGGCACGGCCGACGGCGCGCCCCGCGTCCTGACCGGCGACGCCCGGCGCACCGCCGAGGACGCCTCGGTCACCGAGGCCCGCGGCGTGCTCGAAGGCATCGGCGGCTCCTTCGGCGGCGTCGCCACCATGGTCGCGGTCTTCACCGCCTCCGGCACCGTCGCCCTCTCCGTGGGGCTGCGCCGCCGGGAGTTCGCCCTGCTCCGGGCGATCGGTGCCACTCCGCGGCAGATCCGGCGCAGCATCGCCACCGAAGCGATGCTCGTCGCCCCGCTCGCCGGCGCCCTCGGCTGTCTGCCCGGCATCGCCCTCGCCTCCTGGTGGTTCGGCCAGCTCCGCGACCGCGGCGCCGTCCCCGGCGGCCTGGAGCTGACGATCTCCGCGGTGCCGCTCGCCGTCGCCGCCGGCGCCGCCGTCGTCACCGCCCTGATCGCCGGGTACGCCGCCGCCCGCCGCCCCTCGAAGATCGCCCCCGGACAGGCGCTCGCCGACGCCTCCGTGGAGCGCCTGGGCTTCGGCTGGATCCGTACGCCGTTGGGCCTCGGCGCGCTCGCCGGCGGCGTGGTCTTCTCCTCCGTGGCCGCCCGCGAGTCCGGCGAGGACGCGGCGAACGCCGCACTCGGCGTCGTGATGCTCTTCCTGCTCGCGGTCGCCTTCCTCGGCCCTTACCTGGCCAAGGGCTGTGCCGCGCTGGTCGGGCTGCCGCTGCGCGCCGGCGGCGCCGCCGCGTCCCTGGCCGCCGCCAACGCCCTCGCCAACGCACGGCGGATGGCGTCCGCCATCACCCCCATCGCGCTGGCGATGGCCTTCTCGTCCGTCCTGGTCTTCCTGCACACCAGCACCGACCGGGCCACCGAGGACCAACAGCGCGCCGGCGTCCTGGCCGATCTGGTCGTCACCGGCGACGACGGGGGAGTGCTCCCCGCGGACGCCACCGACCGCGCCGCCGCCGTCCCCGGAGTGTCCGCCGCCGTGTCCCTGCTGCGCACCTCCGTGCTGGTGCCGGTCCACTCCGACGGGCTGTACCTGTCCACCGCGACCGCGCAGGGCGTCGACGGCCGCCCCGCCGACCTGGCCCGGGTGCAGGACCTCGGCGTACGGGAGGGCTCGCTGGCAGCCCTCGCCCCCGGCACCGTCGCCGTGGACGCGTCGCTGGCCGACTCGGCGCGCCGGGGCGTCGGCGACGACCTGACGTACCGCCTCCCCGACGGCACCCCGGCCACCGCCCGGATCGTCGCCGTCTACGGACGCGGGCTCGGCCTCTCCCAGGTGACGCTGCCCGCCGCCGCGCTGCGGGAGCACGTCCCCGCCGCGTACCCCACCGAACTGCTGGTGCGGGCCGAGCCGGCCGCGGCCGGCCCCCTCGCGGCCCTGGGCGCCGTCCAGGACCGGGCCGGCTACGCCACGGCTCAGGACCTCGACCGCGAGCTGAACGCCTGGGCGAACACCACCATGGCGGCCGTCCTCGGCGGCTTCGCCGCGGTCGCCGCCGCGAACACGCTGGTGATGACCGTCCTGGACCGCCGCCGCGAGCTGCGGGTGCTGCATCTGATCGGCTCCACCCGCCGCCAGGTGCTGCGGATGGTCCGCTGGGAGGCCCTGCTGGTCACCGGCATCGGCACCGCCCTGGGCACCGCCATCGCCCTGGCCACCCTGATCCCCATGGTCAAGGGCATCACCGGCGGGTCTCCGCACGTGCCGCCGCTGGTGTACGGCTCCTTCGTGGCCGGCGTGGTGCTCCTGGGCCTGGCGGCCACCGCCCTCCCGGCCCGTGCCGCGCTGCCCCGCGGCCCGCGCGCCGTCAGCCCCCGTCGGCCGGTGCCGCGTCCGCTGCGTCGACGCGGTGCGTACGACTGAAGACGTGCGCCCTGCGCATCCGGCCGTCCGGCGCGAAGCGCCCGAAGAAGTGCACGTCGCTCACGGTGTCGCCCTTCCTGCCGGTCACGTGCAGGGTGTAGCGCGCGGCGAGCAGATCGCCGTCCACCAGGGCGTCGTGCACCTCCATCCGGCCCGAGACCGCGTTCTTGCGCACCGGCCGCAGATGCGCCATCAGCTTCTCCCGGTCGATGACGTTGCCGTCGGCGACCTGGACGAAGCCGGGCTCGTGGAAGCGGTCGACGATCGCGCCCGGCTCGTCTCCGCTGTGCAGGATCTCCTCGGTGAAGGAGGTGTAGAAGTCGGCGATGAACTTCTTCGGGTCGTTCTGGAAGTCGTCCTGGAAGGGGGGCATCACGGCTCCTGTCGACACGGGGACGCCGGCGGTCCCGCGGCGGGGGTACGGTAGGCAGCCCGGCAGAACTCTGACAAGGCTGTAAGAGATGACGGACTCCTCCCCGACCGCACACCGACCACCGGCGCAGCGCGCCGAGCGCACCACCGCCCCCGCGGGCATCCGCCCCCGGCGCGCGGACGCCCGGCGCAGCAGGGCCGCCGTGCTGGACGCGGCGGTCCGGGTGCTGGGCGAGCGCCCCGAGGCCGGCCTCGGGGCCGTCGCCGCCGCGGCGGGGGTCACCCGGCAGACGATCTACGCCCACTTCGCCTCGCGCGAGGGCCTGCTCACGGCCGTCGTCGACCACGTCACCGACGAGGCCGTCGCCGCCGTGGACGCCGTCGACCTCGATCGGGGCCCGGCCGCCGACGCGCTGCTGCGGCTGCTGGACGCCGCGGCCCGGGCCACCGGACGCCACCCCGAGCTGATCCGCGTGATCAACTCCCTGCCGACGAGCCCCGAGGAGGACCGCGACCGGCACGTCCCCGTGGTGGACCGCATCGCCCGGGTCGTCCGGCGCGGACAGGACGGCGGGGAGTTCACGCCGGACCTGCCGACCGCCTGGCTCACCACCGTCGTGATCGCCCTGGCGCACGCTGCCCACGGGGAAGCCGAGGGTGGCGGGATGACGGCGGACGAGGCGAACGCCGCCCTGCACGTCACGGTCCTCCGCGCCCTCGGCGCTGACCGTAACTCCCCACCGGCTTCCACTCCTTCGCGAAACGGCCGGCCCAACCCTGCCTGAAGCAGAAGTGGATGGCTTGGTTCCGATTCCGCTCGGTTGTCAGCGGGCGGCATACACAACGCCGTTGGTGGCACGATGTCCCTGAGGCGGAGGCGTGCGTTCCGGTGCGACCCGAGCCGGCAAGGCGGACCGACCGAGGGTGTGATCAGTTGTGGCCATTTCGCTGTCCGTGGTGCTCTTGTTGGGCATCGTCCTGGTGGTGCTGATGCGGTCGGGCTCGCTGCGGGCGGGACCGGCCGTCATGGCGGTCCTCTTCGGCTTCTTCCTCGCCTCCACCGGCATGGCCCCGTCGATACAACGCTTCCTGGACTCCCTCGCGAACAGCATCAGCGACCTCCAGTTCTGAGCCCGGAGCCCCGGAGGCACGCAGAACGGCCCGGGGCCCGGTCGCAGATCGCGAACCGGGCCCCGGGCCGTTCCATCATGGAGCGGGCGACGGGAATCGAACCCGCGTAGCTAGTTTGGAAGACTAGGGCTCTACCATTGAGCTACGCCCGCAAGCACCGCGTACGGTGCGACGTCCCGCAGGTCCGCGGCACGAAGAGCATCGTAGCGGGTCGCGGGCGGCGGACGCACACCCGATTCCCGCACACCCGGGCGCCCACCGCGTGCAGTCATTAACCGGCAGCCGTACTGCCTGCGAACATGTACCCTACGTGTCGCACCGACGGGGTGTGGCGCAGCTTGGTAGCGCGTCCGCTTTGGGAGCGGAAGGTCGTCGGTTCGAATCCGGCCACCCCGACCACGGTCCTCACCGCCCCACAAGATCGCGTTGTGGGGCGCATCCTGCATACAGCTACTATGCAAGCTGCGTGCCCGCGTGTCCGCACACGGAAGAGCGGCCTAGGCGCCGCAGCCGATGGGGACAGGACGTGGAGCGGGCCGATTGGCCGGCCCGCGCCTGCGTGCAGGTACGCAGCATGACCCCAGTATTCAGCCACCAAGGAGACCGAACCGTGAAGAGCGCCGTGGAGACCCTGAACCCGACCCGGGTTCGGCTCACTGTCGAGGTGCCCTTCGAGGAGCTCAAGGACAGCCTCGACGCGGCGTACAAGAAGATCAACCAGCAGGTCACGGTCAAGGGCTTCCGCAAGGGCAAGATCCCGGCCCGCGTGATCGACCAGCGGTTCGGCCGTGGTGCGGTGCTGGAGGAGGCCGTCAACGACGCGCTGCCGAAGTTCTACACCGAGGCGATCAACGAGGCGGAGATCAACCCGCTCGGTCAGCCCGAGGTCGACATCACGGAGCTGAAGGACGGCGAGACGCTGAACTTCACCGCCGAGGTCGACGTCCGCCCCGAGATCGAGATCCCGGACTACTCCGGCATCGAGGTCGAGGTCGACGCGGTCACGGTCAGCGACGAGGACGTCGACCAGTCGGTCGAGCAGCTCCGTGAGCGGTTCGTCACCACGAACCCGGTCGAGCGCGCCGCCGAAGACGGCGACGTCATCACCGTCGACCTGCAGGCCAAGGTCGAGGGCGAGGTCCTGGAGGACGGCGTCGCCGACGGCGTCTCCTACACCATCGGCTCCGGCGAGCTGCTCGACGGCATCGACGACGCCGTGAAGGGCCTGGAGGCCGGTGGCGAGGCCACCTTCACCTCCCAGCTCAAGGGCGGCTCCGCCGCGGGCAAGGACGCCGAGGTCACCGTGAAGGTCACCGCGGTCGCCGCCCGTGAGCTCCCCGAGCTCGACGACGACTTCGCCCAGCTCGCCAGCGAGTTCGACACGCTGGAGGAGCTGCGTGCCGACAGCCGCAAGCGCCTGGAGAACATGAAGGCGTACGACCAGGCCACCCAGGCGCAGGAGCGCGTCCTGGAGGAGCTGCTGAAGCTGGTCGAGATCCCGATGCCCGAGAAGCTTCTCGAGGACGAGATCAACACCCGCAAGCACAACCTGGAGCACCACCAGCTCGGCCAGATGGGCCTCGACCTCGCGAAGTACCTGGAGATCCAGGGCAAGACCGAGGAGGAGTTCGACGCCGAGACCCGCGAGCAGGCGGTCAAGGGCATCAAGACCCAGTTCGTCCTCGACGAGCTGGTCAACAAGGAGAAGCTGAACGTCAACCAGGAGGAGCTCACCGAGCACCTCATGCGGCGCGCCGCCTCCTCCGGCATGAGCCCGGACCAGTTCGCCAAGGCCGTCGTCGAGGGCAACCAGGTCCCGATGCTGGTCGGCGAGGTCGCCCGCGGCAAGGCGCTGGCCCTGGTCGTCGAGGCCGCCAAGGTCCTCGACACCAACGGTGAGGTCGTCGACCTCGACGACGACGCCGACGAGGCCGCCGAGGGCGAGGCCGTCGAGGCCGCCGCCGAGGAGAAGGCCGACGAGAAGGCCGCTGACAAGGCCGACGAGAAGCCCGAGGCGTAAGGCACCCGGACCGGCCCCGGGCCGGCCCGCCGCACGCCAGCAAAGGCCCGGACGCACCCGCGTCCGGGCCTTCGCCGTACCCGATCCCCGGCCATGACCTTGCGCTCCGAGCGAACAGTTCGGGAACCGGGATGGCGTTGTCCGACCTGCGCGTTAGGGTCCATGAATACGAGGGCAGGCAGTACCCGCCCCCGGCTACGAAGACGCTGAGACGGCGGGCAGCCGTCAGAGACGAGCAGGTGGACACGTGACGAATCTGATGCCTCAAGCCGCCAGTGAGCCGTCCCTCGGTGGCCTGGGTGACCATGTCTACAACCGGCTGCTCGGCGAGCGGATCATCTACCTCGGCCAGCAGGTCGACGATGACATCGCCAACAAGATCACCGCGCAGATGCTGCTTCTCGCCGCCGACCCGGAGAAGGACATCTACCTGTACATCAACAGCCCCGGCGGCTCGGTGACCGCCGGCATGGCGGTGTACGACACGATGCAGTTCATCCCGAACGACGTCGTCACCATCGGCATGGGCATGGCGGCCTCGATGGGCCAGTTCCTGCTCACCGGCGGCACCGCCGGCAAGCGCTTCGCCCTGCCGAACACCGACATCCTCATGCACCAGGGCTCCGCCGGCCTCGGCGGCACCGCGTCCGACATCAAGATCCAGGCCCAGTACCTGCTCCGCACCAAGCAGCGCATGGCGGAGATCACCGCCCGCCACTCCGGCCAGACCGTCGAGGCGATCCTCCGCGACGGCGACCGCGACCGCTGGTTCACCGCGGAGGAGGCCAAGGAGTACGGCCTCATCGACGACATCATGTCGTCCGCGTCGCACGTTCCCGGCGGCGGCGGCACCGGCGCCTGAGCTCCGGTGAGCTCCCCGGCCCCGCAGGGCCCCGACCGGGCCCACCCCGACAGCGAACCGTTGTGCAGTAAGCCACCAGGATGGTGAACACCCCCATGACCAACTTCTCCGCCAGCGGCCTCTACACCGGCCCGCAGCCGGACAACCGCTACGTCGTCCCCCGCTTCGTCGAGCGCACCTCCCAGGGCGTGCGCGAGTACGACCCGTACGCCAAGCTCTTCGAGGAGCGCGTGATCTTCCTCGGCGTGCAGATCGACGACGCCTCGGCCAACGACGTGATGGCGCAGCTGCTGTGCCTGGAGTCGATGGACCCCGACCGGGACATCTCGATCTACATCAACAGCCCCGGCGGCTCCTTCACGGCGCTGACCGCGATCTACGACACCATGCAGTTCGTGAAGCCCGACATCCAGACGGTCTGCATGGGCCAGGCGGCCTCCGCCGCGGCCGTGCTGCTCGCCGCCGGCACCCCCGGCAAGCGGATGGCCCTGCCGCACGCCCGCGTGCTGATCCACCAGCCCTCCTCCCAGACCGGCCGCGAGCAGCTGTCGGACCTGGAGATCGCGGCCAACGAGATCCTGCGCATGCGTCAGCAGCTGGAGGAGATGCTGGCCAAGCACTCCACCACGCCGCTGGACAAGGTCCGCGACGACATCGAGCGTGACAAGATCCTCACTGCGGAAGACGCCCTGCAGTACGGTCTCATCGACCAGATCGTTTCCACCCGCAAGAGCACGGCGGCAGCTGCCGCCTGACCCGGTGCCGCCCGGCTTGGCGCGGTCCACGACAATGTGAACCGCGCCAAGAGGGGCCCGAACGAGGGCTCCGGCAAGGTACCGTCGGATATGAGGCACCAGGAGCAGGCTGCACCAAGCCGCTCCCAGGCGAAGGGGAAGCACCTCGTGGCACGCATCGGTGATGGCGGCGATCTGCTCAAGTGCTCGTTCTGCGGAAAGAGCCAGAAGCAGGTGAAGAAGCTCATCGCAGGCCCCGGTGTGTACATCTGCGACGAGTGCATCGAGCTCTGTAACGAGATCATCGAGGAAGAGCTCGCGGAGACCTCCGAGGTGCGTTGGGAAGAACTTCCCAAGCCCCGTGAGATCTACGAGTTCCTGGAGGGGTACGTCGTCGGGCAGGAGCCCGCGAAGCGCGCCCTCTCCGTCGCGGTCTACAACCACTACAAGCGCGTCCAGGCCGGCGAGAACGGCGGCGTGCAGGGCCGGGACGACGCGATCGAGCTGGGCAAGTCGAACATCCTCCTGCTCGGCCCCACCGGCTCCGGCAAGACCCTGCTCGCGCAGACGCTCGCCCGGATGCTGAACGTCCCCTTCGCGATCGCCGACGCCACGGCGCTCACCGAGGCCGGGTACGTCGGCGAGGACGTCGAGAACATCCTGCTGAAGCTCATTCAGGCGGCCGACTACGACGTCAAGAAGGCCGAAACCGGGATCATCTACATCGACGAGATCGACAAGGTCGCCCGTAAGAGCGAAAACCCGTCGATCACCCGTGACGTCAGCGGCGAGGGCGTCCAGCAGGCGCTGTTGAAGATCCTGGAGGGCACCACCGCTTCGGTACCGCCGCAGGGTGGACGCAAGCACCCGCACCAGGAGTTCATCCAGATCGACACGACGAACGTGCTGTTCATCGTGGGCGGCGCGTTCGCCGGCCTGGAGAAGATCATCGAGTCCCGCGCCGGTGCCAAGGGCATCGGCTTCGGGGCCACGATCCGCTCCAAGCGCGAGATCGAGGCGAGCGACCAGTTCCAGGAGGTCATGCCGGAGGACCTGGTGAAGTTCGGGATGATCCCCGAGTTCATCGGCCGGCTCCCGGTCATCACCTCCGTGCACAACCTCGACCGCGAGGCGCTGCTGAAGATCCTGGTCGAGCCGCGCAACGCCCTCGTCAAGCAGTACCAGCGGCTGTTCGAACTCGACGGCGTGGAGCTGGACTTCGACCGCCCCGCCCTGGAGGCCATCGCCGACCAGGCGATCCTGCGCGGCACCGGCGCCCGAGGCCTGCGCGCCATCATGGAGGAAGTCCTCCAGTCCGTGATGTACGAGGTCCCGTCCCGCAAGGACGTCGCCCGCGTCGTCATCACCGCGGACGTGGTCCGCGACAACGTGAACCCGACCCTGGTGCCCCGGATCGTGAAGAACGACGGCCGGCACGAGAAGTCGGCGTAGGACACCGCCCGTAGCACGTGAAGGAGGGGGCGCCCCGCACGGGGCGCCCCCTCCTTCACGCGTACCCGATCTGGGTCACCCGGGGTCAGGAAACCTTGGTGCGCGAGGTGTTGTAGAGCTTCGCGGCCAGGTCGGCGAGCTTGTCCTGGGCCAGCGGCGCGCCCGGCTTCTTGCCCTCTTCCAGCTGGGACATCGCGGACATGTCCATGTGCATCACGACCACGAGGGTGCTGTAGTCGGCCCACACGCACATCGGGACCTCGAAGGGCTCCTTCTGCGAGGAGTCCTTGGCGTTCTGGCACTTCATGACCGCGCCCTTGAAGCCCGACGGCTTGTACGACTTGGCGCTGCCCTGGAGCTGCACGTCGTCCTCGCCGCCGTTGCTGGCTTCCTTGCGCACGATGTCGAAGAAGCCGTCGACGGCCTTCTCCGGGTCCTCGACCTCGCCCCAGAAGCCGGTCATGACGAGCGTCTTGCCGGTGCTCGGGTCGTCCCCGCTGCGATAGGCGGCGCCGGCCTGGTTGGGGTTCTTGATCCCCATGGCCTCGGCGTCCTTCTTGTCGCTGTCCTTCATCTCCTTGTCGTCCGACTCGCCGCCCATGCGCTTGAAGTCGCCGACGGAGGCGGGCGGGGTGAGCTTGTAGCCCTTGGTGCTGTCGGCGACGCCGGAGCTGGAGTCGTCCCCGCTGAACAGCAGGTAGCCGCCGCCGGCTATGACCGCGAGGGCCACCACTGCGGCGCCGACGATCAGACCGGTCTTCTTCTTCGACCCGCCGGGCGGGGGCGGCACGTGGCCGGGGTGCGCCGGCTGCTGGCCGTACGGGCCCGGCTGCTGGGGCTGGCCCCACTGGCCCGGCTGCTGCGGCTGACCGGCCGGCGGGTAGCCCGGCTGCTGACCGGGCTGCGGCGGCTGCCCGTACGGTCCGGGCTGCTGGCCCTGCTGCGGGACGCCGTAACCCGGCTGTCCCGGCTGGCCGCCCTGGGGGTCCGCCTGCGGATACCCGTAACCCGGGGCGCCGGGCTGACCGGGCGGCTGCTGCGGGAAGCCGTAGCCGGGCTGCGGCTGCTGACCCGGCTGCGGCGGCTGCCCGTAAGGACCCGGCTGCTGTCCGTACGGTCCGGGCTGCTGGGGCTGCCCGTCGTACGGGCCCGGCTGGTTGTGGCTCATTCCTCAGTTCCCCCTTGAAGGCTTTATCTGGCTCTGACATCCTCACCCACGGTCCTCCGCGGCGGGGCGACGGGGGTCACAACCGTTACCGAACCTTCCCGTTTCAATACGGGCCCGTGACACCCCTAAACTGAGGCGCGTGACCGAGAACACTCAGCAGCAGACAGCCACCACCCCCGAACTGCCGACCCAGTACGCGCCGGCCGAGGTAGAGGGGAAGCTGTACGAGCGCTGGGTAGGACGCGGTTACTTCGAGGCGGATGCGAAGAGCGAGAAGCCGGCGTACACCGTCGTCATCCCGCCGCCGAACGTCACCGGCTCGCTCCACATGGGCCACGCCTTCGAGCACACCCTGATCGACGCCCTCACCCGCCGCAAGCGCATGCAGGGCTTCGAGACCCTGTGGCAGCCCGGCATGGACCACGCCGGCATCGCCACCCAGAACGTCGTCGAGCGCGAACTCGCCAAGGAGGGCAAGTCCCGCCACGACCTCGGGCGCGAGGCGTTCGTGGAGCGCGTGTGGCAGTGGAAGGCGGAGTCCGGCGGCCAGATCCAGGGCCAGATGCGCCGCCTCGGCGAGGGCGTCGCCTGGAACCGCGACCGCTTCACCATGGACGAGGGCCTGTCCCGCGCCGTGCAGACCGTCTTCAAGCGGATGTACGACGAGGAGCTGATCTACCGCGCCGAGCGCATCATCAACTGGTGCCCGCGCTGTCTGACCGCCATCTCCGACATCGAGGTCGACTACCAGGACGACGAGGGCGAGCTCGTCTCGCTGAAGTACGGCGACGGCGACGAGACCCTCGTGGTCGCCACCACCCGCGCCGAGACGATGCTGGGCGACACCGCGGTCGCGGTCCACCCCGACGACGAGCGGTACGCGCACCTGATCGGCAAGCGGATCAAGCTCCCGCTGACGGACCGTTCCATCCCGGTCGTCGCCGACACCCACGTCGACCCCGAGTTCGGCACCGGCGCGGTCAAGGTGACCCCCGCGCACGACCCGAACGACTTCGCCATCGGCCAGCGCCACGGCCTGGAGTCGATCGAGGTCCTCAACGAGCGCGGCATCATCACCGTGCACGGCCCCTTCGAGGGCCTGGACCGCTTCGAGGCGCGCTCCGCGATCGTCGCCGCGCTGCGCGCCGAGGGCCGCATCGTCGCCGAGAAGCGCCCGTACACCCACTCCGTCGGCCACTGCTCGCGCTGCCGCACCACGCTGGAGCCGCGCGTGTCGCTCCAGTGGTGGGTGAAGGTCGCCCCGCTCGCACAGGCGGCGGGCGACGCGGTCCGGGACGGGCGGGTCGCCATCCACCCCGCCGACATGACCCAGCGCTACTACGACTGGGTCGACAACATGCACGACTGGTGCATCTCCCGGCAGCTGTGGTGGGGCCACCGCATCCCGGTCTGGCACGGCCCGAACGGCGAGATGGTCGCCGTCGGCCCGGACGAGCAGCCCCCGACCGGCGAGGGCTGGTCGCAGGACCCCGACGTCCTCGACACCTGGTTCTCCTCCGGCCTGTGGCCCTTCTCCACCCTCGGCTGGCCCGAGCAGACCCCGGACCTGGAGAAGTTCTACTCCACGGACGTCCTCGTCACCGGCTACGACCTGATGTTCTTCTGGGTCGCCCGGATGATGATGTTCGGCCTCTACACCATGGACGGCCAGCCGCCGTTCCGCACGGTCGCCTTCCACGGCATGGTCCGCGACGAGTTCGGCAAGAAGATGTCGAAGTCGGCCGGGAACACGGTCAACCCGCTCGACTGGATGGACGCGTACGGCTCCGACGCCGTCCGCTTCACCCTGGCCCGCGGCGCGAACCCGGGCACGGACGTGCCGATCGGCGAGGACTGGGTCCAGGCGTCCCGCAACTTCGCCAACAAGATCTGGAACGCCACCCGCTTCGCGCTGATGAACGGCGCGACCGTGGAGGGCGACCTGCCCGCGCCGGAGCAGCTCACGGCGGTGGACCGGTGGATCCTGTCCCGGCTGAACAAGACCGTGGCCGAGGTCGACGCGCACTACGACGACTACCAGTTCGCGAAGCTCTCGGACGCGCTGTACCACTTCGCGTGGGACGAGGTCTTCGACTGGTACGTCGAGCTGTCCAAGACCACGTACTTCGCCGGCGGCGAGCAGGCGAAGGTCTCCGCGCGCGTCCTCGGCGAGGTGCTGGACGTCACCCTGCGGCTGCTGCACCCGGTGATGCCGTTCGTCACCGAGGAGCTGTGGACGACGCTCACCGGGCGCGAGTCCGTCGTCGTCACCCAGTGGCCCTCGGACAGCGGCTTCCGCGACGAGGCGGCGGAGCGCGAGATCGAGCTGGTCCAGCGGGTCGTCACCGAGGTCCGCCGGTTCCGCTCCGACCAGGGCCTCCAGCCGGGCCAGAAGGTCCCGGCGCGCCTCGACCTGACCGGTACGGCGCTCGCCCCGCACGAGCCGGCGATCCGCCAGCTCCTGCGGCTCCAGCCGGCGGACGACGGCTTCCAGGCGACGGCGACGCTGCCGGTCGCGGGCGCGAGCGTGGCGCTCGACCTCTCCGGCGCGATCGACGTGGCGGCGGAGCGGAAGCGGCTGGCGAAGGACCTGGCCGCGGCGGAGAAGGAGAAGGCGCAGGCGGAGGCGAAGCTGGGCAACGAGGCGTTCCTGGCGAAGGCGCCGGAGCAGGTGGTGGGGAAGATCCGCGCGCGGCTGTCCGCGGCGGAGTCCGACATCACCCGCATCTCGGGCCAGCTGAGCACCCTCCCGCCGGCGTAGCCCCCTGCGGGTCGCGTTGCGGAGGGCCTACGCGCCGTTTCCCCGCAGGAGCGTTGGTCCCTGCGGTCCGGTGGTGGGCTGGTCGCGCAGTTCCGCCCCCTACGCCCGAAGGGCGTGGTGGTACCCCCAGCGCCACCTGTTTCGCTGCCCCCGTCACATATCTGCGGGCCGAGGGCGGAGGTTTTCAGGGGCGCGGGGAACTGCGTGAACAAGCCCCACCGGGCCGCGGAGACCAATGCACCCCAGGGGGACGGCGAGGGTGTCTCGGGTGCGGGGCACCGCGGGAGGTGGCCTGCGTCGACCCCCGCTCCACCCGCCCGGAGGGCCCCCGCATCATGGGGGGATGCTCGCGCCCGCACGGTACGCCGTACTCCGCCTCCTCACGGCGGCCCGTCAGCGCACCCGGCGCTGGCCCGGCTCCCCCCGCGCCCTCGACGGCGTCGCCGCGCTGAGCTGCTTCTCCCTCATGGTGCTCGACGTGCCGGGGCTCGCCGACGCCGACAACTCGCTCACCGGGCTGACCGCCACCCTCGTGCTTGCCGCCGGTGCGGCGACGCTCGTGGTGCGGCGGCGGGCGCCCTGGGTGCCGTACCTCGTCGCGCTCGTCCTCCTCGGCTGGCTGCACGAGCTGACGCTGATCCAGTTCGCGCTGTACTCCCTGGGCCGCTTCCGCGGGCGCGCGGCCGGCGTCGCCGCGACCGTGGGGTACGTCGCCTGGTCGTACGCGATGTTCCACCTGCCGGGCTGGCCCGAGCACCGCGCCGACACCCTCAGCGGCTTCCTGGGGCTGATCGTGCCCATCGGGGTGCTCGCCGCCGCCGTCGGCATCGCCGCCTACCGCCAGGACCTGGTGCGCGAACTCGCGTCGCAGCGGGCGCGCGCCGCCGTGTTCCAGGCCGTGCAGGAGGAGCGGATCTCCGTCGCGCGCGACGTGCACGACCTCGTCGGGCGGGAGCTGACCGTGCTCGCGGTGCGCGCGGAGGTGCTCGCCGCGAGGGCCCGCGGCGGGCCCCACCTCAAGGACTTCGAGGAGCTCGCGGACACCGCCCGCCGGGCCCATCTGATGCTGAACGACACCATCGTGCACCGCGCCGACGAGCGCACCGCGACCCCGGGCCTCGAAGGGCTGACCGCGCTCGCCGCCGAGAGCGAGCGGATGGGCAGCCCGGTGACGCTGGAGATCTGCCTGGCGGCGCACCGGCTGTCGCCGCTGCGGCAGACCGCGGTCTACCGGGTGGTGCAGGAGTGCCTGACGAACGCCGCCAAGCACGCCCCGGGGGAACGCGTCAGCGTCGCGATCGGCCTCGACGGCACCCGGCTGCGGGTGACCGTGCGCAACGCGCTGCCCGCCGCGGTCCCGGTGACGGAGCCGGTCTCCAGCGGCACCGGCACGTCCTCGATGCGGGAGCGGGTCACCGCGATGGGGGGCACGCTGACCGCCGGCGCGCACGACGGCGCGTACGAGGTCGTCGCCCACCTCCCCGCGGGCCGGCTCCCGAGCCGACCGTGAGCCCCCGGGCGACGGCCGCGGGCCGGACTCTAGACTGGGTCCGTGAGTGAGCACCCCGCCGAGCCGAACGGGCCCGAGCCCGAACCGCACGAGCGTGACGTGGCCGACGAGTTCCACGAGATCGTCGACGCCGAGACCGACCGTGACCCCGACCTGGCGGTGATCGAGGCCGGGAGCCGTACGCTGCGCACCCAGGGCGGCCCGCCACAGGCCGACTCCCTGCCCGCCCGCCCCGCCGACCCCGAGGTCGACGCGGCGCTGCGCGCGGTGGAGGAGGACCTGGCGACCAGGTGGGGCGAGACCAAGCTGGAGCCCTCGGTGCGGCGCATCGCCGCACTGATGGACGTGTTGGGCGAGCCCCAGCGGGCGTACCCCTCGATCCACATCACGGGCACCAACGGCAAGACGTCCACGGCCCGCATGATCGAGGCCCTGCTCTCCGCCTTCGAGCTGCGCACCGGCCGCTACACCTCGCCGCACGTGCAGTCGATCACCGAGCGCATCAGCCTGGACGGCGCGCCGATCTCCGCCGAGCGCTTCATCTCGACGTACGAGGACGTCAAGCCGTACGTGGAGATGGTGGACGCGGCCGAGGAGTTCCGGCTGTCCTTCTTCGAGGTGCTGACGGGCATGGCGTACGCGGCCTTCGCGGACGCGCCCGTGGACGTCGCCGTCGTCGAGGTCGGCATGGGCGGCGAGTGGGACGCGACGAACGTGATCGACGCGTCCGTCGCGGTGGTCACCCCGATAGACCTGGACCACACCGACCGCCTGGGCACCACTCCCGGCGCGATCGCCACCGAGAAGGCGGGCATCGTCAAGCAGGGCGCGACGGTGATCCTGGCCCAGCAGCCGGTGGACGCGGCGCAGGTGATGCTCAAGAAGGCCGTGGAGGTGGACGCCACGGTGGCCCGCGAGGGCATGGAGTTCGGCGTCGTGACGCGCGAGGTCGCGGTCGGCGGCCAGCTGCTGACCCTGCGCGGACTCGGCGGCGAGTACCCGGACGTCTTCCTCCCGCTGTACGGCGCCCACCAGGCGCACAACGCGGCGGTGGCGCTGGCGGCCGTGGAGGCGTTCTTCGGCGTCGGCGCGGAGCACGCGCGCGTGCTGGACCTGGACACGATCCGTTCGGCGTTCGCCGCGGTCACCACCCCGGGGCGGCTGGAGGTGGTCCGCCGCAGCCCGACGATCGTGCTGGACGCGGCGCACAACCCGGCCGGCGCCCGGGCGACGGCGGAGGCGGTCACCGAGGCGTTCGGCTTCACCCGGCTGATCGGGGTGGTGAGCACCAGCGCCGACAAGGACGTGCGCGGGGTGCTGGAGGCGTTCGAGCCGGTCTTCGCGGAGATCGTCGTGACGCAGAACTCGCAGCCCCGTGCGATGGACGCCGACGAGCTCGCGGCGATCGCCGTGGAGGTCTTCGGTGACGAGCGCGTCGTGGTCGAGCCGCGGCTGGACGGCGCGCTGGAGGCGGCGGTCACCCTCGCGGAGGAGGAGGCCGAGTACGCGGGCGCCGGTGTCCTGGTGACGGGCTCGGTGTTCACCGTCGGCGACGCCCGCCTGCTGTTGAGGAAAGGCTGAGAACTGATGCGTACGCTCGCCGCTTCCACCCTGATCGGGGAGTTCTTCGTCATCGGCTTCGCCGGTCTGGTGGCGATGAAGGACGACTCCCTGACGGTGGGCACCGTCTGGACGGTCTGCGGGGTCGCGATGGTGCTGTCCCTGCTGCTGTGCGGCATGCTCTCCCGGCCCGGCGGCGTCCAGCTCGGCTGGGCGCTCCAGATCGGGCTGGTCGTCAGCGGCTTCTTCGTGCCGATGATGTTCTTCCTGGGGGCCTGCTTCGCCGGCCTGTGGTGGGCGTCGATCCACTACGGGCGCAAGATCGACGAGGCGAAGGCCCGCTGGGCCGCGCAGGCGGAGGCCGAACCTTCGTAGTCCTTCGTGGCCCACGGGTGCACGGGACAGGTCCAGGTGCCGCCGTGCGGGTGACGGCCTGTAACCTCACACCACCGCATTCGAATGCCTTGCAAGGAGCCGTACACATGACCCAGCGCACGCTCGTCCTCCTGAAGCCGGACGCGGTCCGCCGCAAGCTGGTCGGCGAGATCGTCGGCCGCATCGAGGCCAAGGCGGGCTGGACCGTCACCGCGCTGGAGCTGCGGCAGCTGGACCGGGAGACCCTGGAGCAGCACTACGCCGAGCACGTGGGCAAGCCGTTCTACGAGCCCCTGGTGGAGTTCATGCTCTCCGGTCCGGTCGTCGCGCTCGTGGTCGACGGCGAGCGGGTCATCGAGGGCGTACGCCGACTGGCCGGTCCCACCGACCCGATCGCCGCGGAGCCCGGCTCCATCCGGGGCGACTTCGGCACCATCGTCCGGGAGAACCTGATTCACGCCTCGGACTCCGAGGAGTCCGCCATTCGAGAGCTGAAGATTTTCTTCCCCGGTCTTTCCTGACCTGTCGTCAGCCATACAGCGCCAAACGACGTGCGTGACCTGGGGCGACCGATGTAATTCGGTCGCCCTCCGGCATATGCGGACACTTTTCGGGAACGGATCGCAGCGACACGACGTCACCTATACAGAGGCGGTCCACCGCGCCGCTCAGTCTGCGGCGGCACTACGATGGAAGCCGCCACGCCACAGAATCCACCACCGCGCCTTCCTGAATAGCCGTCATGGCTCCATTCGGGAAGGGCGGACGCATCCTCTTGGGGAAGAACATGTCGTTCATCGGCCGTGATATGGCTGTCGACCTCGGGACCGCCAACACGCTGGTGTACGTCAGGGGCCGGGGGATCGTTCTGAACGAACCGTCCGTCGTCGCCATCAACACCAACACGGGCGGCATTCTCGCCGTCGGCGCCGAGGCGAAGAAGATGATCGGTCGGACGCCGGGCAACATCGTCGCCGTCCGACCGCTGAAGGACGGCGTCATCGCCGACTTCGAGATCACCGAGCGGATGCTCCGGTACTTCATCTTGAAGATCCACAAGCGGCGGTACCTGGCCCGACCGCGCGTCGTCGTCTGCGTGCCCTCGGGCATCACCGGCGTCGAGCGCCGCGCCGTCATCGAGGCGTCCACGCAGGCCGGCGCCCGCCAGGTGCACATCATCGAAGAGCCCATGGCCGCGGCCATCGGCTCCGGCCTCCCGGTCCACGAGGCCACCGGCAACATGGTCGTGGACATCGGCGGCGGCACCACCGAAGTCGCCGTCATCTCCCTCGGCGGAATCGTCACGGCACAGTCCATCCGGGTCGCCGGCGACGAGTTGGACAACGCGATCATCCAGCACATCAAGAAGGAGTACTCGCTCCTCCTCGGCGAGCGGACCGCGGAATCCATCAAGCTCACGATCGGCTCCGCCTACGACCTCGAACAGGACGAGCACACCGAAATCCGCGGCCGTGACCTGGTCTCCGGACTCCCGAAGACCGTCGTCATCTCCGCCGCCGAAGTCCGCAAGGCGATCGAAGAGCCGGTCAACGCCATTGTCGACGCCGTGAAGACCACCCTCGACAAGTGCCCGCCGGAGCTGTCCGGCGACGTCATGGACCGGGGCATCGTGCTCACCGGCGGCGGGGCGCTGCTGCGCGGCCTCGACGAGCGGCTGCGCCGGGAGACCGGCATGCCGATCCACATCGCCGAGGACCCGCTGGACTCCGTGGCGCTGGGCTCCGGCAAGTGCGTGGAGGAGTTCGAGGCGCTCCAGCAGGTCCTGGACGCCCAGCCCCGCCGTTAGCGTCCCCGCGCCGGACCCGTTCCGGCGCGGGTGCCCGCCGACGCGCGCACCGGACGGTCCCCCGTACGGCTGCCTGCCGACCCGTACGGCCGATCGTCGACACACACAACTGAGATTCCGAGATTCCTACGAGGAAGGCACGGCCGCCGCACGTGAGGGACACACGAGAGAGCCGGCTGCTCTTGGTGCTGCTGATCGCCATCGCGTTCGCACTGATCACGGTGGACATCCGCGGCGGGGAGGACTCACCGGTCGACGGCGCCCGGCAGGCCGCCGCCACCGTCTTCGGGCCGATTCAGAACGGCGTCGCCACCGCCGTCGACCCGGTCGGCAACGCCATCGGCGCGGTGCGCGACTCGGGCGAACGCCACGACCGCATCAGCGTGCTGGAGCGGGAGAACGCGGAGCTGAAGGCGCGACTCGGCAGCGACGACCGCAACCGCAGCCGGGCGCGCGAGCTGGACAAGATGCTCAAGACCGCCGGCGCCGGACAGTACGGAGTCAAGGGAGCCCAGGTCATCGCCATAGGAGCGGCCCAGGGCTTCTCCTGGACCGTCACCATCGACATCGGCTCGCGCGACGGCATCAAGCGGGACATGACCGTGCTCAACGGCGACGGGCTGGTCGGCCGGGTCACCACCGTCGGTCCGAACACCGCCACCGTGCTGCTCGCCAACGACCCCGACTTCACCGTCGGCACGCGCATGGAGAAGACCGACGAACTCGGCTTCGCCACCGGCCAGGGCGACCGTCCGCTCTCCGTCCAGCTCCTCAACGGGAAGTCCAAGGTGAAGCAGGGGGACCGGCTGGTCACCTTCGGCTCGCAGGCGTCCCGGCCGTTCGTCGCGGGCGTGCCGATCGGCGAGGTGGTCCGCGTCGACCCCGCCCGCGGTGACCTGACCCGCACCATCTACGTCCGGCCGTACGTCGGCTTCAGCCGGCTCGACATCGTCGGCGTCGTGGTCGAGGCGCCCAGGACCGATCCGCGCGACGCCGTGCTGCCGCCCAAGGCGAAGCCCGTGCCCACGCCGACGGTGACCGTCACCGTCACCCCGTCCGCGCCCGCGGGCGAGCAGCCCCAGGGCGAGAGCCAGGAGCTGGATCCGGGCGCGGCCCCGGACCCGGGCGAGACGCCCGATCCGAACCAGCCGCCCAACCAGCCCCCGGACCAGGGCGCCGCCACCCCCGCCGCCCCCGGCGTCCGCACCGACGAGCAGCAGTAGGAGCTGATCCGTACATGCGTGTCAACCGGATCCTTCTCTCCACGGCCCTGGTCGTGGTCGCGCTCGTGGTCCAGGTCTCCGTCCTCGCCCGGCTCCAGCTCCCGGGCGCCGTGCCCGACCTGCTGCTGCTCACGGTCCTCGGACTGGCCTTCGTCTACGGGCACCTGGCCGGCGCCTTCATCGGCTTCGGCGCCGGGCTGCTGGCCGACCTGGCGCCGCCCGCCGACCACGCGCTCGGCCGGTACGCCCTGGTGCTGTGCGTCATCGGCTACCTCGCCGGTCTCGCCCGCCCCCAGGACGGCAAGCTGCGCTCCGCCACCGGCCCGATGGCCGTGGTGGTCGCCGCCGCCATCGGCTCCACGCTGCTGTACGCGGGCGTCGGCGCCCTCGTCGGCGACACCGCCGCCCGCCACGTCGGCCTGGGCGGCCTGCTGTTCACCGCGGCGGTCTACGACCTGCTGCTGGCGCCGTTCACGGTGCCGTTCATCATGGCCCTCGCCCGCAGGACGGACCACGATCCGCTCGCCGATTCCCAGAGCGGCGGCGACGTGGCCTCCGGCTGGCTTGCCTCCGGCACCGGTCTGCGGATCGGCAGCCAGCGCGGCGGGCTGCGGGTGAAGACGGCGCGGACCAGGGCGAACCGCGCCGGCCGCATCAAGGGCGTCAAGCGACTGTGAGCGAGGGAGGGGAACGCGCAGCATGAGCAACATCCCGGAGACCGGGCGGACCCCCCGGGTCCAGATCCGGCTCGTCATCATCCAGATCCTGGTCTTCTCCCTCCTGCTCACCCTCGGCGGGCGCCTGTGGTACCTCCAGATCCGCAACGGTCAGGAGTACACCGACGAGGCGAAGAACAACGGCGTCCAGCGCGTCGTCCAACCCGCCGTGCGCGGCTCCATCCTGGACGCCCGCGGAGTGGCCCTCGCCGACAACGAGACCCGGCTCGTGGTCTCCGCCTCGCGCACCGAGCTGATGAAGATGAAGGACGACGGCAAGGCCGTCCTGACCCGGCTCGCCGAAGTCCTCGGCATGCAGCCGAAGGAGGTCATGGACAAGGTCCGGCTGTGCGACGCGAAGACGCCCAAGCCCTGCTGGAACGGGTCGCCCTACCAGCCGATCCCGGTCACCGACGAGGCCACCACCCAGCAGGCGCTCCAGATCCGCGAGCGCGCCGAGGACTTCGTCGGCATCACCGCCGAGCCCACCGCCGTACGCCGCTACACCGCGCCCGGCAAGGCCAACGCCGCCCAGGTGCTCGGCTACCTCTCGCCCGTGACGGACGGCGAGATCGAGAAGGCCAAGGACTCCGAATCGCCCTACCTCCGCTCCGACCAGGTCGGCCGCTCGGGTCTTGAGCGCACCTACGACAAGGCGCTGCGCGGCAAGGCCGGCGTGACCCGCTACGAGGTCGACAACCTCGGCCGGGTCATCGGCGAGTCCGACCGCGACGAGGCGCAGGCCGGTTCCAACCTGGTCACCTCCATCGACGCCCGGGTGCAGGCCGTCGCCGAGTACGAGCTGAACTGGGCGATGAAGGAGGCCCGCAAGACGTTCGACCGCAACACCCAGCGCACCTACAAGGCCGACGCGGGCGCGGTCGTCGTCATGGAGAACAAGACCGGCCGGGTCGTCGCCATGGCCTCGCAGCCCACGTACGACCCCAACGCCTGGGTCGGTGGCATCTCGGCCAAGGACTACGCCGCGCTGACCAGCAACGACTCCAACTATCCGCTGCTGAACCGGGTGATCCAGGGCCAGGCGGCCCCCGGCTCCATCTTCAAGGTGGTCTCCTCGGCCGCCGCGGTGCGCGCGGGCTACGACTTCGACGACAACTACCCCTGCCCCTCGTCGCTGAGCTTCGGCGGCCGGGAGTTCAAGAACTTCGAGTCCAAGGGGTACGGCTCCATCAGCCTGGGCCGTGCGCTGGAGGTCTCCTGCGACACCGTCTACTACGGCCTCGCGTACAACGAGTGGCAGAAGGACGGCGGCATCAAGCCGAAGAAGGACAGCAAGGACTGGTTCTACCGGACCGCGCACGACTTCGGCCTCGGCAAGGAGACCGGGATCGACCTGCCCAACGAGGTCAAGGGCCGGGTCCCGGACCGCGAGTGGAAGCAGAAGTTCTGGGAGGCCAACAAGGAGTCCTGGTGCAAGACGGGGAAGAAGGGCGGCGACTACGCCGAGCAGGTCGCGTACGAGAACTGCCTCGAAGGCAACCAGATGCGCGCCGGTGACTCCGTCAACTACTCCATCGGCCAGGGCGACATCCTCGTCACGCCGATACAGATGGCGACGATCTACAGCGCCATCGCCAACGGCGGCACCCTCTACGACCCCACCATCGGCAAGGCGATCATCAGCCCCGACGGCAAGTCCGTGCAGGAGATCAAGCCCAAGGCGCACGGCAAGCTGCCGATGGACCGCAAGACCAGGGACAAGATAAACGAGGCCCTCGCGGGAGTCGTGACGAACGGTTCGGCCAACTGGCGGTTCATCGGCTGGCCGCACGACAAGATCCCGATGCACGCCAAGACGGGCACCGCCGAGGTCTTCGGCAAGCAGACGACCTCCTGGTTCTCCACGTACACCGACGACTTCACCATCGTGATGACGATCTCCCAGGGCGGCACCGGTTCCGGCGCCTCGGGACCGGCCGTCCGCAACATCTACGAGGCGATGTACGGCCTCAACGAAAAGGGCGAGCAGGACCTCAAGCGGGCGCTGCTGCCCAAGCCGCAGACGTCGCTGCCCAAGGTCGAGACCGACGGCACCATCGAGGCGCCGGAGGTCAAGCCGTACGAGCCGCCGAAGCCGGAGGAGGAGACCGGCGAGCCGCTCGGCGACCAGCAGGACCAGAACCAGAACCAGAACCAGCAACAAGACCAGCAGGACCGGGACACCGACCAGCTCGCGGGCCCGCCCGCTCGGAGGGACTAAGAGGCATGGCCGGCACCAATGGCTTCTCCGTCTCCGGCTACGGCCCGCAGCGCGGCGGCCTGTGGGCCCAGCTCAGCTCCCGCGACTCGATGGTCCGGCGACTGGACTGGCCGCTGCTCTTCTCCGCGCTCGCGCTCTCGGCCATCGGCTCCCTGCTGGTCTGGTCCGCCACGCGCAACCGCACCGAGCTGAACCAAGGCGACCCGTACTACTTCCTCTTCCGCCACCTGCTCAACACCGGCATCGGGGTCGCCCTGATGGTCGGCACCATCTGGCTCGGCCACCGCACCCTGCGCGGCGCCGTGCCGGTGCTGTACGGGATCTCCGTACTGCTGATCATGCTGGTGCTGACCCCGGTCGGCGCCACCATCAACGGCGCCCACGCCTGGATCGTGATCGGCGGCGGCTTCACCATCCAGCCGTCCGAGTTCGTGAAGATCACCATCATCCTGGGGATGGCGATGCTGCTCGCGGCGCGGGTGGACGCCGGCGACACCCTCCACCCCGACCACCGCACGGTCGCCAAGTCGCTGGTGATCGCCGCCGTGCCCATGGCCATCGTGATGCTGATGCCCGACCTCGGCTCCGTGATGGTCATGGCGGTGATCGTGCTCGGCGTGCTGCTGGCCTCCGGCGCCCCCAACCGCTGGGTCCTCGGCCTGATCGGCAGCGGAGTCGTCGGCGCCGTCCTCGTCGCCGCGCTCGGCCTGCTCGACGAGTACCAGATCAACCGCTTCGCGGCCTTCGCCAACCCGGCACTGGACCCCGCCGGCGTCGGCTACAACACCAACCAGGCGCGCATCGCGATCGGCTCCGGCGGACTGACCGGCACCGGCCTGTTCAAGGGCTCCCAGACCACCGGCCAGTTCGTCCCCGAGCAGCAGACCGACTTCGTCTTCACCGTCGCCGGCGAGGAACTGGGCTTCCTCGGCGCCGCGCTGATACTGGTCCTGCTCGGCGTGGTGCTCTGGCGCGCCTGCCGCATCGCCCGGGAGACCACCGAGCTGTACGGCACGATCGTCGCGGCCGGCATCATCGCCTGGTTCGCCTTCCAGTCCTTCGAGAACATCGGCATGACCCTCGGGATCATGCCGGTCGCCGGGCTGCCGCTGCCCTTCGTGTCGTACGGCGGCTCCTCGATGTTCGCCGTCTGGGTGGCGATCGGACTGCTCCAGTCCATCAGGGTCCAGCGGCCCATAACGGCGTAGGGGCCGGCCGTCGGAGTGACACCGGGGCCGTCCTCGCACTGCCGTGTCGAATCATCCCGAACTAGATTCGATACATGGCGGACACGAAGCGCGAGATCGAGCGGAAGTACGAAGCCACCCCCGAGACCCGACTGCCGGACCTGACCCGGGTGGGCGGGGTCTCGACCGTCCACGACCAGGGCGTCCAGGAACTCGACGCCGTCTACTACGACACCACCGACCTGCGGCTCGCCGCCGCGTCCATCACCCTGCGGCGGCGCACCGGTGGCGACGACGCCGGCTGGCACCTCAAGCTGCCGGTCGCACCGGGCGTGCGGGACGAGATCCGGGCGCCCCTCTCGCCGGGCGTGCCGCGCAACCTGAAGACGCTGGTGCGGGCCCGCACCCGGGACGCCGAACTGGTCCCCGTCGTACGACTGCTCTCCTCGCGGCAGGTGACGCAGCTGCTGGCCGAGGACGGCACCCCACTGGCCGAGCTGAGCCGGGACGCGGTGCGCGCCGAGCGCCTGGACGACGGGCGCACCGCCGCCTGGGACGAGATCGAGGTCGAGCTGGCCGACGACGGCGACCCCGCCCTGCTCGCCAAGGTCGACAAGAAGTTCCGCAAGGCCGGGATCCCGGCCGCCGCGTCGCCCTCCAAGCTCGCCCGCGCGCTGGCCGAGACCGGGCTGAGCGTGCCGCCGGACGCCACCGCGCCGGCCGACGCACCCGAGGACGCCGGCTCGGGCGACGCGGGTGCGCACGTCCTCGTCTACGTGCGCGAGCAGGTCGCGGCCCTGCTGGCGTACGACCCGGGGGTACGGCGCGACCTCCCCGACGCGGTCCACCAGATGCGGGTCTCCACCCGCCGGCTGCGCAGCGCGTTCCGCACGTACCGCAAGGTGCTGGACCGGGCCGTCACCGACCCCGTGGGCGAAGAGCTGAAGTGGCTCGCCGGCGAGTTGGGCGTGGCCCGGGACACCGAAGTGCTGGCCGAGCGGCTGCGGGGCCGGATCGACGCCATGCCCAGGACCCTGCTGCTCGGGCCGGTGCGCGGGCGGTTGCGCCGATGGACCGCGGCCCGCGGCTCCGGCTCGCGCCGTCGCGCCGTCGCCGCCCTCGACGGCAAGCGCTACCTCGCCCTGCTGGGCTCCCTGGACGCCCTGCTCGCCGATCCGCCGCGGCTGAAGCAGGCCGGCGGCGCCCCCGACGTCGTCCTGCCCCGGGCGGTGATCAGGGACTACGAGCGGCTGGCGGGCCGCGTCGAGCACGCCCTGGCGCTGCCGGCGGGCCACGAGCGGGACCTCGCGATGCACGACGCCCGCAAGGCGGCCAAGCGCGCCCGCTACGCCGGTGAGGCGGCCACCGCGGCGCTCGGCCGGCCCGCCCGCCGCTTCGCCAAGCGGATGAAGGCCGTGCAGTCCGTGCTGGGCGACCACCAGGACAGCGTGGTGGCCCGTGACACCCTGCGCGACATCGGCGTCCAGGCGCACGCCGCGGGGGAGTCGGCGTTCACCTGGGGCCTGCTGTACGGGCAGGAGCAGCGGGCCGCCGCCGACCGGGAGCGGGAGCTGCCGCAGGTGTGGGCCGAGGCCGCGGACGAGAAGCTGCGGGCGGCGCTCGTCAGCTAGGGCCTTTCTCCCACCGGGCCCGCCCCGCCCCGTCGCGGGCGGGCCCGGTGCGGCTGAGGGGCCGGCCGCCGTCGGTTAGGCTGGATGGTCACCCCTGCCAGCTCACGAAAGCTCTGAGATCCCTGAGATGTCTGCTGCCGAGTCGGTCTTCCCACAGCTCGAAGCACTGCTCCCGCACGTGCAGAAGCCGATCCAGTACGTCGGCGGAGAGCTGAACTCCACCGTCAAGCCGTGGGAGTCGTGCGACGTCCGCTGGGCGCTGATGTACCCGGACGCGTACGAGGTCGGACTGCCCAACCAGGGCGTCATGATCCTGTACGAGGTGCTGAACGAGCGCGAGGGCGTGCTCGCGGAGCGCACGTACAGCGTGTGGCCGGACATGGAGGAGCTGATGCGCGAGCACGGCGTCCCCCAGTTCACCGTGGACTCCCACCGCCCCGTCGGCGCCTTCGACGTCTTCGGCCTGAGCTTCTCCACCGAGCTGGGCTACACCAACATGCTCACCGCCCTGGACCTCGCGGGCGTCCCGCTGGAGGCCAGGGACCGCGGCGTGGACCACCCGATCGTGCTCGCCGGCGGCCACGCCGCCTTCAACCCCGAGCCGATCGCCGACTTCATCGACTGCGCCGTCATCGGCGACGGCGAGCAGGCGGTCCTCGACATCACCGAGATCGTCCGAGCCTGGAAGGCGGAGGGCCGGCCCGGTGGCCGCGAGGAGGTGCTGCTGCGCCTGGCGAAGACCGGCGGGGTGTACGTCCCGCGCTTCTACGACGTCGAGTACCTGCCCGACGGCCGCATCGGCCGCGTCGTGCCCAACCGCTCCGGCGTGCCGTGGCGGGTGTCCAAGCACACCGTCATGGACCTGGACGAGTGGCCGTACCCGAAGCAGCCGCTGGTCCCGCTCGCCGAGACGGTGCACGAGCGGATGTCGGTGGAGATCTTCCGCGGCTGCACCCGCGGCTGCCGCTTCTGCCAGGCCGGCATGATCACCCGCCCCGTGCGGGAGCGCAGCATCACCGGCATCGGCGAGATGGTCGACAAGGGCCTGAAGGCGACCGGCTTCGAGGAGGTCGGCCTGCTGTCGCTGTCCAGCGCCGACCACTCCGAGATCGGCGACGTCGCCAAGGGCCTCGCCGACCGGTACGAGCAGGACAAGATCGGGCTGTCCCTCCCGTCCACCCGCGTCGACGCGTTCAACGTCGACCTGGCGAACGAACTCACCCGCAACGGCCGCCGCTCCGGCCTCACCTTCGCCCCCGAAGGCGGCTCCGAGCGGATGCGCAAGGTCATCAACAAGATGGTCTCGGAGGAGGACCTGATCCGCACGGTCGCCACCGCCTACGGCAACGGCTGGCGCCAGGTGAAGCTGTACTTCATGTGCGGTCTGCCCACCGAGACCGACGAGGACGTCCTCCAGATCGGCGACATGGCGGTCAACGTCATCGCCAAGGGCCGTGAGGTCTCCCGCTCCAACGACATCCGCTGCACGGTCTCCATCGGCGGTTTCGTGCCCAAGCCGCACACCCCCTTCCAGTGGGCGCCGCAGCTGTCCGCCGAGGCCACCGACGCCCGGCTGGAGAAGCTGCGCGACAAGATCCGCGGCGACAAGAAGTACGGCCGCTCCATCGGCTTCCGCTACCACGACGGCAAGCCCGGCATCGTCGAGGGCCTGCTCTCGCGCGGCGACCGTCGCGTCGGCGCCGTCATCCGCGCCGTCTACGAGGACGGCGGACGCTTCGACGGCTGGCGCGAGCACTTCTCGTACGACCGCTGGATGGCGTGCGCGGACAAGGCGCTGCCGGAGTTCGGCGTGGACGTCGACTGGTACACCACCCGTGAGCGCACCTACGAGGAGGTCCTGCCCTGGGACCACCTGGACTCCGGTCTCGACAAGGACTGGCTCTGGGAGGACTGGCAGGACGCGCTCGACGAGACCGAGGTCGAGGACTGCCGCTGGACCCCGTGCTTCGACTGCGGCGTCTGCCCGCAGATGGGCACCGAGATCCAGATCGGCCCCACCGGCAAGAAGCTGCTGCCGCTGACGGTGGTCAAGTAGCCTTCGCGGGCCGGCGCGGTCGCCCCGGCGGACGCACTCCCGCCGTGGGCACGTAGCCGACCGCGGCGACCTCGGCCCCGTGGGTGGCTTGTCGCGCAGTTCCCCGCGCCCCTGTTTCGCTCGCCTTGTCGTTCGCCTGCGGGACAGGGGGTTCACGGGGTTCCCCCTGTGCCCACAGGGCACAGGGGGGAACTGCGCGACAAGCCACGGACGGTCCGCGGGTAGACGCTGGTGCAGCGGACCAGGGGCGCGGGGAACTGTGCGAGCAACCCGCAACCGGGCCGCAGACGTCATTGCCGCCGACGCATCACGGTGCCACCGCTCCCGTCGCGGCGGTGGCAGGGGAACCAGCTGTGGTTGCTGCGCGTACTCTGGGTAGGAGAACGACTGTCGCCCGAGCGGCGGCCGGGCCCGAGGTCTCCCCGCGCACGCGGGTGTGAGCCGGGCCGGCCCCTGGGCGCGACACCCGCATTCCGAGGGCGGCGCCCACCCGCGCCCGCCCCGCACCGAGGAGAAGAACCACTGGGCAAGCGACAGCCCGAAGGCCCGCCGCCCGCACCCGCGGTCCAGCGCATCCGTCTGCGCTACACCAAGCGCGGTCGCCTCCGGTTCACCAGTCATCGCGACTTCCAGCGCGCCTTCGAGCGCGCGCTGCGCCGGGCCGAGGTGCCCATGGCGTATTCCGCGGGCTTCACCCCGCACCCGAAGGTCTCGTACGCCAACGCCGCACCCACCGGTACGGGCAGCGAGGCCGAGTACCTGGAGATCGCCCTCGTCGAGCACCGCGACCCCGACACCCTGCGGGAGCTGCTGAACGGTTCGCTGCCGGACGGGCTCGACGTCGTGGACGCCGTCGAGGTGCGGACCTCCGGGTTCGCCGACCGGCTCACCGCCTCCGAGTGGGAGCTGCGGCTCGACGGGGTCCCCGTCGAGGACGCCGAGAAGGCCGTCGCGGCCTTCCTCGCGGCCGACGCCGTCGAGGTCGAGCGGCGCACCAAGAACGGCATGCGCGCCTTCGACGCCCGCGGCCCCGTCGCGGGGCTCGACGTGCACGCTCCGCTGCCTGATAGGCCGACGCAGGGGCCCTGTGCGATACTGCGGCTGGTGGTACGGCACGTGACACCTGCCGTACGACCCGACGACGTCCTGTCCGGTCTCCGCGCTGTGGCCGACCTGGCGCCGCCGGTCCCCGCAGCGGTGACCAGGCTGGCGCAGGGGCTCTTCGACGAGGAGTCCGGCACGGTGACCGACCCGCTCGCGCTCGACCGCGAGGCAGCTCCGACCGCTTGACCAAGGCCGTCGGGGCCGCCGCCCCCAGGCTCACGCCGGGGGGACTTCGCGACGGCGCCCGAAGGTCCCGCCGCTCAGGCAGTCGTTGCAGCGCGGCCCTCGTACTCGGAAGCCACCTGGGTCGGGCCGCGGCACCACACAAAAGACTTTCGCCAGGCCGTACGCACCAGGCGTACGGAACCGGCGAGCCAGACACAACAGCTCCCGTGCGGCGGCCCCGCCCCGGACGGCAACACCGCGCACAGCGCGGACGAAGGCCGGACCGCGAGCGCGTCCGCCCGGGAGCGTGACGGGAGAACCGCCCGCATGCACGAGTCGAACGAACCCGGCACCGCCGGGGACAACAACACCAACGAGTCCCACACCCCGAGCGACACGCTGCCGCCGCGCCGTCGGCGCGCCGCGTCCCGCCCGGCGGGGCCGCCGGCCGCCGCGGCCGGCGAACCCGCTCAGAAGGCTGAGACCGCTGTCGCCGCCGAGACCACCGAAGCCGCTGAGGCTCCGGCGCCGCGGACCCGTCGTCGGGCCACGCGCAAGACGACGGCCGCCGAGCCGGTCGTCGAGAGCGCCCCGGTGGCGGAGGCCGCTGAGGAAGCCGCGCCCGCGCCGCGCACCCGTCGTCGGGCGACGCGCGCCGCTGCGGCTCCGGAGCCGGTGGCCGCTGAGGTCGCCGAGGCCGTGGAGGAGGTACCGGCGCCGCGTGCGCGTCGTCGTGCCACGCGTACGGTGAGCGCGCCGGAGGCCGTGGCCCCGGAAGCGGCCGAGAGCGCCGAGACCGCTGAGAGCACCGAAGCTGCTGACGAGGCCGGAGCGCCGCGCAAGCGTCGCCGTGCGACCCGGGCCGCTGCGGCTCCGGAGCCGGTGGCCGCTGAGGTCGCCGAGGCCGTGGAGGAGGCGCCGGCGCCGCGTGCGCGTCGTCGTGCCACGCGTACGGTGAGCGCGCCGGAGGCCGTGGCCCCGGAAGCGGCCGAGAGCGCCGAGGCTGCGGAGGAGGCTCCGGCGCCGCGCACCCGTCGTCGCGCCACTCGCAAGACGACGGCCGCCGAGCCCGTCGCCACTGAGTCCGGCAGCAACGACAACAACAACGCCGGCGGGCGGGGCGAGAGCCTGCCGCAGAACTCCGTCGCCGTGATCACCGCCCACGAAGAGCAGATCGCCGCCGCCGAGCAGGCCGCCTCCCGCGGTCGTACGCGCCGCCGTGCCGTGGCGCCGCAGTTCACCGCCGAGGCGGCCGGCGAGCGCGCGAAGGCCGCCGAACCGGCCGCCGCGGCCGAAGAGGCCGAGCCCGCCGAGAAGCCGTCGCGCCGCCGGCCGCGCCCCTCCGTCGCCGTCTTCCAGGCCCCCGTCTTCGCGGAGCCGATGTTCCAGACCCCCGAGACGGCCGCCGCTGCCGCTGCCGCGGCCCACTCGGTCGACGAGGAGGCCGAGGAGGTCGAGGAGGAGGAGACCGAGACGGTCGTCGCCGAGGTCGCCCCCGAGCCCACCGGGCGTCGCCGTCGCCGTCGCCGCGGCGAGGCCGCCGAGCGCGTCGAGGCGGAAGCGCCCGCGGAGGAGGCCGAGCCGGTCGTCGAGAGCGCCCCGGTGGCGGAGGCCGCTGAGGACGCCGAGTCCGTCGAGGAGTCCGCCGAGGAAGATGCTGCGGCCGGCGCCGAGGCCGAGGAGTACGGCGAGTACGAGGACCGTCCCTCGCGCCGTCGCCGCCGCGGAGGCCGTCGCCGCCGCCGTGGCGAGGCCGCCGACGACATCGTCGAGGGCCCCGCGGGCGAGACGGCCGAGGCCGCCGACGCGGGTGACGAGCACGCCGCCGACGACGAGGCCGACGAGGACGCCGACGATGAGGGTCTGACGTCCGGCGGCTCCTCCAGCAGCCGTCGTCGCCGTCGCCGTCGTCGCCGCAGCGGTGAGCCCCTCGAAGAGGCCACGGCCACCGGAGACCCGGAGCGCACGGTCGTCAAGGTCCGCGAGCCGCGCCCGGCGCGCACCCGCGAGGAGCCCTCGGACGAGGTGCAGTCCATCAAGGGGTCCACGCGTCTGGAGGCGAAGAAGCAGCGCCGCCGCGAGGGCCGCGAGCAGGGCCGCCGCCGCGTCCCGATCATCACCGAGGCCGAGTTCCTGGCGCGCCGCGAGGCCGTCGAGCGCGTGATGGTCGTCCGGCAGAGCGGTGAGCGGACGCAGATCGGCGTGCTGGAGGACAACGTCCTCGTCGAGCACTACGTCAACAAGGAGCAGTCGACCTCGTACGTCGGCAACGTCTACCTCGGCAAGGTGCAGAACGTCCTGCCGTCGATGGAGGCCGCCTTCGTCGACATCGGCAAGGGCCGCAACGCCGTGCTGTACGCGGGCGAGGTCAACTTCGAGGCGCTGGGCATGGCCAACGGCCCCCGTCGCATCGAGGCCGCGCTCAAGTCCGGCCAGTCCGTCCTCGTCCAGGTCACCAAGGACCCGATCGGCCACAAGGGCGCCCGGCTCACCAGCCAGGTGTCCCTGCCCGGCCGTTACCTGGTGTACGTGCCCGAGGGCTCGATGACCGGCATCAGCCGCAAGCTGCCCGACACCGAGCGCGCCCGGCTGAAGGCCATCCTCAAGAAGATCGTTCCCGAGGACGCGGGCGTCATCGTGCGCACCGCCGCGGAGGGCGCCAGCGAGGACGAGCTGCGCCGTGACGTCGAGCGGCTCCAGGCGCAGTGGGAGGACATCCAGAAGAAGGCCAAGGGCGGCGGCGCCCCCACGCTGCTGTACGGCGAGCCGGACATGACCGTCCGGGTCGTGCGCGACATCTTCAACGAGGACTTCTCGAAGGTCATCGTCAGCGGTGACGAGGCGTGGGAGACCGTCCACGGCTACGTGTCGCACGTCGCGCCGGACCTCGCGGACCGGCTCCAGCGGTGGACGAGCGAGGTCGACGTCTTCGCCACGTACCGCATCGACGAGCAACTGATGAAGGCGCTGGACCGCAAGGTCTGGCTGCCCAGCGGTGGCTCGCTGGTGATCGACAAGACCGAGGCGATGGTCGTGGTCGACGTCAACACCGGCAAGTTCACCGGTCAGGGCGGCAACCTGGAGGAGACCGTCACCAGGAACAACCTGGAGGCGGCCGAGGAGATCGTGCGCCAGCTGCGGCTGCGCGACCTCGGCGGCATCGTCGTCGTCGACTTCATCGACATGGTCCTGGAGTCCAACCGGGACCTGGTCATGCGCCGGCTGCTGGAGTGCCTGGGCCGGGACCGCACCAAGCACCAGGTGGCCGAGGTCACCTCGCTGGGCCTGGTCCAGATGACCCGCAAGCGGGTCGGCCAGGGGCTGTTGGAGTCGTTCTCCGAGACCTGCGTGCACTGCAACGGCCGCGGGGTGATCGTCCACATGGAGCAGCCGACCTCGGTCGGCGGCGGTGGCGGCGGCAAGCGCGCCAAGAAGCGGGGGCGCGGCGCGGAGGCGCACGCTCACGAGGCGCACGAGCACGAGCACGGTCGGGAGGAGCCGGTCGAGACGGCGGCGGAGGTCGCCGCCGAGGTGGCCGAGCCCCTCGCGCTCGCCGAGCCCGCGTTCGTACCGGACGAGGAGCTGTACAGCAGCGCCGCCGAGGCGGAGGCCGCGGCCCGGCGCGGCCGGGGTCGCCGTCGGGCGACGCGTCGGGCGTCCGCGCCCGGCGGAGCGCCGCAGGCCGTCGAGGTGCAGCCGGTGGTGGAGCGGGCTCCCGAGCCCGAGGCCGCCCCGGTGGCCGAGGTCGCGGAGGTCGTGGCGGAAGCCGCCCCCGCGCCGCGCACCCGCCGTCGGGCCACCCGTAAGGCGACGGCTCCGGCCGGTTCCCCGCAGGCGTCCGACGAGCCGGTGGTCGAAGAGGCCGTGCAGGTCGAGGTCGAGCAGCCGGCGGCCGTCGAGCCGGCGGTGGTCGAGCAGGCCGAGGCCCCCGCGCCGCGCGCCCGTCGTCGGGCCACGCGCAAGGCGACGGCTCCGGCCGGCTCGCCGGTGGCGGAGACCGCGGAGACCGAAGTGATCATCGCGGCGAAGCCCGAGCCGGCGGCCGAAGCACCGGTTGCCAAGGCTCCGGCGCCCGAGCCGGTCGCCGACGCGCCCCGTCCGCGCCGTCGGGTGGTCCGCAAGGTCACCGCACCCGCGGGCGCCCCGGCCGGCGCCGAGGACGCCGCGGTCGTCGTGGTCGCGTCGGCCCCGGCCGGTGAAGCCGCCGAAGCCCCCGAGGCGGAGGCCGCCCAGGCTCCGGCCAAGAAGGCGGCCCGCAAGACCGCCAAGAAGGCCACCGCGAAGAAGGCCGCCACCAAGAAGACGGCGGCCAAGAAGAGCGCGGCGAAGAAGACGACGGCCAAGAAGGCCGCCACGAAGAAGGCGGCGAAGACCGTGAAGACGGCGGCGGCAGAGCAGTAGACCCGCCCGGCGGAGGCGGTCGTGAAACGGCCTCCCGAGCCACCTTCGACACACGCGCGTGTCCCGTCCCACACCTGGGGGACGGGGCACGCGTTTGATACCCAATTGATGCGCGAGGGATCTCTGGGCCTCTAAATTGGGCTAGGAAATTCCTGATAATGTGACGGACGGTCGCTACCGGGCCAGGACCAGCCCGGACACTCCGGTGGGTGACCGACCGGCTCACCCGGACAGGGCCCGGTCCTCGATCCTCGGTAGGGCGTCGGCTTGTGCCGGATGGGGTGTGCGCGGCCTCGCGAGACGTCCGCATCATCCCAGACCTCCTGCCACAGACAGCTCTTGGTGTTCTAGGAGGACGACCATGACGAGCAGCAGCAACAGGCAGCCCATTCCCGCTGCCCGCCCGGTCATCGGCGAGGAGGAGATCGAGGCCGCGGTACGCGTATTGCGCAGCGGCCTGGTCGTGCAGGGCCCCGAGGTGGCCGCCTTCGAGGAGGGCTTCTCGGAGCTGGTCGACGGCCGGCACTGCGTCGCGGTGAACTCCGGCACCTCCGCGCTCCACCTGCTCCTGTTGGGGCTGGAGATCGGCCCGGGCGACGAGGTGATCGTCCCCTCGTTCTCCTTCGCCGCGAGCGCCAACGCGATCCGACTCGTCGGCGCCGACGCCGTGTTCGTCGACGTCGAGCCCGACTCCTACTGTCTGGACCCGGCCGCCGTCGAGGCCGCGATCACCCCGCGCACCGCCGCGATCATGCCGGTCCACCTCTACGGCCACCCCGCCGCGATGGACCGCATCACCGCCATCGCCGCCCGGCACAAGCTGGCCGTCGTCGAGGACGCCTGCCAGGCCCACGCCGCGGCCCTGAACGGCACCCCGGTCGGAGCCTTCGGCGCCGGCGGCACCTTCAGCTTCTACCCGACGAAGAACATGCACTCCCTCGAAGGTGGCATGATCTCCACCGGGGACGCCGAACTCGCCCGCACTCTGCGGCTGCTGCGCAACCAGGGCATGGAGAAGCGTTACGCCAACGAGATCGTCGGCTGCAACATGCGGATGACGGACGTCGCAGCCGCCGTCGGCCGCGTCCAGCTCGGCAAGCTGCACGGCTGGACCGAGCAGCGCATCGCCAACGCCGCGTACCTCAGCGAGCACATCACCGCGCCGAACGTGACCACTCCGGTCGTCGCCGAGGGCGCCCGCCACATCTACCACCA
This sequence comes from Streptomyces sp. NPDC048057, assembly GCF_040653095.1. NCBI lineage: Bacteria > Bacillati > Actinomycetota > Actinomycetes > Kitasatosporales > Streptomycetaceae > Streptomyces > Streptomyces sp. NPDC048057. The sequence continues at coordinate 62,932 of NZ_JBEZNF010000036.1, forward strand.
GTACACGATCCGGGTGGCCGGGGGAGCCGAGGCCCGCGACGCGGCCATGGCGAAGCTCACCGAAGCCGGCATCGGCAACGCCGTCTACTACCCCACCCCGATCCACCGGCTGAAGCCGTTCTGGGAGCCCGACCAGAAGGCCGGCCGCACCTGGGACCTGCCCGAGACCGAGCGCGCCGCCGCCGAGGTCGTCTCGATCCCGGTACATCCGTCGCTCTCCGGGGAAGACCTGGAGCGGATCGCCGTCGCCGTGAACGAGCTTGGAGAGAATCTGTGACCACCGTCCAGGGCGCCCAGCAGCTGCGGGCCGGGCTGATCGGCCTCGGCTCCATGGGCCGCCACCACGCCCGCGTCCTCGCGGGCCTCGACGGCGTCTCCTTCGTGGGCGTCGTCGACCCCATGGGGGACAAGAACGGCTGGGCGCAGGGCGCGCCCGTGCTGGCCGAGGTCGAGCAGCTGATCGACCTGGGCATCGACTACGCGGTGGTGGCCTGCCCCACCGCCCTGCACGAGCAGGTCGGGCTGAAGCTGGCCGAGGCCGGCGTCGGCGCGCTCGTCGAGAAGCCGGTCGCGGACACCGTCGAGGGCGCGCGCCGCCTCGTCGAGGCGTTCGAGTCCCGCGGCCTGGTCGCGGGCGTCGGCCACATCGAGCGGTGCAACCCCGCGCTGCGCTCGCTGCGCCAGCGCCTGGAGGCCGGCGAGCTGGGCGACGTCTACCAGGTCGTCACCCGCCGCCAGGGCCCCTTCCCGCACCGGATCGCCGACGTCGGCGTGGTCAAGGACCTCGCCACCCACGACATCGACCTCACCGGGTGGGTCACCGGCCAGACGTACACCTCCATCTCCGCGCGCACCGTCTCCAAGTCGGGGCGTCCGCACGAGGACATGGTCTCCGCGGTGGGCCAGCTCTCCGACGGCACCATGGTCAACCACCTGGTGAACTGGCTGTCCCCGCTGAAGGAGCGATTCACCTCCGTCACCGGTGAGAAGGGCTGTCTGATCGCCGACACCCTCACGGCCGACCTCACCTTCCACTCCAACGCCGCCCAGGCCACCGAGTGGGAGGCGCTGCAGGCGTTCCGCGGCGTCGCCGAGGGGGACATGATCCGCTACGCCATCCCCAAGCGCGAGCCGCTGCTGGTGGAGCACGAACTCTTCCGCGACGCCGTGCTGGGCACCAGCCACGACATCTGCACGCTGCGACAGGGGCTGCGGACGGTCGAGGTGGCCGCGGCGGTTCTGGAGTCCGCGGCAAGCGGCACCACGATCAGCCTGATAGACGGTGCGAGCCCGGATGAGGCGGTGGCCAGTTGACCGAACCCGCCGTCACCGTTGTGGTCGCGGTCTACAACACGATGCCCGCACTGACGACGTGTCTGGACTCTCTCGTGCGGCAGAGCATTGGGCTCGACCGCATGGAGATCATCGCTGTAGACGATGGGTCCACCGATGGCAGCGGGAAGGAACTGGACCGCTACGCCGAGCGGTACCCCGATGCCTTCAAGGTGGTTCACCAGGAGAACTCGGGGGGCCCTGCCCGGCCCAACAACGTCGCCCTCGATCGCGCCACCGGCCGCTATGTGTTCTTCGTCGGTGCGGACGACTACCTGGGCCCCGAGGCGCTGGAACGCATGGTCGCGCATGGCGACAGGAACACGTCGGACGTCGTGCTCGGGAAGATGGTGGCGATCGGTGACCGCTCCATCCCCAGGGCCGTCTTCCGTTCCACCGAGGACAACATCCCACTGATCGGCTCGGGTGCGCTGTACGCCATCTCGAACACGAAGATGTACCGCCGTGCCACGATCGAGAAGCACGGTATCCGGTACGCCGAGGACCTGCCGGTCAGCTGCGACATGCCGTTCACGCTGGAGATGTACGTCCGGGCGGCGACCATCTCCGTCGTCGCCGACTACGACTGCTACTACGCTGTCCGGCGTGACGACGACAGCAACATCACCTACCGGGCGGCCTTCGAGAACCGGTTGAAGGTCTGCGCTCGCGCCCTGGACCGGCTGGCGGAGCTGGGCGCGTCAGCCGATCTGTACGAGGCGTTCGCCATCCGGCTCCTCAAGGTCGATGTCGCGTGGATCTTTGGCGCGAATTATCTCGCCCTCAGCCGTGAGCGCCGTGCGGAGTGTGTTCGGGCCACGGCCAGGTTCCTGCGGAAGTACTACGGTGACGGCGCCTTCGAGCGGGTGCAGCACCGTCTCACGGTGCCCGAACGACTCCGGTTCTACTGGGTGTTCGCCGGCCGCCCCGACGAGTTGGCGGAGCTGGTCCGGATCGACGGGCTGGGCGGCTTCCCGGTGACGCTGCTGCGGGACGGGCACGCGTACGCCCTTTACCCCGGCTTCCAGGACCCGTCCCACGGCATTCCCGACCGCGGCTACGAGCTGCTGGGTTCCATCGTCGACCGCCTCGGGCCCGGCACCGAACTGCTGTCGGCCACGTGGTTCCAAGAGGAAAGCGAGCGGGTCGACCTCGACATCGCCGTGCGTGTGCCCGTCGTCGGGGACACCGGGTCCGTCGCCGTGCAGCTGCTGAAGGGCGCGCTGCCCAGATCCACCGACAAGACCGGCGCACGGCGGCTTGGCGGGAAGGAGAAGCGCCCCCAGCCCGTGGGCGAGTTCAGCCGTGAGGAAGCCCCGGACGGGCGCTCCACGATCGTCCGCGCCCGGATTCCGCTGACGCGCCGCAAGGCGGAGCTGGGTGTCCGGGTCTGTCTTGAGGCGGGCGGACGAAGTTACGAGGTCCCGGTACGGGCCGGGGAGCATCCCATGCCGCTGGCCCGAGCCTGGGGCATGAACGACACGTACCGGCTGGCCGCACGCGTCAACCAGGCGGGTCGTGTCGTGATCGCCACCGGCCCCCTGTATCCAGCGAAGAGGCCCCTGGGCTCGCGCCTGCGCACCCTGGTGACCGGCTTTAAGAGGAAGAAGTAGTTGTCCCCATGAACATCTGTGTAGTCGCACTCGGGAAGATCGGGCTGCCGCTCGCGGTCCAGTTCGCTGTCAAGGGCCACCGGGTGATCGGCGCCGACGTCAACGCAACGGTCGTCGAGTCGGTCAACGCCGGCGTTGAGCCCTTCCCCGGAGAGCACGACCTCGATGTGAAGCTCAAGCAGACGGTTGACGCCGGCCTGCTCACCGCGACCACCGACACCACTGCCGCGGTCGCCCAGTCTGATGTCGTCGTGGTCGTCGTCCCGCTGTTCGTGGACGCCGATGGCACCCCCGACTTCGGCTGGATGGACTCCGCCACCCGCTCCATCGCCAAGGGCCTGAAGCCCGGCACCCTCGTCTCGTACGAGACGACCCTGCCGGTCGGCACCACCCGCACCCGCTGGGCCCCGATGCTCCAGGAGGGCTCGGGCCTCACCCCCGGCGAGGACTTCCACCTGGTCTTCTCCCCGGAGCGGGTCCTCACCGGCCGGGTCTTCGCCGACCTGCGCCGCTACCCGAAGCTGGTCGGCGGCATCGACGAGGCGTCCGCCCGCCACGGCGTCGAGTTCTACGAGAAGGTGCTCGACTTCGACGTCCGCGACGACCTGCCGCGGCCCAACGGCGTGTGGGACCTCGGCACCGCGGAGGCGTCCGAGCTGGCGAAGCTCGCCGAGACCACCTACCGCGACGTCAACATCGGCCTGGCGAACCAGTTCGCCCGGTTCGCCGACAAGAACGGCATCGACGTCAAGAAGGTCATCGAAGCCTGCAACTCGCAGCCGTACAGCCACATCCACCAGCCCGGCATCGCCGTCGGCGGCCACTGCATCCCGATCTACCCGCGGATGTACCTGTGGAACGACCCGGAGGCGACCGTGGTGCGCTCGGCCCGCGAGGCCAACGCCGCGATGCCGGAGTACGCCGTCGACCTGCTGGCCGCGGCGTACGGCGACCTGACGGGCGTGAACGTGCTGGTCCTCGGCGCGGCGTACCGCGGCGGCGTCAAGGAGACCGCGTTCTCCGGCGTCTTCGGCACCGTCGAGTCCCTGAAGGCGCGCGGCGCCGTGCCGTACGTCTCCGACCCGATGTACACCGCAGAGGAACTGGCTGCCCAAGGCCTCACCCCGCACCGCGGCGAGCAGGTCACTGCCGCGGTCCTCCAGGCCGACCATGCTGAGTATCGTGACCTGGCCGCTTCCGACCTTCCGGACGTGACCGTCATCGTCGACGGCCGCCGCACCACCGACCCAGCGCGCTGGAGCGGAGTGCGCCGCGTCGTCATTGGTGGTTGAACCTACTGTGCGAGCAGGCCCAGCCATCACGAGCGTGGCTGGGCCGCTCAGCTGTCTCGATGCTTAAGGATTTCGATATGCCAATCTCTGTCGCCCGGCCGAAGCTGGCTGTCATCGTCGCCAATGGAATCACGGGGGACTCCCGGGTGCAGAAGACTGCGCTGGCGGCGGCGCAGGCAGGCTGGGACGTCACCCTGATCGGCCGTGCCACCGGCAAGAAGCAGGAGCACTCCTGGTTCGGCCCTGTCAAGGTGGTGCGGCTGCCGGTGGCGAACCGCATGGAGCAGCGTGTGACAGCCAAGACCCGACAGGGCGGGGTACGGGCGCGCGTGACCCAGTGGGGTATCCGGGACGGGGCGACCCTTGCCCAGTTCCGTGACGCCCACCGGGCGTGGGTGCGCGAGCAGACCACCCGGATCGGGTATCTGGGCGACTCACCAGTGGCCGATGCGACGGCCGCAGGCCTCAAGGCGTGGGTGTACGCGCGGCGCCGCGGCCACCAGTTCCGGGTGCGGGCCTACCGTTGGGAGCAGCGGCGCAAGTCCGACGAGCCAAGAGGTAACTGGCGTGAGGACTGGCCGGCGCTCCTCGATCTCGACCTGGCCTTCGGCCCCTACATCGAGGAACTGGCGCCGGATGTCATCCACGCCAACGACATCACGATGATCCACACGGCCGCGCGGGCCGTGGCCCGGCTGCGCGCCAGTGGCCGCACCTGTTCCTGGCTGTACGACTCCCACGAGTACGTCGCCGGCATCGACTGGTCCAAGCCCGCCATGATGTCCGCTTTCCCGGCGGTGGAACGGGAGTTCATCGGCAAGGCCGACGCGGTGGTGACGGTCTCGCCGGAGCTCGCCGAGATGCTGCGCACGGACCACGGGCTGCCCGAGACACCGGACGTGGTGCGCAACGCGCCGATCCGCAGTGTCGTGGGAGACGCGGTCGATCGCGTCTCCGTCCGCGCTGCCTGCGGACTGGGCGACGACGTGCCGCTCATGGTCTACGCCGGCTGGATCGCCCCTGACCGGGGTGTGGCCACCGCGGTCGAGGCGCTGCTCCATCTGCCGGGCTACCACTTGGCGTTGGTGTCGGGTCGGGCCACCGCAGGGCTCACCGCCCTCTTGGAGCAGGCGAACGGACTCGGTGTACGCGACCGGGTCCACGTTGTGCCGTACGTTCCGCAGCACGAGGTGCCCGACTACCTCTCCAGCGCCGACCTCGGCCTGACCCCGTTCCATCACATTCCGAATGTGGAGAACTCGCTGCCCACGAAGGCTGCCGAGTACCTCCACGCCAAATTGCCGATCATCACCAGCGACATCAAGGCGATGAGCGAGTTCGTCAACTCCCACGGCGTGGGCGATGTGTTCACCGCCGAGGACGCGGTGTCTTTCACGGCCGCCGTCAAGCGGGCGACGGCGGATCAGGAGTTGCTGCGGAAGAACATCACCGAATCGCTGTTGACCGAGCTGTCCTGGGAGCGGCAGGCACAGATCCTGCTGGCGGTGTACAGCCGGATCTCGGGGAAGACGCCGAGCGAGCCGATCCCGGACATGTCCTGGAACGCCGAGGAGCGCCGGGTCACGAACCCCGAGGCATCGGTGGAGCACCTGGACCGTGGCTGGCGACCTCTGGGCCACACGCCGATCAAGCTGGGGCTCGCCCCGGCCAACTTCGCGGGTCAGTTGGCCGCCTTCGCCACGGCGATCACGCGGGAGCGCGACGACGTGTCGGCCGAGGTGGTCAAGCACCGTGCCGCTACCCAGAAGCACGACTACCCGGCTGACGTCTACGTGGACCTGACCGCTCTGCAGAACCTGGACGTCCGACTGGAACTCGTCCAACGGACCGTCGGTCGCTACACGCACCTGATTGCCGACGCCTTCCGCCCTGTCTTCGGCGGGTTGAACGGCCCGAGCATCGAGGGCGATCTCGCTGCGTTGCGAAACGCCGGGATCAAGGTTGCGTTGCTCGCCCACGGCAGCGAGGTCCGTAACCCTGCCAAGCACCGGCAGCGCAACCCGTACTCACTCTTCCTCGACGCTCCCGACGGCTACGAGAGGAAGCTGACAAACCTCGCCAAGGAAAATCGGCGCGTCGCGGAAGAAGCCGGGCTGCCGGTCTTCGTCACCACACCGGACCTCCTGCTCGACCTGCCGATGGCGACCTGGACTCCGCTCGTGGTGGACGTCGACGCATGGGCGAGCGATCGTCCGGTCATGGAACGTAAGCGTCCGGTGGTCCTGCACGCGCCTTCGGCGCGTTGGTCGAAGGGAACGGACCGGATTCTGCCGCTGCTGGAGGACCTCGACTCCCGGAGGATCATCGAATTCCAGCTCGCCGAGGACGTTCCCTGGACGACGGTCCGCACGATGGTGAAGAACGCGGACATCGTGATCGACCAGTTCGCGATCGGCACGTACGGGACCTTCTCCTGCGAGGGCATGGCGGCTGGCCGTCCCGTCATCGCGTATCTGGACCAGGATTCGCTTGACGCCTGCGGTGTTACCCCGCCGATCGTCAACGCGACCCCGCAGACGCTCGCCTTGGAACTGGAGCGCCTGCTCGACGACCGCGACGCCACGGCGCGGATCGGCCGTGAGTCCGCGGCGTTCGCACGCGAATACCACGACGGGACGGCCTCGGTGGCTGCGCTGAGCAACTTCCTGGTCTCGCGCTGAGCATGTTCTACGCCTGGCAGGATCTGCCAGGTCTGCCGATGACCTTGAGGGTCTCGGGGGGTGTGACGGTTTCACCGACGTCGCATTGATGGGAAACTCTTCGGTTCCCATGCCCGCGCCGCCGAGCTGCGGCGACGAAACGGAGTCTTCGGAGTTTCCCATCAACAGCGAGGGGCAGCCGCTGGTCCCTTGCGCCATGCTGCCCTGCCCGAATCCTGCGGTGCTGCTCGGGTCAGGGGAACCGTGCCGGCCTTCCGGCGGTTCTCCTCCCGGCTCATTCAGGTACGGCGGGCTTCCGTCTCAGCCCGTGGAGTGGATCAGGCGAGCCGGTAGTTCTCGGGGCTGCCGCAATCAGTGACTCCGGTCTCCCAGTTTTGACAGACAGTGATCTTGATGCGGTTGACGTTGTAGGCGTTGACGTAGATGGGCGAGAACGTCAGGTTGCCGTCGCGGGACGTTCGCGTGGCGCTGTCGACCTTGGTGTCGTGGAAATAGCTTTCGAAGACTGCGGTGGTGGAGTGTGGGCTGTTGAGGCGGTTGACCACGCTGCCGGTGATCACGGGGTAGTTGTCCCACTGGATGTTGCCCACGGTGTAGCCCATGTTGCAGTCGGAGTTCTTGAAACAGACGCTGTATGCCTCGTTGGGGGTCGCGGCGACAGCGGGCGAGGCGATCTGAGCCGCGCCGAGCAGGGCGGCGGCTATGACCCCGATACGAGCGAACTTGTTCATCGTTGTCCCTCACGCATAGATGGGTGGTGTGTGCAGCTTGTGACTGTAATGGGCCGAGCGTGTACCGCTCAAGAACACGATCCAGCCGCGCAGGGCCTCGTGATACACGCCGAGTTTCCCCGCCGTACGGCGGATGACGGGCTTCGGTTCGGCGGTGTGGTGCACTCATACGGACAGGGCACGTGTGCCCCCGCTGCGGCCGGCCCTGGCAGGATGTGGGCCGTTCGACGCGATTGCGGCCGAGTGGACGCCTTCGCGTTTCGGGAACGGTGTGCAACGCGGGGTGAACCGCCGACCGACCCGCCACCAAGGTAGGCGCCAAGCCACGCCGCATCGGATAGACGGCAAGCTGAGCCGGCCACCAACGGTATGAGCCGTGAGCGGAATCGAGACTCAAGCCGCCCATGGCGCCTTCGACGCTGTTGACCTGGGTCGTCAGGGCGTGTGGGCCTCTTCCAGCAGTTTCACGACACGCTCCGCGGCCGTACCGTCGCCGTAGGGAGCGCCGTGCGGAGCCTCGGGCGCCGGCCGCGTGGCGATCTTCGCCCATTCGGAGACGGGCATCGTGTGCGGGTCCGGCACGAGTACGTTCCAACTGCCCTCCAAGGTTTCCACCCACTCGGTCTCTGGGCGGATGGTGGTGCAGGCGCGGTCGAGCAGGAAGGCTTCCTTCTGCAAGCCGCCCGAGTCGGTGACGACGCCCACGGATGCCATGACGGCGGCGACTAGCCCGGCGTACGGCAGCGGGCGACCCACCCGCACGGAGCCCTGCGCCAGCTCGACACCGTGCTCGTCAGCGCGAGTGATCAGACGGGGGTGGGCGAGGAGAGCCACCGGCACCGGGAGCGCGGCCAGGGACTCGATGATCGAAGCCAGCCGGGCTGGGTCATCGGTGTTGTCCGGGCGATGCAGAGTCGCCAGGAGGAAGGGCCGCTCCGGGTCGATGCCCTCCGGAAGCGCAGGCGCAGGGTGCTTCCCGGCGAGCACTGCGTCCCGGACGCGCAGGCAGATGTCGACCATGACGTCACCAGCCAGTCGGGTCCGGTCCGAGAGGCCCTCGTTGGCGAGGTGACGCACGGCCTCCTCGGTGGGAGCGAGCAACAGATCGGCGCAATGGTCGGTGAGGACGCGGTTGTGCTCCTCGGGCATCCGGCGGTTGAAGGACCGCAGTCCCGCCTCCAGGTGGGCCACCGGGAGATGCATCTTTACCGCGGAGAGCGCGCCCGCGACCGTGGAGTTGGTGTCGCCGTAGACAAGGACCCAGTCCGGTCGCTCGCCCTCCAGGACCTTGTCCATGGCAGCGAGGACAGCACCAGTCTGCGCGCCGTGGCTGCCCGAGCCGACACCGAGGTGGATGTCGGGATCCGGGATACCGAGCCCGGTGAAGAAGACATCGGACAGGTCGGCGTCGTAGTGCTGCCCGGTGTGGACGATGACGTGCTGATGGGGCGTGCCCGCGAAGGCGGCGGCGATCGGTGCGAGCTTCACCAGTTGGGGACGGGCCCCGACGACACTGAGGACCTTCACGTTGCTCTGCTCCTTGAGGGGATACGTCGTGGTCGGCGCACGGCGATAGTACGTGTCCGATGGTCAGAACGGAGAACGGGTGGCAGCGATGTGCACGGTAGAATCGCACGCCTACCATCCGTATCGGTCTGGGACCGAGGCCGACAGGAAAGGCGCGTACATGAAGCCCGACAGCGCGACCCCGTCACGGGAGACCCGGGGGCGGGTCGCCATGCTGGTCGATAACGGCGTCAAGGGGGACTCCCGAGTCCAGAAGGCGGCCCGTTCCGCGGCCGAGGCCGGCTGGGAGGTCGTGCTGTTCGGGGTCTCGCCCACCGCGAAGGTTCAGAAGTGGAAGTTGGGTGCGGCCGAGGTCAGGCTGATCCCCAAGCCCGCCCACCTGGAGCCGCGCCGCCACGACCTGCGCCGTCCCCTCCTGCGCCGTCCCCTCGCGTACCGCTCCCCGCAGGTGGCCAGGTACCGGGTCCAGGCCGCCAAGGCGTGGCGCTCCGACCTCGCGTTCCGGCAGGCTGCCGCGGGCGCCGCACGGGCTGGGTACCCCGGCAGCAGCGCCAGCGCGTCCAAGCCCCGGCTGCTGCTGCCGCGGGTGGGCGCCAAGGTGGTGAGCAAGTGGGTCGCCCTGCGGGCCCGGGAGACCCGGCTGCTCCAAAAGCGCCGCGCCCCGCTGACCGCGCCGTTGGACCGGACGGTCACCGCCATGTGGTCGAAGCTGCTGGGTGAGCGTTCCTGGCGTCGGCTCATGCCGAACCTGTGGGACTTCGAGTTGGCCTTCGCCCAGCACATCGATGCCTTCGAGCCGGACCTGATCCACGCCCACGACTTCAAGATGCTGGGTGTGGGGGCCCGTGCGGCGGTGCGCGCCCGGGCCAAAGGCCGCCCCGTGAAGCTGGTGTGGGACGCGCACGAGTTCGTGCCAGGCCTGCCCGAGTACCACGGCCGTTGGCTGCCCGGGCACGTGGCCTGGGAGAAGGAGCACGCGGTCTTCGCCGACGCCGTGATCACCGTTTCGCCATCCCTCGCGGAGATGCTCAAGGACGGCCACGGGCTCGGGGAACTGCCCGCTGTCGTGCTGAACGCTCCGGTGATGAGGCCGAGCGCTGACGAGCTTGAGGGTGCCCCCCCGGTCGGGGACTTGCGGGAGCTGTGTGGAATCGACGACAGCACCCCACTGCTGGCCTACGTGGGCGGCATCAGCCCGGTGCGCGGAGTGGAGACGATCATCGAGGCGCTGCCGCACCTTCCGGAGGTGCACGTCGCTCTGGTGTCGGTCACCCCGGGCAAGATGAAGGCGGTGGCGACCACGCAGAAGCTGGCTGGCGAACTGGGTGTGGCGGACCGGGTGCATTTCCTGCCGTTCGTTCCGCATTGGCAGGTGCCCGCCTTCCTGGCTCCGGCGGACGCCGCGGTCAGCCCGCTGCACCACCTGACCAACCACGAACTGGCGCTGAGCAACAAGTTCTTCGAGTACTCCCAGGCCAGGCTGCCGCTGATCGTGAGCGACATACGCACGATGGCCGACATGGTGGAGTCCACCGGCCAGGGCGAGGTCTTCCGTGCCCAGGACGTCGAGGACTTCGCTCGTGCGACCAGGGCCGTTCTCGCCGACCCCGCGAAGTACGAGAAGGCGTACGACAAATCGGGTCTCCTGGAGAGCTGGACGTGGGAGGCCCAGGCCAAGGTCATCGACGGCATCTACAGCCGGCTGCTGCCGGACCGTCCGCCACTGGCGTGAAGCCGGGTGAACCGGGCATGCGGAAGACGACGTGGCGGGCGCTGAGTGCGTCCGAGTAGGTTCGCCTCGAATCCTGCCGAGTGCACAGCAGGCCAGAGGCCCTGTCGAGAGATCGACAGGGCCTCTGGTTTTTGCGTTGACATCAGTTTTGACAGCAACC
>NZ_JBEZNF010000037.1:0-61815 GCF_040653095.1 Streptomyces sp. NPDC048057
TACGTGCTGGGAAACTAGCCCGCGTGGTTCGGAGGGGGGCCGCAAGGAAAAGGACCTGCACACGGCAGGAACCTCGCCAGGCGGCCTACCCTGTGTATGGGACTGGAACGGCACCCTCTTCGACGACGCGGACGCGCTGATCGCCTCCACCATCGATGCCTTCGCCTTCCTCGGCCTGCCGCCGTTGACCCCCGACCGCTACCGGGAACTGCACACCCAGCCGATCGACACGTTCTACGACCGGCTGCTCGGCCGCACCGTTCCGCCCGCGCTGCGCAGCCAACTGCACGCCGCCTTCCAGGACGCCTATGTGCGCCGCAGATCGGGCATCGGCCTCGCCCCCGACGCCCTGGCCGCGCTGCACGCGGTGGAGCAGGCCGGCCGGACCCAATCCGTGCTGTCGATGCATCCGCACGATGCACTCAGTGCCCTGATCGATCGCTTCGCGCTGCGCCCGCACCTGGCGCGGGTGGACGGACAGCAGGGCGCGGACGCGGGATACAAGCGGGACCATCTGACGGCCCATCTACGTGCCCTCGACCGCCCTCCCGGCAGTGCGGTGCTCATCGGCGACAGCGTGGACGACGCACGCGCGGCGAAGGCGGTCGGTGTCCGTTGTGTCCTCTACGCCAGCGGGCTGCACGCCCCCGACACCCTCCGCGCCGAGGGCGTCCCCGTCGTCCACACCTTGGAGGACGCCTTGGCCACCGCCCTCCCGCCCGTCTCATGACGGCTCCGGACAACCGCGCCCGGTCCCTCCCGGACACCGTTGCCGTGAGCGTGGGAGCAGGCCCCGAGTGAGACCAGTGCCGGGTACGGCAGGCCGCCGCAGCCGGCCCCGCGTCGGCGGCTCAGGCTGTGCCGGTGTCATCGGAAGCGGCGGGCGCGCCGGGTTGAGATCCGCTCCAGCGGAGGCGGACTTCGAGGTGAACGCTGGACTTCGCGCTGGTGATGACGGCGCCCAGTTGCGCGTCGAGCGTGATGCCGAAGGCCACTTCGACCTCCTCCGGGCGCTGCGCTTGGGAGCGGAACTCGGCGATCACCTCGGCGGCGGCGGAGGTGATCGGTGCGAGGGATTCGCGCAGCGTCCGCTGTGCTCCCGCGAGGCGTTGGCCCAGACCGACGGCTCCCGTGCCGGTCCGTGCCGGCGCGGAGACGAGGACGGTGGTGCCGTCGGAGAGGGCGAACTGGACTGCGTCGGACACGGGGCTCCTCAGTCGAAGTCGACGGCGGGTGGCGCAGGTTCCGCTGCTGCGGAATCGTGGATCAGGTCGGGGTGGAGCAGACGGCGTTCTCGGGAACGAGCAGGTTCCGCGGCCCGAGCGGCATCTCCTTGAGCTTGGTGAGCTGCTCACTCAGGCTGTTGGCGGCATCGGCGTAGTCGAGGACGGCCCGGTAGAAGGCGGCGGCGACGTCTGGGGGCATCACGTCGGCTGCGCTGAAGCACAGGCGGTAGCCCGAACGTGGGTTCAGTATCGTGGCGATGCGCTGCTGGACCGTGTTGGCGTATCCGGTGACTTCGGTGTGGGCGGAGAAGGCGGACGTGCCTTGTGCGTCGATCCACGACTGCTGTCCCCGGACCCCTGCCAGATGCGCGACGAAGCGGCGTGCGCTCGGATTGTCGTCCGTGAACATGCCGACGAAGTCGCCCGACACCTGGACGGGACGGCTGGTGGAGGGCTCAGCGAAGTCGAGCCGGGTGGGCTTCTCGCTGTCTGCGGCCAGGGCCGCCCGCGCACCGTGAGCCAGTTGGCAGACGGGCGAGGGCGTGGTCATCGCCTGGGCCGCGTAGGAGAAGCTCCTGCCGTCAGCGCCTTTGAGGGCTCGCTCGCCCAGCAGTTCGCGCCAGCGCGACCAGGCCCGCTCGACCTCCGGGGACGTCCACGCAAGTGAGCCGGACACCCATCGGGCATAGGCTTCGGCGCCCGCGTCGGAGAGCATGAAGTCGGCGATCCAGTCGGCCCCCGGCCAGCCGGAGGTCGGGCCGGATGCCAGGCCGAGGCACCACGTGAGGCCGGATCGGCTCGTGAAGCCCGCGAGCGCGTCGGTCGAATCGGTGGGGGGCTTCTCGGTCGTTTTGGAGTCGTACCAAACGAGGCTCTTGACGTCGACCTTGACCGGCACCGCGTACGTTGTGCCCTTCACCTGGGAGAGGCCGCCGAAGGGCTGGAGATAGGCGCCGATGTCGACGGTTGCCGTGTCGAGCGGCTGGAGACCGTACTTGTCGCCCGCGTACCGGACGATGGCGCTCACACTGGGCAGCACGGCGAGATCCGGCGGGGAACCCCCCTTGACCGAGGCGTCGAGTTGCTGGGTGAGCGCCCGGGTGACCTGGACGTCCACCTGGATGTCCGTGTCGCGCTCGAAGTCCTTGACCAGCGAGTAGAACGCCTGAAACTCGGCCGGTTGCGTCCAAGGGACCATGATGGACACCCTCTCGGGTGAATCCGAGCCCGCGCAGCCGGCCGTGGCCAGCAACAGACCGAGGGCCACCAGAACACAACGCAGCCTGGAGCCGACGCGGTACGGCGTCGTCGTCACCGGTGTCGCCGCGGGCGTCGTCATGGGCGCGGAAACCTGTACTCGGCGAGGCGGGAACGGTACGCCAGATGGTTCAGGACACCGGCCACCACGAGCACCAGGAGCGCGAGGGTCACGGTCACCGGATGCCCGGCAGTCGGGTGGGCGGTGAGGCGGTCCTCGTCCCACGCGGTGAGAGCGGCCGAGGCGACGGCGACGCCCGCGGTGAGGAGGAAGGCCCAAAGGAGTCGCGGGCTGACGTGGCGGTGGAAGTGGCGTGCCAGGACCCGGGTGGTGGCGAGGACCAGCGCCAGCATCACGAGCGGCGGGGCGTTGACGAACCCCCAGAGTTGGACGGGGTCGAGCCAGCCGTCGTCCCGATGCCGCGACAGTCCGCCGCTCTGCATCTCCTTCAGGTCTTCGAGGGAGGCGACCAGGCCGCCGGTGCCGGGGACCTCCCGGCCCGTTTCCGGATCACGTAGACGGGAGGCGGTCAACGCGCCGCCCGCGGCGTCCACGCCCGACTTGCCGCTGCGCGGGTAGTCCCGGATCGCCGTGGCAGTCAGTTCCAGGGAGGTGGTCAACTGCCCCTGGACGAACTGGATCTGTATCCTGCCGGCCGCCCCGGCCGCGTTGCCCGGGGCGGCAGCCGTGACGAGGGTGTTGATGCGCGCGGTGGCGTTCGCGAACGTGGTGCCTGCGCCGATCAGTTCGAGCTGATGAGTGTTGGCCTCTTTGAGGGCCTCACCCGCCTCCTCGGCAGCAGCGATGGCTTCGTCGATGTCGTTGACGGCCGTGGCTGCGCGTTGAGCGGAGGTGATTTCCTGCCCGCCGTCGATGGCCACCAGGAGGTAGACCACGGCGGTGGCGCACACCATGGTCAACATGCCGCCGCGTAGCCAACGCAGTACCCGGGTCGGATGTACGCCGTTGAGGCGTCGCCACGTCCCGACCAGGCACTTCCGTAGGGCGAGTGCCGCCGTCCGTCCCTCCGTGACGTTCATCTGGTGGTCCCCGCGCCCTGGTCGTCAACGTGGCGACCGCAGTGTTCGCAGTACTGGGCGTTGCGGGAGACGAGGGCCGCGCTGCAGTGCGGGCAGTGGCTTCGCGAGGCCCTTGAGGGCTGGGCGGCGTCCTGGTCGATCGCGTCCGTGGGTGGGGGGCCGGTGCGCGTTGAATCGAGCCCGAGTCGTTGCATCTGTCCTCGCGTCACGCCGCGCCGTACGATCGCCCGGCCGTCGGCGGCCGTGTCTGCCACTGCCTTGAGCAGGTGCAACCGACGCTCGTCGCCCAGTTCTTCGGCGAGCCCCAACGCCAGGCGCAGTTCCCGGTCGGCACGCTCGCTGTCCTTCTGCTCGTGTGCGTCGGCGCAGGCCCGCATCGCCATGCCGAGTTCCTGTTCCGTCTGGACCCGGGTGCGGTACGTGGGCACGGGGTGCTCGAAGGCCGGGTTGGACCGCCGCCGTACGACGAGGGCCTGTGCCGTTGTGCAGGGCAGGCGCCCCTGACCGTCGTGTGGTTCGGTGTGGAGCGTGATGCGGGCTGCTCGCAGCTTCTCGTCGACGGGCAGGGTCCCGGCCGCGAAGCGCAGGGAGATCTGATACTGGCGGGCGCCTGGGGACCAGGCACCGAGAGGGATGTGGATCTCGCCGCCCTGGTGGTGCCGTTGGCTCGTCAGGTCGGCCTGTACGGGGTGGGTCTGCTGGACGAACCCGAGGTCGAGGCGTTCGTTGAGCCGTAGCCCCAGGTAGAGGCGGGGTACGACGACGCGCTGGGCCTGTTCCATGAGGCGTACGAAGTCACGGGTGAGGTCGGCGATGTCCACGACGGCCTCGGCGGTCCCGTGTAACGCCTGGCCGATGCGGTGGAGTTCGCGATAGTTCCAGTCGTCGCCGAGCCCGCGCACGTCGCAGGTGAACTGGTCGGTGCAGGCCGCCAGGGCGGCGTCGAGCTCCTCGGGGCTCTCGTGCTCGTCCTTGCCGTCGGTGTAGAGGACGGCGTGGCGTACGGTGCCGGGGGCGGTCGAGGTGTCGAAGAGCCGACGAGCGCACTCCAGCCATCTGCTGATCGCCGTTCCACCGTCGGCGAATTGCGCTGCTACGTGGGCCTTCGCTTTCTGTTTGTGTGCGCCGTCGACGCGTACGAGGCCCCCGTCCGGCGGGTAGACCATCGAGGCTGCGTGGTGGCCCGCGACGATGCCGAGGAGGGTGCCCTCGCGTAGGGTGTCGACGGCGGCGCAGATCGCGCGCTTGGCCTCGTCGAGTTTGCCGAGTCCGGCCATGGACAACGAGCGGTCCATGATGAGGACCTCGGCGCTGGGCACCGGGTCCCGCGCGCCGTGGTCCTCGACTGCCCGGGCGCGTACGGTGACGAGGGCATCGACCCGTGTGGCGTCGAACGCCAGGTCCGGCGGAGCGTCGACCTCCACCGTGAAGTCGAGTGCGGTCAGCGATGATTCCCCCATCGGTCCTCACGACCCCCTTGTCGCACGTGACCGCTGTGTGCCCGGTGCGGGCTAGCGGGAGCGTAGCGCCTCCGCTCACGTTCCGGAACGGCCCTGTCGCGCCGTGTTCGCCGCCTGATGTGTCCGCTCTTGCCGTGGTTTCCGTCGCCGGGGCCAGGGCCATCGTGGTTCGGGCCGCAGTCGGTTGGCGAGATCGACGAGGGCGACGAACTCCCGCTCGGTGGGGGAGTGTCGTGCGAGGGCGCGGATCGCTTCCGAGAGCGTGAGCCGGTCGCCGTGGCGCAGGAACTCCACGTAGGCCAACTCGGCATGAAGTGCGGAGCGTTCGGCGTCGCCGACGTTGAGCGCCTCCAGTGACGAGCGGGCCCCGGCCAGGTCGTTGGCATCGGCTGTCGGACCGAGCCGTGCTGTCGAGAGACGGAAGGCCGCGATGCGGGCCTCGCGTTCGAAGCGGATCTCCTGCGACAGTTCGTTGACGATCCGCACGGCCCGCTCGGCGCCGCCGGTGCGGTAGGTGACGCGGGCCAGGCCGAAGCCGGCCGCCCCCAGGGCCGGGGTGGTGGCGAAGACGGTGGCGTAGTGCGACTCGGCCACCGCGTGGTCACCGACCTGTTCCGCGCACAGGCCCAGCGCGAGTTGCGGGATCAGCTCTCCGGGAAGAGCGCCGCGTACCTTGGTGAAGTGCGCCGTCGCGTCCGCCACGTCCGGCTGCTGCTGCATGAGCGCGATCAGGCCCCCGTACCAGTCACCGAGCCAGTGCCCGTCGGGAAGCGGCACGCCCCGGAGGACCTGCACCGCGGTGGCGGTGTCCGCCGTACGCAACAAGCGTCGGCATTCGGCCAGGTGCCCCAGCACGCCGGCGGACACCGTGGGGTCGTCGGCGTCGCCCAGAGGCATCGGCAGCGCTGCCGCGATCGTGTGCGGGCAGGGAGCGGAGACGGACGACGGCAGCGTCAGCCGCAGGCCGACGTCGGCCGCGTCCGCCGTACCGCTCGCTTCTCCCGCCTGTTCTACCGTCGCACCGATCCAGTGGTCGAGCGGCCGGGCCGTGCCGACGCCGCCGTGGAGGGACTCGTGAAGCGGTCCGAACAGCGCCGAGGGGCGGGTCACCCGGCGGCCGGCCGATGGTGCCGCCACGACCTGCCGGATCACTCCGCTGAGCTGCTCGCCGAACTGCCGTGCCGAGCTGAACCGCCTGGTCGGCCCGTCGACGTGGGTGGCGCGTTCCAGGAGCAGCGCGAGCGACCGGACGCCTGGTGCGGACGGGTCCGCCGTGTGGTCGCGGCACGCCTCCTTCAGGGTCATGCCGAGCCCGTACAGGTCGAAGCCGGGTGTGGGACCGTCCTCGTACTCGGCGTCGCCCGGCAGCGGCGCGTACCTCTCGGTGTACTCGGCCATCGGCTCCCGGTCCGTGACGGACCGCACCGCGCCGAAGTCGATGAGGCGGACCCGGTCGAGCGGGCCCGACGGCCCCGCCTCGTGGAAACGGATGATGTTCAAGGGCTTGACGTCACAGTGCAGCAGTCCGCGGGCGTGCAGGTAGTCCAGCGCCTGCAGCAGGCGCAGACCGTGCGCGAGGAGGGTCTGCAGTTGATCGCCGCGCCGCGCCGCCAGCGCGGTGCCGGGGACGTACTCAAGCACCAGATAGGTGCGGCCGTGCTCCTCTTCGTATCCGAGGATGCGGACGATGGCGTCGTGCCGGAGCCCGACGAGGACGTCGCGTTCCTTGTCGGACCGCGCGAGTGAGGTGCGCAGTTCCTTGAGGACGACGTCGGTGTCGAGGGTGCGGTGGTGGGCGAGGTAGGCCGCTCCGTACGAGCCCTGGCCGAGCAGGCGTCGGACCTCGTAGCGCCCGGCGATGACGAGGCCCTCGACGTGGGCGAAGTCGAAGTGGGTGCCGCAGTGCGAGCAGAACCCCGCCGTCCGACCGACGCGGCCGTCATGGCCACGTCCGACCGGACGCCCGCAGCCAGGGTTGGCGCAGAAGCGGTGCTCCTCGGCGAGCGGGCCGCTGTCCGCCCGGGGCGCCCGGGTCTCGGCGTCCGTGGCCTCCGGGACGGGGAGGTCGTCGACCAGGGCGAGGCCGTACCAGGGGTCCGGGCGCACCTGCGCCACGCCGGTGGCCGGTTTGGCCGGGGCCGGTCCGTGGCCCTGCCCCGTGTGTGACAGCGGCTCCCTGTCACATACGGTGCAGAAGCCCTGTTCGTCGATGGTGCCGAGGCCGCATTCGGGGCGGTTGCACATCGCCATCGGCTCAACCTCCTTCACCGCGTCGGTCTTCTTCGATCCGCTGGTTGACCGCCGTGATGAAGCGCGGGACGCGCCGTCTGGCTGCTGCGAGGTCGACGGGCACGTGCTGCAGCGCGCGGGCCGCTGGCACGTACAGCTCACCGAGGCGCAGGTCCTCAGCCCCGATCAACCGTGCGGCGCGCACGCGGTGCAGTTCCAGGGCGACGGCGAGATCCTCGCGCTCGGCGTCCATCTCCCGCAGGGCGTCGACGTATCGGGTGACGGCGGCACGGGCGGCCACCGCGTGTGCCTCGACGGCGGCGATCTCGGCGTTCGGGTGCGTGGTCCGGGCGACGGCGAGTCGGACGTTCAGCCGGGGCGCGCGGCTCGCCGGCAGGCGCGGCGGCGCCAGGTACGCCGTCCCCACGCTCCGCTGCAATGCCAGCGCCTCGTCCTCCACTGCGACCAACTCGTCGACCGCCGCCCGGGCCTTCGGCTCGGTGACCGACCGCACCACGGTGCCGGCGGACAGGGGCGTCGGGTCGAGATGCACGTCGTACGCGAGATCGGCGGGCGGCGCTCCCTCGAAGCCGAGGACGAGCCGCAGCCCGCGCGAGCGGGCCCGCAAGGCCAGTGGCGCGAGGAGGTCCGCGACGAGCCCGGCTGGATCGGCGGCCCGGTCGACGCCGTCCATCATGATGCACGGGGGCGGCCGGCGGCGCAGCAGCCTGTCCACCAGCTCGGCCACGCCTGTGCGCGTGCCGAAGCCGAACCGCCCCGCGAGATGAGCGCACACGTCGTCGGTGGATCTGCCGCGTGCGTCGAACGCGGCGTCCACGACACCGAAGCTGAGGACCGTGCCGCTGGGCGCGCCGGCGCGTCCGTCCTGGTGCGCACCGGCTTGGCCGGGCGGGCCCGACGTGCGTGCAAGGCGCACCAGCCACGAGGACCCCGCGCCGGTCGCGCTGCCGGTGCCGACGAGGACGGTGCCCACGCGATCTGCGTCGAACAGCCGGGTCAACTCCCGCGTCAGCGCGAGCTGTAGCGGATCGTCCAGATCCACGCCGAGCACGTCGCCGGAGCCGAAGTCGTCGATGCCGTCACCGCCAGAAAGCGCGTCGAGCCGTGGCAGGTACGACAGGATCGTCTCGGTCGGGAGTATCCAGGCGGCCTTGACGTCCTCGTGGACGAAGTCGGCGACCACGATGCCGATCACACGCCCCTCGAACTCCCCGTCGAGGGCCATCACGCCGGCACCCGAATAGCCCGGCTCGATCCACGGATCGCCTTCCCCCACCCGCTTGAGCATCCCCCACTCGCCTTCACGGCCCCCGGATCCGGCCAGTTCGGCATCGACTCCGACCCCGTACGGCTCGACGCTTGGGAACCCGTAGACGCGCACCCTGCCACCGGATATGGGCACCTTCCACAGCTCGGTGCGGACACCACAGCCTGTCGGCTCGTCGAGCTCAAGCAGGGCCACGTCCCCGCGTCGGGTCCCGTTACGGAACACCCAGGTGCCGGAGGCCACGCGCGAGGTGCGGGTCCACTCGGGACTGCACACCGTGCTCCTCACCCGGACGCACCCCGATGGTCCGCCGGGGTGACCACCGGCCTGCTCGACCACGTGAGCGCACGTCAGGACGGTGCGCTCGTCGAGCTGCACACCAGCCCCCAACGGGACGCCCCGCTCGTCGTCGATCCGCACGCGCCACGGCCTGTCCCGATGGTCATGCTGAGTCATGTCCCCACGGTAGAGGCATAGTTGACGTCCGGGACACAAATCGCTTCCGACGGACGGGCCCTTGCCTGGCTCGTGCCGGCTGTGGTTGACGAGTGCGTGAACACCTGAGCTGAGTGGGTCAAAAGCGGGTGGCGTTACTGGGCTGTGGAGCGGAGTTCGCGGTCGCTGGCACGGGGGTCGTGGATGGTGGTCTCCGAGGAAGGTGCCTGACCGGGAAGTACCAGGTCAGGCGATGTTTGGCTCAGCGATTCGGTGCAGGACGCGACCAGCCCGTCCCCCGAGGCGAGAGCCGCACAGGTGTTGTTCTCGACCCGGGACGCGAAGCCCTCCAGCAGCCACTCGGGCCCTGGAGCGTCCACGTCGGTGCGGTGCCCCGTGCTGTTCATCTCCTGGAGCAATGAGACCTCGGTTGGACGGTGGCCGTCCGACCGAGATCCCAAGGACGGCCGGCAGCCCTACGCCGGATCGATGCGGGACACGCTGCCGCCGATGGCGAGCACGTACAACTCGCCGTCGCCGTCCTGGACGAACGAGATGACTTCGCCGCCGTTGACTCCGAGGTCGCTCTGGCCGGTCACCTTGCCGTTGCGCATCTGCAGAGCGCGGACGGTTCCGTCGCAGTAGTCGCTGAAGAGGTACTGCCCCTTGAGGCCCGGGATCTCATCCCCCCGGTAGACGTATCCGCCGGTGACCGAGCAGCCCAGCCCGTTGCGGTCGTACTCGTAGACCGGCGGCACATGGTTGGCGGGCTCGGGCCGCCCTCGGAAGGGATGGGTGCCCTCCATCTGGGACCAGCCGTAGTTCTCACCGCCCTTGCTCCGCCCGGACGCCCAGTCGATCTCCTCCCAGTCGTTCTGGCCGACATCGCCAATCAGCATGTCGCCCGTGCGTGCGTCGAAGGAGAACCGCCACGGGTTGCGCAGCCCGTAGGCCCAGATCTCGTCCTTTGCGTTCGGGTCGTTGACGAACGGGTTGTCCGGCGGGATCGCGTACGGCTTGCCGCCGGTCGGGTCGATCCGCAGCATCTTGCCGAGCAGCGTGTCGAGATTCTGACCGTAGCCGTGCGGGTCGCCCCCCGCGCCGCCGTCACCGAAGGCGATGTAGAGGTATCCGTCGGGGCCGAACCTGATATCACCGCCGTTGTGGTTCGAGTACGGCTGCGTCTGGGTGAGGACGGTGCGCCGGGTCTCTGGCTGGATCTTGCCGCGCTTCACGGCGAACTCGTCGATGGTGCTGGTGCCTTCGAGGTTGGTGAACGAGATGTAGAAGTGCTTGAAGTCCTTGTCGAACGCGATGCCCAGCAGGCCGCGTTCGCCGTCGACCGTGGTCTCGCGGGATATGTCGAGGACCGGACTGCCGAGCCCCCTCTCACCCAGGACTCGCACGGTGCCCGCGCGTTCGGCTATCCAGACGGTGCCGCCGGGACCGGCGGCACCGGCGATGGGATTCTTGGCTGTGGCCACTTGAGTGAGCATGACCTTCGCCTGTTGACGCTCAGTGTCGGGCTCGTCGGCGGACGCCGTGGTCAGAGCGAGGGACGCGATGAGACAGATGGTGCCGATGATCGCCGAGCTTCTGGTGTGAACTTTCACCGTAAGCCTCCTAGAGGCGGCGAGTGGGGAGGTCACCCGGCTGCCAGGGCATGGTGCTGCTGGGGGGTGCCCGTGCGCCAGCACGCAACTGGGTGTGGGGGTGTGCCGCTGGCTACGGTTGAGGATACGGGGGACGGTGCGGCCTGGCGTAGACCAAGACCCGATCCACCACAGGCTCCATGCCCGAAAAAAGCTCCCATAGCGGCAAAAGCCCCTGCCGGACTTCCCTGACGGGGCGCCGCAGTCGAGGCGGGCGGCACGAACGGCGCCCCCAGATCCGGTCATGGAGGCGGCGGCCAGACGGAGCAGGGGAGGAGGAAGGGGGGTGAGGGCGGCGGCGGTGAACCGGGCACCACTGAGCGCGCGACGCGGCACCGAACACGAATCCGGACTCGGCGCTCAACGTTGTGTTGTCGAGCGCGCCTTCGCACACCTGCACTGGTTCCGCGGCCTGCGGATCCGTTGGGAGATCCGCGACGACATCCACCAGGCCTTCCTCACCTTGGGATGTGCACTCATCTGCTGGCGGCGCCTGTCACAGCTGGCCCGGGCCCCCGCCCTCCAGCAGTAGCCATTCCCTGACCGAAGGAACACGGTCAAGGAGCTGCCTGACCTTCATCCCCTCTTCGCGTGCGGTCACCCTGGGCAGCGGCGCGAAGTCGTCGGGAAGCACATCCAGCCAGCCCACCACGCGGTCTCCCGAACGCAGGGTGATCAACAGCTCGCACCGCAGCTGACGTGGAACCTCCGGGCGGTGGGACAGGCTGTGCCAGAGGGCCGGCCACAAGTGGTGGATGCCATCAGGCGCCGCATTCGCTCGCACCCACGCTGGCTCCAAGCGCCGGCTCAGACCGAGGTCCCACGCTCGCTCCTCCAGCCTGAACAGCGAGGCCGAACCAACGGCCTTCAGCTCGCGCGGCAGAGGTTGATCGAAGTCCATCGCCCCATGCTGCCTGACACCACCCCACAACGAGGAGCCGACCCCAAGGAGCCATCCCGTGAGAAGTACCAAGGGCTCGCCGGGAATTGACACGTCGATGTGATCTTGGCTTTGTCGGGGTCGGGGAATCTCACGATGTCAGCTGGTGTGCGGAAACGGGCGGTCGAGGCGGGGATGTGAGCGCCGTGGCCTTCCAGGAGCGGGTGGACGTCCTTCGCTGTGCGGCTGATGGTCATGGCGGTGGTGTGGAAGAGCTGGCCCAGGAGGTCCATGGTCGCGAGTTTCCGCAGATGGAGCTCGGGGCTCGGGCGGCGCCTCCCCCGCGGGCCAGATCTACGCGGAGGCTGCGCGCCTCGTGCGCCACGGGCTGGTCACCGAGGACCGGGAGAGGGGGCCGGTCGCAGGCGGCGCACGCTGTCGCTGGCCCAGGCCGGCCGGGACACGCTCGCCCGGTGGCTCACCGGCCCCGCCGAACACACCACCGACGTCCGCGACGAGGGCCTGCGCTTCGAGACGCCGCAGGCCGCCTCCCTCGCCTTCGGCCTGCGGTTCGAGGAGTTGGCCGTCGCCTTCTGGACCGAAGTCGCCGAGCACGGCGTGAGCGCGGTGGACCCACGCCCACAGGAATGACCGCGAATCCATCCGAGAGGGAACCGCTTACCGCGGCGGGCATCCCGTCGAGCGTATTGAGCGGGCGGCTGCTGAGTTCGGCGACCGGTAGGGCGGTCCGATGGCGCACCGTCATGGCAAGCGCTGTCTGCTGTGGTGGAGCAGCAATGCGTCTGATTCGCCCGACTGCGGTGACATCGAGGCATGTTGGAATGACTTCCGACTGCCGGGAGTCGCGGGTTTGCCGGCTGGGAGCAGGTGGGTATGTCTTGGAGGAATGATGGGGCGAGCGAAGCAGCAGGGGACAGGAGTATTGAACGGGGTGCTTTGGCGCGTCGCCACTCCCTGTGTGCTTCGGTCAGG
This sequence comes from Streptomyces sp. NPDC048057, assembly GCF_040653095.1. Lineage (NCBI taxonomy): Bacteria > Bacillati > Actinomycetota > Actinomycetes > Kitasatosporales > Streptomycetaceae > Streptomyces > Streptomyces sp. NPDC048057. The sequence continues at coordinate 12,462 of NZ_JBEZNF010000037.1, forward strand.
TCTGATGCGGCAGATGTAATTTCCGCGTGATAATTGGTGTTCCGGGAGGCGTCTATCGCTCGCTCGTCGTGCTGACTGCGTTTGGCGCGGAGCAGCGGTTGGCATGATTGTGCTGGTAATGAGTTCGCGGGCGGGCCGCGCCGTGTGACGATTATGGAATGAGATTCTACGTTCTGGGGTCGTTGAGGGTTGCGAACGAGCAAGGCGAATTTGCGACGCTGCCAGGGCGCAAAGACAGGGCATTCCTGGCTGAATTGCTGGCCCATGTCGGAAATGTGGTCTCGGTCGACCATCTTGTTGAATCGGTGTGGCCTGCTGACGCACCGGTAAAACGCATTAACGCGGTGCACGTCAGAGTTTCGCGCTTGAGGTCGCTGTTCCGCTCTCTTGCCGGTCCGGGGAGAGAGGGGGAAGTGATGCTGACCGAGTCGGGTGCCTACCGGCTGGCGCCGTCCGAGGTGGACGCCAACCAATTCGAGATGCTTCTGGCAGCTGGCGTACGGGAACGGGAGAAGGGCTTCCTCGACAAGGCCGCCGACAGGCTCGACCGTGCATTGGCCCTGTGGGAAGGAGAGGCGTTCACCGACGTCACGGCTGGGGACTGCGTTTCCGCCGAGGCCGAGAGGCTGACGGAGCTGCGGCTGACGGCCCTGGAGCAGCAGGCCGAGGTGCGTTTGGCGATGGGAGCGTGCTCCTGGGTGGTCAGCACGCTGAAGCCGTTGGCCGAAAGACATCCGCTGCGTGAGACGTTGCACGGACACCTCATGACGGCCCTGCACCGGTCGAACCGGTCTGCGGAGGCCCTCGCCGTCTATGCCGACCTGCGGTCAAGGCTGGCCGACGAACTCGGGGCGGACCCCACGTCGGACCTGAGGAACCTGCATCGCTCCATCCTGGCGCACGACCCGGGAGATCACCGCCCCGCTGCGCCGCCGGCCGGTGCTGCGCAGGTCGCGCCGCCCGCCCGCAGGGAGTGGAGTTTCCCCTTTCAACTTCCGGCTGCCACGGCGGACTTCGTACCACGCCGGGCCGTGGCAGCCGTGCTGGACGCCATGACGGCGCCCAACCCTTCCACCACGACCTTCGCCGTGGTCACCGGGCACGGAGGAGTGGGGAAGACGGCGGTCGCCGTCCACGTGGCGCATCGACTTCGCTCCCTGTTTCCGGACGGGCAGATCTACGTCGACCTGGGGGGCAGCACCGAGAGGCCCGCGGACCCCCGGGTGGCGCTCGCTCGGATGCTCAGCACGACGGCCTGCCCCGCCTGGTGGTTGCAGCAGGACGTCGGAGCGATGGCCACCTGCTTCCGGGACAGCTTGAAGGACCGGCGAGTTCTCATCGTGCTGGACGACGCGGCCGACGAAGCCCAGTTGCACCATCTCCTGCCCGGAAACGCGGAAAGCGCAGTTCTGATCACCAGCAGGTCACGGCTCACCGCCTTGCCCGTCACGGCCCGCGTGGAGCTGGCCGAGATGAACCAGCGTCAAGCCCTGACGCTCTTCGAGCGTGTGGTGGGCGCTGCGAGGGTGGGCTGTGAGCCCACCGCGGCACGGGAAGTCGCCCGCCTGTGCCACTACCTGCCGCTCGCGCTCCGGGTCGCTGCGGCGAGGCTCGCGGCCAGGCCCCACTTGCGCTTCGCCGATCTCGCTGCGCGGATGGCTCTGCGACCTGGCCTCATGACCGAGCTGACCTGGGACGCACTCAGCGTCCGCCGCTGCTTCGCCCCTGCCTATGGTCGTCTCAACGACGATGACCAGCGACTGTACCGAGTGATCGGAATGTCCGGTGTCAGCGTCTTCTCGGCGCACTCCGCGAGTGCTGTCACCGCGCTACCCCCCTCCGACATCGTCGATGCGCTGGAACGCCTCGTGGACGGTGGGCTCCTGAGCGTCGTCCACGGGGACTCCGCGCTGTTTCGGATGTACGGCCTCGCGGCTGCGTACGCCAGAGAAGCCGCTGAGCGCGACGCGTCGGTGACCGAACGGGAGGCGGCCGAGGAGTTGTGGAGTCTCCAGGACCGCATCGTCAACGTCCACGGTGGTGCGGGCGCGGTGACCGGCGCGAATGCCTCGGCTCGGCGTGACGCGAGTTCAGCCGTGCGCATGTGCTGAGCCGGACGGCCCAGTTCGTCCTGCTCACCGCCTTGCGGATGGGTCTTTCGACTACCGCGGTCCCGCGAAAGGGAAACGAAACCGGAACGGCAGCGGCACTTGCCACGATGCATGCCGAGGAAGATCGAGGAAGATCTGGGATGCTGCGGTACGGGGTTGCCGACCCCGGGCCGGCGGCTGGACGAAGTCTGACGGGGGCCATGTCACCAATCACAGCCGACCGATTCCGTGGAGCATGGTTGCTCCGTCGCCCTCAGGAGACGGCGACGCATCGAATCTTCTGTTTCCCGTACTCCGGCGTCGGGGCCTCCATGTATGCGCGTTGGCCGCACTGGGCAGGCCCCGCGGAGGTGTGCCCGATCCAACCGCCGGGTCGGGAGAACCGGCTCGCCGAGGCCCACTACGACACCTTTGACGCCCTCGCCGAACAACTGGTCCCCGTACTGGAGCCCCATCTGGACAGGCCCTTCGCGTTTTTCGGGCACTGCAGCTCGGCCCTCGCCGGCTTCGCGGTGGCCCGTCGACTCGCCGAGGTCGGCCTGCCCGCGCCGCAGCGGCTCTTCGTGTCATCGCAGCTGGCACCGCACGAGCCGCCCTACGGACGTTTCCTCACCATGGACGACGAGGCGCTGACCGCCGAACTCGCCGAACTGACACGGTCGATGGGCGGAGAGCCGATGCCGGAGATGCTCGATCTGGGCCTGTCGGTCATGAAGGCCGACATAGCCGCGCACAAGCAGTACCGGATACCCGAACCCGTGGAGCTGCCCTGTGGCGTCACCGTGATCGGCTGGGACCAGGATCAGGAGGTGCGGCCCGAGCTGATGGACGGCTGGCGCCACTACTCCGAGGACGTCCGCTTCCTCACCCTACGCGGCTCGCACCACACCTTCCTCCAGGCACCCCTCGCGCTGATGGCCGAGCTGTCCCACGACGTTCAGCGGGACGCGGCCAGATGAACACGATCCACGAGGCTCTGGCCGGGCGGATCAAGGCCACCCCGCACAAGGTCGCCGTACGCGGCGGTGATCACGCAGTGACCTACGCGCAGTTGGACGTGCGGGCCGACGAGGTCGCGAAGCGGCTGTGGGACCTCGGGATCGGTGCGGAGTCGACGGTTGGCGTCCTCGCACGACGCTCCACCGACCTCGTCGTGACCCTGGTCGGCATCCTGCGGGCCGGCGCAGCCTACGTGCCGGTCGACCCCCGACAGCCGGCGGCATGGCGCGCCACCGCGCTGCGCTCCACCGGCGTGCGGCTGATCCTGGACGAGCGCGCCGAGGTGCTCACCGAGTGCGATCCGCCGGGCCCGGCGACGGACACCTCCCGAGCGATGCGCATGGCGGGCGGAAACCTCGCCTACGTCGCGTTCACCTCGGGCTCCACCGGCACGCCGCGCGGCGTCGCGGTCCCTCACGAGGGGGTGCTGCGTCTGGCGCGCGACCGCACCTGTGCTCCCCTCGACCCCCATGACCGCTATCTGCAGTTCGCGCCCGTGGCGTTCGACGCGTCCACCTTCGAGATCTGGCCGGCGTTGCTGGGCGGGGCCGAACTGGTGGTGCACCCGGCAGGCGACCCGTCCCTGGCCGAACTCGCCGGATTCATCCACGACCAGCGGATCACCACCCTCTGGCTGACTTCCGGCCTCTTCCAACAGATGGTCGACCTGCACATTGACCGGCTCGTGCAGGTACGGCGGTTGTTCGTCGGCGGAGACGTGGTGCCCCCGCGGCACGCCGCAGACGCCCTGGCACGGGTGCCCGGCCTACGGCTGGTCAACGGCTACGGACCGACGGAGAACACGACCTTCAGCTGTTGCCATCAGATCAGCCCCGGTGCGTCCGGCCCGGTGCCCATCGGACGACCGATCACGGGCAGTGACGTGCGGATCCTGGACGAACGGCTCACACCGTCCGCGCAGGGCGAGCTGTACGTGACGGGGACCGGGCTGGCCCGCGGATACGCGGGCGCTCCCGGACCGACCGCGCAACGGTTCGTGTGCGATCCGTGGAGCCCGACGCCCGGCGGCCGGATGTACCGCACCGGTGACCGGGTGCGGGTCGGTGCGGACGGCGTGATCGAGTTCTTGGGACGCATCGACCGGCAGGTCAAGATCAACGGATTTCGGGTGGAGCCCGGCGAGGTGGAGGCCGTCCTGGCGGGCCAACCGGCCGTGCGTGCGGCTGCCGTGGTGCCCCGGCCCGACAGCAGCGGGACGCCTCGGCTCACCGCCTTCGTGGTACCGCACCGGGGCCGGACGGTGTCCGTGCTCAAGCTGCGCAAGGACGTGGCCGAGGCACTTCCCGACTACGCGCGACCCGCGTCCTACCGGGTCGTCGACGAACTGCCCCTGACGGACAACGGCAAGGTCGACCGTGCCGCCCTCGTCGCGCTCGGCTCCCGGGAACGTCCCGAACTCTTCACCGACTACCTCGCGCCGCGCACCCCGCTGGAAGCTCAGCTCACCGGACTGTGGTCCGACCTCCTGGGAGTCGACCGGATCGGGGTGGAGGACGACTTCATCGCCCTGGGCGGCTACTCCCTGCTCGGCATGCGGATGACCGCGGACATCGCCGCCGAGTACGGAGTGACGATCACTCCGCGCGACTTCTACCTCGGCCCCACGGTGGCGGGGCTGGCGGCGCTGATCGAGGAGCGGTCCCGATGAGGCTCTCACCCGGCGAAACCCACCCGTCGGTGGACCTCGATCGGATCGACCTGTGGGACGCACGGCTCTACAGCGAAGGACGCCCTCACGCGGTGTGGCGCGCGCTGCGGCAGCAGGCACCCGTACACCGGCAGGAACTGGCCGACGGCCGACGGTTCTGGTCCGTGGTGCGGTACGCCGACGTCTGTCGCGTCCTGCGCGACCACGAGGACTTCACGTCGGAGCGCGGCACGCTGCTGACCGCCCTGGACACGGGAGACCCCGCGGGCGGCAGGATGATGGCGGCGACCGACCCGCCGCGCCACGGCGTTCTGCGGGAGTCGCTCAACCGGGTGCTATCCATGAAGGCGGTCGAAGCCCGGCGCGATGCGCTGCTCAAACCGATCGACCGACTGCTCGCCCCCCTGCTGACCGGCGAGCCAACCGATCTCGCCGCTGCCGCGATGGACTTCCCGATGGACTTCATCGGGACGTTCATGGGCCTGCCCGAAGCGGACTGGCCCCGACTGGCGAAGCTCACCACGATGGCGGTCGCACCGGAGGACGCGGACTTCCAGGAGGGATCCGCCCCCCTCACGTTGGTCTCGGCACACCACGAACTCTTCGAGTACTTCTCGCACCAACTCTCCGCCCGCGGCACGACCCCCACGGACGACCTCATCGGGCAGCTGATGACGACCCGCCTGGACGGCAGCCCTCTGGACCACGAGACGATCGTCTACAACTGCTACAGCCTCATCCTCGGCGCCAACGTCACCACGCCGCACACCATCACCGGCCTCGTCCAGGCACTGATGGACCACCCGACCGCCTACGCCAAAGCCGCCGCGGATCCCTCCCTGCTCGCCGGATGCGTCGAGGAGGGGCTGCGCTGGTCGTCGCCGGCCAGCCACTTCATGCGCTACGCCACCCGCGACGTCGACCTCGGCGGACAGCGCATCCGCGCGGGCCAAGCGGTGGCCGCCTGGCTGGGCTCGGCCAACCGCGACGAGGACGTCTTCACCGACCCTGACGTCTTCGACATCGAACGCAGGCCCAATCGACACGTCGCCTTCGGCTTCGGCCCCCACTACTGCGTCGGCGGCGCGCTGGCCCGGATCTCGCTGCGCATGCTCTTCGAGCGGATCTTCACGAGGATCGAACGGGTCGAGCCGGCCGGTGACGTACGCCATCTCGCCTCCAACTTCGTAGCCGGGGTGACGTCGATGCCGGTGCGGGCCGTACCCCGCGACGAGCCATAGGCGTCCGTCCCGTGGATCGGGCGAGCCCGGCGAGATCCACGAGACCGGCCCCGGCGCCCGCACCCGCCGTCACCGACACGCAGGGCCACGGCCTGCCCGCGCCCCAGGGAACCGAGGGATTGTTGTGAATCTCCCCCACACCGACGCCGCGACACCGATGCCCCTGACACCGACCCAGCACGCCATCTGGGTGGCCTGCCGGGCGGACCCCCACACCCCGGTCTACCGGGTGGCCGAATGTGCGGAGATCAAGGGCGCGCTCGACCGCGCCCCCTTCGAGGAGGCCCTGCGCCAGGTCGTGACGGACGTGGACTCCCTACGGGCCACGTTCAGCGAGACCGCCGACGGACCCCGCCAGGTCATCGGCGACGCAACCCCCTGGGAGCCCACTTGGGTCGACCTGAGGTCCCTTCCGGACCCGCGGGCCGCCGCCGAAGCCCGTATCCGCGAAGACCTCGCCCGGCCGATCGACCTGGCCGTCGACCGACTGTTCTCCTACGCCATCTTCCAGGTGGCCGACGACACCCACCTCTGGTACCAGGGCTACCACCACATCGTCATCGACGGCGTCAGCTTCGCCCTGCTCAACGAGCGCTTCGCCGAGGTCTACAACGCGCTCGTCGCCGGTACGGCCGTGCCGCCCTGTCGGATCACATCGGTGCGCTCCCTCGTCGACGACTGCGAGCACTACGCCCGCTCGCCCGAGTTCCTGCAGGACCGGGCGTACTGGTGGGACCGCTTCGCCGACCTGCCCGAGCCCGGACGGCTGGCCGGCGAGCCCCCGGTGGGCTGGCCCGTGCCCGTACGGCGGCGCGCCGCCCTGCCGCAACACGCCCTCAGCGCGCTCGACCGGGCGCGCCGGCACCACGGAGCCCGAACGTCGCGCATCCTGTTCGCCGCTGCCGCGGTGCTGGTCCACCGGCATTCCGGGGCCGACGACATCGTGCTCGGCCTGCCCGTCACCGCCCGGACGACGAAGCCGGCGAAGGAAGCGGCGGGCCCCGTGGTCAACGTGCTGCCGCTCCGGCTGTCGATCCGTCCCGGGACCCCCGTCAGGGACCTGTTGGGCCACATCGACGACGAGATCACGGCGGCACTGGCCCACCAGCGCTATCCCGGCGATCGGCTCCGCCGCGAGCTGGCCGAACGAGGCATGACCCGGTCCGTCCTCGGCCCCGCGGTGAACGTCATCCCGTTCCACTACGGCGCGCGCCTCGGCGCAGCGCACCTGGTGACCTCCCGGAACATGTCGGCACGTCACATCAACGACGTCAACTTCAGCGCGTACCGGCGCTCCGACGGCGGGCTCGACGTCGACCTCGACGCCGACCTGCGCCTGTACACCGAAGACGAGCTCACCGGTCACCACCAGGCGTTCGTCCACCTCGTCGGGGAAGTCGCCGCAGGGCTCGACCGGCCCGGAGCCACCGTCGCCGACTTGTCCACGGTGGCTCCGGAGCACCGACGGACCCTCAAGGAGTGGGGCAGCCCGACGCAGCCGCCCGCACCCGCGCGCACCTTCCCCGACCTCTTCGCGGACGCCGTGGCACGCCATGGCGACCGACCGGCGGTGGAGCTGGCCGGCACGTCATCCGTCAGTTACGCGGAACTCGACGCCCGGGTCGACGCCCTGGCCGCCCTGCTGGTGGCCCGTGGCGTGCGGCCCGAGGCCGTCGTCGCCGTCGCCCTGCCCCGCAGCGTCGACCTCGTGGCGGCCGTGCTCGCCGTGATGCGGGCCGGCGGCGCCTACCTCCCCGTCGATCCGACGTACCCCGCGGACCGGATCGCCCACCTGCTCTCCGACGCCCGGCCGAACTGCCTGATCACGGCGGGTTCACTGGCCGCGACGGCGCACCTGGCCGACGAGGCCGGGGTGCCCACCGTGCTCCTGGACGTGTCCGACGTGCGCCGCCGGCTCGCCGTGGCGCCCGACCGCACGACCCGCGGGCGCGCGCTGCCGACCCCGCTCGACGTGCGCAATGCGGCCTACGTGCTCTACACCTCCGGCTCCACCGGACGCCCCAAGGGCGTCACCGTCACCCACGAGGGCGTCGAGGCCCTGGCGCGGGCCGCACACCGGCTCTGCGCCGCCGAGCCGGGGACGCGCGTACTCCAGTTCGCCTCGATCAGCTTCGACGTCGCCTTCGTGGAGTTGGTCCTGGCCCTGCTCAGCGGCGGGACACTCGTCCTGGCACCCGACACCCACCACCTCTCCACGGCGGAGTTCGCGGGCTTCGTCACCGAACACGGGATCACCCACGCCATCCTGCCGCCTGCGCTGCTCGCCGCCCTGCCCGACGGCGCGGTGCCCGAGGACACCACCGTCATTCTCGCCGGTGAGGCCAGCTCGCCCGAACTCGTCGCCCGATGGGCACCGGGCCGCGCCCTGTTCAACGGCTACGGCCCCACCGAGACGACCGCCTGCTGCACCGCCAGCGCGCAGCTGACCGCCGGCATCGACGGGACCGTGCCGATCGGCACGCCCTTCGCGTCCGCCGGCGTCCTCGTCCTGGACCACGCCCTGCGACCGGTGCAGCCCGGAGTTCCCGGAGAACTGTACGTGACGGGACCGGGGCTGGCCCGCGGCTACCTCGCCCGGGCCGGGCTCACCGCCGAACGGTTCGTGGCGAGTCCGTTCTCGTCGTCCGGTGCACGCATGTACCGCACGGGCGACCGCGTCCGATGGCGCCACGACGGCCAGTTGGAATTCATCGGACGCCTGGACCAGCAGGTCAAGATCCGCGGCTTCCGGGTGGAGCTGGGGGAGGTCGAGTCCGCGCTGTCGTCCTTCGAGGGTGTCCGACAGGCCGTTGCCCAACTGCGCACCGACGGCACGCCGGAGCCACGACTGGTGGCCTACCTCGTGCCCGATGCCCCCGGTGCCCTCGACGTCGACGCGGTCCGCGCCCACCTCACGAGGGTGCTGCCAGCGCCCATGCGCCCCCATGCGGTCGTCGTCCTCGACGCACTGCCGGTCACCGTGCAGGGCAAGGTGGATCGGGCGGCACTGCCGGCACCCGACGCGCCGGCCGCCGGCCAGCGGCCTCTCACCGGTCCCCGCACGGTCCGCGAGGAAGAGCTGTGCACCCTCTTCGCGGAGGTCCTGGACGTCGACGTCGACGCGGTCGGGATCGACCGGAGCTTCTTCGAGCTGGGCGGGCACTCCCTGTCGGCCGGCCGCCTGGTCCTACGGATCCGCGCCGAACTCGGCTTCCGCTGCGGCATGGACACCGTCTTCCTCGCCCCCACCGTCCGTGAACTGGCCGAGCGCCTCGGGGAGAACGGACCCGACAGCGCCGTGGACGCCCTCGTCCGCAAGGGCCCCGTGCCCCTGCCCCGCGACGCCGAGCCGGAGCTGTCACCCGCCCAGCGCAGGCTCTGGTTCCTGCACCGGCTGGAGGGGCCGAACCCGGCGTACAACATCCCGCTCGTCCTCACCCTGGACGGGGAACTCGACCCGGGTGCACTCACCGCGGCACTCGGCGACGTCGCCGATCGCCACGAGACCCTGCGCACCCTGTACGAGGACCGTGCCGGCGTACCCGTACAGCGGATCCTGACTCCCGGGCCCGCCGCGCGCCCCGAGCTCACCGTCGTCGCCGTCGACGAGGAGCGGCTGGGCGACGAGGTGGCCGCAGCCGCTGCCCACTGCATCGATCTGTCCACCGAACCACCCCTACGCACCGTGCTGTTCGCCGTCGCCCCGAGGCGGCACGTGCTGCTGCTCCTGCTGCATCACATAGCAGCGGACGCCGAGTCGTTGCATCCGCTGATGCGCGACCTCGTCGCCGCCTACGAACGGCGGCGCGCCGGAGACGCTTCCCCTCTCGCCCCGCTGCCCGTGCAGTACGCCGATCACACGGCCTGGCAGCGTCAGCTGCTCGGGGACGAGGCCGATCCGAACAGCCTCGTCGCCCGACAGACCGGCTTCTGGACCGAGGAGCTGGCCGGTCTCCCGGACCACCTGGACCTGCCCTTCGACCACCCGCATCCGGTCGGCGCCGGCACCGCACCCGCTGCCGTCACCGCGACGGACCTCGATCCGGCACTCCACGCCCGGCTCGCCCGGCTCGCGCGGTCCGCCGACGGCAGCACCTTCATGGTGCTCCAGGCCGCCCTCGCCGCCCTGCTGACCCGACTGGGGGCCGGTGAGGACATTGTCATCGGCGCACCCGTCGCGGGCCGCGGCCACGAAACGCTCCAGGACCTGGTCGGTCTGTTCGTCAACACGGTGGTGCTGCGCACCGACACCTCCGGCAACCCCGCGTTCAGCGTCCTCCTCCACCGGGTCCGCGAGGCCAACACCGCTGCCTACGCCCATCAGGACCTGCCGTTCGAGCAGTTGGTGGAAGCGCTGGCGCCCGCCCGCTCTACGTCCCGCCACCCCCTGTTCCAGGTCATGCTCGCCATGGACAGCTCCCGACGTGTGCCGCCGTCCGCGGCCGGTCTGGAGCTGGACCTGACGGCCGTGCACACCGGCGCCGCCAAGTTCGACCTGTCGTTCAACGCCCGGGAAACCGTCACCGACGACGGCGCCGCCGACGGGATCGCCCTCAGCCTGGAGTACCGCTGCGATGTGTTCGCGGCGGACACCGCGAAGGCCCTGCTCCAGCGCTACGTCCAGCTGCTGGAGGCGGTGGCCGCCGACCCCGGCACCCGCATCGGGGACGTCCGCATCCTCACCGAGGACGAGCACCGGCAGATCCTGCACGATTGGAACCGGACCGCCGTACCACAGCCCTGGGACGACGCGGTGGCCCGTGTCCGGTCCGTGGCCGGCGAACGACCGGACGCGGTGGCCGTCACCGACCACGACGGCGACCTCACCTACCGAGACCTGCTCGCGCACGTCGACCACCTGTCCGGGCGGCTGCGTGCCCTCGGCGCGCACGAAGAGTCCGTGGTCGGCGTACTGGCCGACCGGGGCCGCTGGGCGGTGACCGCGTTCCTGGGCGTTCTCGCGGCCGGCGCCGCCTACCTGCCGCTGGAGACGGGCGCCCCCGTCGGCCGGTCGGCCGCCCTGGCGGGCGAGGCGGGTGCCCGCTGGCTGCTGGCCGACCCGGGGTACGGGGACCTGGCGGCGGCCGTCGCCAGTGACGCGCCCGACCCGGTCGCCGTGGTGGAACTCGCCGCGCCGGCCGGGGCCGTGCCCGGCGCACAGCACCGTGAGTCCGTCGCGTCCCCGGCGGCCGACCAACTGGCGTACGTCATCTTCACCTCGGGCTCGACCGGCCGCCCCAAGGGCGCGATGGTCCACCACCGAGGAATGAACAACCACCTGTTGGCCAAGGTGGCGGACCTGCGGCTCGACGCCGAGGACACCGTCGTCCTCAACGCACCCCTCACGTTCGACATCTCGCTGTGGCAGATGATCACCGCCCTCCTCGTCGGAGGCCGCACCCTCGCCGTCGACCAGGCGCTGGCGGCGGACGCGCCCGGACTGTTCCAACTGGCGCGACAGGAGGACGTCACCGTTTTGGAAGTGGTGCCCTCGCTGCTGCGGGCCGCGCTGGAGACGTGGGAAGACGGAACCCCGGCGCCGTCGCTGCCGCACCTGCGGTGGCTGGTCGTCACCGGCGAGGAACTACCAGGTGACCTGTGCCGACGCTGGCTCGCCCGCTTCCCGAAGATTCCGGTCGTCAACGCCTACGGCCCCACCGAGTGCTCCGACGACGTCACCCACGCCGTCATCGACCGGCCGCCGCAGCGCACCACCGCCCCCATCGGCCGGGCCGTCCGCAACACCCGGCTGTATGTGCTCGGCGACGAACTCCAGCCCGTACCGGTGGGAGTGGTCGCAGACCTGTACGTGGCCGGCACCGGTGTCGGCCGCGGCTACCTGGACGATCCCGCCAAGACGGCTGGCACCTTCGTGGCCGACCCCTGGGCGGCCGACGGCACGCGCATGTACCGCACGGGCGACCGCGTGCGCTATCTGCCCGGCGGCCACCTGGAGTTCCTCGGCCGTCGCGACACCCAGGTCAAGATCCGGGGGCGCCGCATCGAACTGGGAGAGGTGGAGGCGTCGTTGCGCGCCCAACAGGGGGTGACGGACGCCGTGGCGTCCGTGGTCGCCGGCCCCGAGGGACATCCGCGCCTTGTCGGCTACGTCGTGGGTGGCAGCGGCGCACGCGTCGTGCGGGACGCGCTCGCCGCGGAACTCCCCGACCACCTGGTGCCGTCCGTGGTGATCGAACTCGACGCCATCCCGCTCACCCCCCACGGCAAGACCGACCGCAAGGCGCTGCCCGTTCCGGAACTCGCCGCAGTGGCGAGCCGCGCGCCGGGCACCGCGGACGAGGAGGCCCTGTGCGCACTCTTCGCGGACGTCCTGGGGGTGGAACGGGTCTCGGTCGACGACAACTTCTTCGACCTGGGGGGCCACTCGCTGCTGGCCACCCGGCTGGCGTCCCGCATCCGCAGCCGGCTCGGCGTCGAGGTGGCCCTCGCGGCCTTCTTCGAGTCACCGACCGTCTCCGGTCTCGCCCGACGGCTCCGGACCGCCGCACCGGCACACAGCGCTCCGCAGCGCCATGAGCGCCCCGCCGTGCTGCCGCTGTCCCCGGGGCAGCGCCGGCTGTGGTTCCTGCACCAACTGCGACCGGACTCCGCCGAGTACCACGTGCCCGTCGTGCTCGACGTCCAGGGCGCCCTCGACGTCCCGGCCCTCACCGCTGCCCTGACGGACGTCGTCCAGCGGCACGACGTCCTGCGCACGATCTATCCGCTCGCCGGATCCGAGCCCCACCAGCAGATCCAGGACGAGGCTCCGCCGTGGCTGGAGGTGCGGGCGGCCACCGTCGACGAGCACGCCGCAGCGGTGCGGACGTGCGTCGAGACCCCGTTCGACCTGGCGGTCGAACCGCCCCGGCGCGCGCTGCTTCTGACGGGGCACGACGACACCAGCACCCTCGTCCTCGTCCTGCACCACATCGCCCTCGACGGCTGGTCCCTCGACGTCCTCCTGCGGGACCTGAACGCGGCGTACCGATCGCGCCTCGCCGGGCGGCCCCCGGGCTGGTCACCGCTGCCGACCCAGTACGCGGACTGGGCGCTGACGCAACGTCGCAGGCTGGCGGACGCCCCGGGCCGGGAGTCCGGCCTCGTCGACCAACTGGCCTTCTGGCGCCGGACCCTGGCGGACCTGCCCGACGAGGTGACCCTGCACACCGATCGGCCGCGGCCCGCCGCACCCGACCTCACCGGTGACGTCGTCCCCTTCGACCTGTCGGCCGAACAGTGGGACGGGGTGCGCGGGCTCGCTCGGGCCAACGGGGCGAGCGTCTTCATGGTGCTGCACGCCGCCGTGGCCGCGCTGCTGTCACGGCTCGGCGCCGGGGTCGACGTGCCGGTCGGCACCGTCGTCGCCGGGCGCGGGGACGACGGGCTCGACGACGTGATCGGGTTCTTCGTCAACACCCTGACCCTGCGACTGTCCACCGCGGGCGACCCGACCTTCGTCGAGTTGGTCGCACGCGCCCGGGAGGCGGACCTCGCCGCCTTCGCGCACCAGGACGTGCCGTTCGAGCAGGTCGTGGAGGAGGTCAACCCGGCGAGGTCCGTGGCGCACCACCCGCTGTTCCAGGTGATGCTCACCCTGCAGAACGCCCCGGCGACCCGGCCGGCACTGGATGAGCTGACCGTCGAACGGCGCGACGCGGGGATCGGGCGCGCGAAGTTCGACTTGTCCTTCCTGCTGCGCGCCACGGACGACGCCCTGACCGGAGGCGTCGAGTACGCGACCGAGATGTACGACCGGTCCACCGCGGAGCGCGTGGTGACGATGCTGCGCCAGGTCCTGACGGCGGCGGTCGCCGACCCCGCCGTACGGCTCGGTGACATCGACCTGCTGGAACCCCCCGCACGCGCCCGCATCGTCCGCCACCAGGACGGGCCCCGCAACCGCCCGGCGTACGACACCGTCGTGAAGGCGTTCAAGGCCCAGGCGCAGCGGACGCCCGACGCGGTCGCCGTCAGCGCGGACGACGACGAGCTGACCTACCGGGCCCTGGACGAGCGGACGGACCGTCTGGCACGGGCGCTCGTGGACCGGGGCGCAGGCCCCGAACGGTATGTGGCGATCCTGCTGCCGCGCGGCGCGACGCAGATCGTGGCGGTACTGGCAATCCTGAAGTCCGGCGCCGGCTACCTGCCGCTCGACGTGGACCACCCCGCGGCACGGACCGCAGCCGTCGTCGACGGCGCCGCGTCGGCGTTGGCGGTGACCACCACCGAACTGGCGCACCGGCTGCCGATCGAGTCGCTGCTGCTGGACCGGGACCTGCCGGAGCCGACGCCGGCGCCGCTCGCACCGCCCGACCCCCGCCAGCCGGCGTACGTGATCCACACCTCCGGATCCACGGGCACACCCAAGGGGGTCGTGGTCGAGCACCGTGCCCTCGCGCACTACGTGGCGTGGGCGGTGGCGTCATACCCCGGTGCGGGCGGTCGCACGCTGCTGCACTCGCCGATCACTTTCGACATGCCCGTGACCACGGTCTTCGCACCGCTCGTCAGCGGCGGCCGGATCGACGTCGGACCGTTGGAAGGCGCGCACGCGCCCGACGGCGGGTACAGCCTGCTGAAGGTCACCCCGACGCATCTGGCGCTGCTGGACGGCACGGGCCCCGCGCTCGCCGACCCCTGCGATCTGGTGGTCGGTGGTGAGCGGCTGTCGACGGACCTGGTCGAGAAGTGGCTGGCGCGCACGCCGGGCACGACCGTCCACAACGAGTACGGTCCCACCGAGACGACCGTCGGGTGCGTGCTGCACTCGATCGCCGCGGCGGCCGAACCCCCCGCGCCCGACGTCCCGATCGGACGGCCCGGCTCGAACACCTCCGTACGAGTGCTGGACGCCTGGCTCAATCCGACGCCCGTCGGCGTCACGGGGGAGCTGTACGTCTGCGGGGCACAACTCGCGCGCGGCTACCTCGGCGCCCCGGGCGCGACCGCACAGGGATTCGTGGCCGACCCCCTCGGCCCTCCGGGCAGCCGCATGTACCGCACCGGGGACCTCGTGCGGTGGACGGCCGACGGTCTGCTCACCTTCCACGGCCGGGCCGACGACCAGCTGAAGATTCGTGGCTTCCGCGTAGAACCCGCAGAGGTGGAGACGGTCGTCAGCCGTCATCCCGCGGTGTCCAGGGCCGTCGTGGTCGCGCGCGAGCAGGACCTGGTGGCCTACGTGACCCTGACGCAGACACAGACCGGGGGCGAGCCGGGCACCGGCCAGGACGATCCCCCCACGACACCCGAAGAACTGCGCATCTGGACCAGCCGGCTGCTGCCCGCACACCTCGTACCGGCCGTCTTCGTCGTCCTCGCAGAGCTGCCGCTCACCAGCAGCGGCAAGGCGGATCGCCGGGCCCTGCCGCAGGCCACCGCCCACGGCAGCGGAACCGCACTCGCCGAAGGCGCCGAGCAGGTGCTGGCCGCCCTGTTCACCGACGTGCTCGGCGCCGAGAGGATCGGCCCCGACGACGACTTCTTCGCCCTCGGCGGACACTCCCTGTCACTGATGCGGCTGGTCAACCGGATCCGCTCGGTCTTCGACCGGGACCTGCCCGCACGTACCGTCTTCGAACACCCGACGGTACGCGCGCTCGCCGGAGACCTCGCCGGTGCCCGCCGACGGCGGACCCCCCTGCGCCGCGGGCACCGACCGTCGCGCATCCCCCTGTCCCCGGCTCAGCGCCGGCTGTGGTTCCTCAACCGGCTGGACCCCGACTCCTCGACCTACAACGTCCCCCTCGTCCTCGACGTGACCGGCCCCCTGTCCCGGTCCGCCCTGGACGCGGCCCTGATCGACCTCGTCCAACGGCACGAACCGCTGCGGACCGTGCTTCCGGGCGACGACGGGGAACCGCGCCAGGAGATCCTCGCCGGGCCCGCCTCCCGACCCGGGAGCGTGGTCCGTGACGTCGCCGAGCGGGAGCTGACCCACCACACCGAGGCGGCGCAGCGGTACGCCTTCGACCTGACCCGCGAACCTCCGATGCGGACATGGCTGCTGCGCACCGCGCCCGAGCGCCATCGCCTCGTGCTGCTCTTCCACCACGTCGCCGTGGACGGTCTGTCCTTCGGCCCGCTGCTGCGCGACCTCGACACCGCCTACCGCGCCCGCCTTGCCGGGCACGCGCCGCCGTGGCAGCCGCTCGCCGTCAACTACGCGGACTACGCGCTGTGGCAGCAGGCGCTCGGGGGTGGGGGCGACGCGGACGACGCGCCCGACGAGGGCATTGCCTTCTGGGCGTCCGCACTCGCCGACCTGCCGGGCGAGCTGCCACTGCCCGCGGACCGGCCCCGTCCGGCCGTACCGAGTCATGCCGCGGACGTGGTGGCCTTCGCCATTGCCCCCGGGCCGTGGAACGGGATCAGGGCCCTGGCGCGCCGCTGCGGCGCAACGCCGTTCATGGTGCTGCACGCGGCGGTCACCGCCCTGCTGAGCCGGCTGGGCGCCGGACACGACGTTCCGGTGGGCACACCCGTCGCCGGCCGCGGCGACGAGGTGCTGGACGACGTCGTGGGCTTCTTCGTCAACACCGTGGTGCTGCGCCTGTCCACCGCGGGCGACCCGACCTTCGTCGAGTTGGTCGCACGCGCCCGGGAGGCGGACCTCGCCGCCTTCGCGCACCAGGACGTGCCGTTCGAGCAGGTCGTGGAGGAGGTCAACCCGGCGAGGTCATTGAGCCACCATCCGTTGTTCCAGGTGATGGTCACCCTGCAGAACGCCCCCGCACCCCTGCCCGGCCTCGGGGAGCTCACCGTCACCCGTACCCTTCCCGACGCCAGCGCCGCCAAGGCGGACCTGTCGTTCGCCTTCGTCGACGACGGCGCTGAGGGGTGCCGGGCCGCCGTGCAGTACGCCACGGATCTGTTCGACCGTCCCACCGTCGAGCGGCTCGCAGCGATGGTGGACCGGCTGTTGCGGGCGGTGGTGGCCGACCCCGATCACCGGATCGTGGACGTCGACTTGCTCGGCCCGGACGCCCGCGCACTGGTCACCCGCCATGGCACCGGGGCCCGACGCGACAACCCGGACCTCGCGATCACCGACGCCTTCGCCGCACAACGCGCCCGTACCCCCGAAGCCGTCGCCGTCGTCGACGGCGAACTCACCCTCACCTACCGCGAACTCGACGAGCAGGCCGAGGCGCTCGCCGACCGGCTCGTGGAAGACGGGGTCACCTCCGAGGCGCGGGTGGCGCTGCTCCAGGAGCGCTCGCGGGACCTCGTCGTCTCCGCCCTTGCCGTCCTCAAGGCCGGTGGCGCGTACGTCCCCTTCGACCCGGACGACGCCCCGGCCCGGGTGGGCGCCCTGGCCGAGCAGGTCGGCGCGGTGCTGCTGCTGACCCACGCCAGGCTGCGCGACCACGACGCGGTCGAGAGCTCCCGGGTCCCGGTCGTGTTCGCCGACGACCACGCGCCGGCGAGCGCACCGCGAAGGCGCCGTCCCCGGCACGCAGCTCAACTCGCCTACGTGATGCACACCTCCGGATCGACGGGCACCCCCAAGGGGGTCGGGATCAGCGACGCCTCGGTGGTGAACCTGGCGGCCGACCGGTGGTGGTCCACCGGCGCCCCCGCACGCACCCTGATGCACACCTCCATCGCCTTCGACCCCGCCACCTTCGAACTGTGGGTGCCCGTCCTCACCGGCGGCAGCACCGTCGTCGCGCCCTGGCGACGCCATCCCGAGCCGCACCTGTTCGCCGGCGCGGTGGCGGCACACGGCATCACCGGGGTGGCGCTGACGGCCGCCGTGTTCCAGGCGCTGGCCGCCGCGGACCCCGGCTGCTTCGACGGCGTGCACGAGGTGTGGACCGGTGGCGAGCGGATGTCACCGCAGGCCACCGAGCGCGTACGGCAAGCCGCGCCGGGCGTGCTGCTCACCAACAGCTACGGTCCGACGGAGACGACCTTCGCGGCGGTGCAGCACACCGTACGCGCCGACGACCCGGCCGCCTCGCTCCCCATCGGACGCCCTCTGGACAACGTCCGCTGCCACGTCCTCGACGACCGGCTGCGACCCGTCCCCCTCGGCGTACCGGGCGAGTTGTACCTCGCCGGCCCCGGGCTGGCCCGCGGCTACCTCGGCAGGTCCGGACAGACGGTGGAGCGGTTCGTCGCCGACCCCTTCGGCACGGCGGGGGAGCGGCTCTACCGCACGGGCGACCTCGTGCGCCATCGGACGGACGGTGCACTGGAGTTCCTGGGCCGTGTCGACGACCAGGTGAAGGTTCGGGGGCACCGGGTGGAGCCCGGCGAGATCGAGGCGACGCTCACCGACTGCCCTGGTGTGGCGCGTGCCGTGGTCGTCCTGAGCGAGGACCGGCCGGGCGTGCCGGCCCTCGTCGGCTACGTCGTTCCGGCGTCCGGCGGGCCGGCGCCGACGGACGACGCACTCCGCGCCCACCTCACGCAGCGGGTGCCGGCGCACATGCTGCCGAGCGCGTTCGTCCTTCTCCACGAACTGCCGCTCACTCGCAACGGCAAGGTCGACCGGGCGGCCCTGCCCGCGCCCGCGACGTTGCGGACGACGGCCGCCCGCGCGCCCCGAGACCGCACCGAGGCCCTGCTGTGCACGACCGTCGCCGACCTGCTGCGGCTCGACTCCGTCGGGATCGACGACAACTTCTTCGACCTCGGCGGCGACAGCATCGTCTTCATCCAACTCGTCAGCCGCATGCGGGACGCCGGCCTGCTGCTGAGCGTCCGTGACGTGTTCACCCACCAGACGGTCGCCGACCTCGCCCGGGTGGCACGACCAGCCACCGACGGCGCCCACCGCGCACATGGGGTCCCCGACGGCGCGACCGGACTCGTGCCGGCCACGCCGATCGTGCGCTGGCTGCGCGAACTCGGCGGTCCCGTCGAGGCGTTCAACCAGTCAGCCACGGTGCGCGTACCCGCAGCGACCGACCACGACGCCCTGGTCGCCGCTCTGCAAGCACTGCTCGACACCCACGACATGCTCCGGGCGGCCCTGCGCCCCGACTGGTCCCTGGAGGTGCGCGAGCAGGGCGCCGTCGACGCCGCCACCGTGTTGCGCCGGATCGACGCCACCGCCACGGACGCGGCGCCCCCGGCCGAGGAAGGCACCGCCGCTGCAGCCCGACTGGACCCGTGGAAGGGCGCCATGCTGCAGGCCGTGTGGTTCGACGCCGGCGCACACCGTCCGGGGCGGCTCCTGATCGTCGTGCACCACCTCGCCGTCGACGGCGTCTCGTGGCGCATCCTGCTGCCGGACCTCGCCGCGGCCTACCGGTCCGCGGCGGCGGGCCGCGCCGTGGAGCTCGCGCCCGTCCCGGTCCCCTACCGGGCCTGGGCGAAACGGCTGTCCGGCGCAGCGGCCGATCCGCGCCGGCGCGAGGAACTGGCTTGGTGGCGCCGTACCCTGGCCGCCGAACCCACGGTGTTCGGCGCGGCGGAACCCCGTCCCGAACGGGACACCTTCGCCGACCTCGACCACCTGCACACCCGCGTACCCGCCGAGCTGACCCGGGCAGCCCTCGGCGAGGCCGGCCAAGCACTGCAGCTGCGCGTCGACGAGGTCCTGCTGTCCGCACTGGCCCTCGCCACCGGCGAGTGGCGCCGCCGACGGCGCATCCCCGGCCACGGCGTGCTCGTCGACGTCGAAGCCCACGGCCGGGACCTGACGTGGGACGACGCCGTCGACCTGTCCCGTACGGTCGGCTGGTTCACCCGCATGCACCCCGTACGCCTGGACCCCGGCACGGTGTCGCCGGACGCCCTGCGCGGGGGCGAAGCGGTCGAGCGCGTCGCCCGACGCGTGCGGGAACAGCTCCGCGGATGCCCCGAAGGCGGAACCGGCTACGGGCTGCTGCGGTACCTGGCACCCGAGGGCGCCGGTGAACCGCTCACCGGCCAGCGCGCCGAGATCGGCTTCAACTACCTGGGCCGCGTCGAGATCTCCGACGGGACCGACTGGATGCCCGTCGCCGAACCCGTGCCCGTACCGCCCGCCGATCCGCTCATGCCCGTGCCCCACCTCCTGGAGCTGGCCGTGGTCTGCCGCGACCTGCCCCACGGCCCCGAGTTCTCGGTCACCTGGAGCTGGGCGCGCGCCCTCGTCGACGAACGCGAGGTCGCCGACTTCGCGGCCCTGTGGCAGCAGGCGCTGGCCGCGCTGTGCACCCGGGCCCGCTCGGGCGCCCGCGCCGTCCGTACCCCTTCCGATGTGCCCCTGGTCTCGCTCAACCAGGACGAACTGGACCAGCTCGAAGAGGAGTGGAGCCTGTGATGGACCGTTCCGCAGTCGCCGACGTACTGCCGCTGTCCCCCCTCCAGGAGGGCCTGCTCTTCCACGCCCAACTGGGGGTCGGGCAGCCGGACCCCTACGTGGTCCAGCTCGTCCTGGCGCTCGACGGACCGCTCCGCGCCGACGGCCTGCGCCGGGCGGCGGAGCGGATCCTGACGCGACACCAGAACCTGCGAGCCGGCTTCCACAGCCAGCGCGAGGGCACCCCCATCCAAGTCGTCCCGCGCCGCGTGGACGTGGCCTGGGAGGAGCGGGACCTCGGCGGCCTGCCGAGCGGGCAGCGGGAAGCCGAACTGGCCCGTCTGCTGCAAGCGGACCGCGAAGCCGGGTTCGACCTCGCCCGACCGCCGCTGATCAGGTTCGCCCTGGTCCGACTCGGACCCGAGGCCCACCGGCTGGTGGTGACCAACCACCACATCCTCCTCGACGGCTGGTCCGGCCCGCTGCTGCTGCGCGAGCTGTTCTCCGTGTACGCCGCGGACGGCGACGACGGCCACCTGCCCGCCGTCACGCCCTATCGGGAGTACCTGCGGTGGCTGTCCGAACGCGACCGCGAGGCGTCCCGACGGGTGTGGGCCGACGTGCTGGCCGGGCTGGACGGCGGCACCCTCGTCGGGGCACCGGGCGGGAGCCAGTCGCCCACCGGGGCGTCCCGTCACGCGTACGTCACCGTGAGGTTGAGTCCCAGTGCCACCGACGCGCTGCGGCGGACGGCCAGGGACCTGCGCATCACGGTCAGCACCGCCGTGCACGCCGCGTGGGCCCTGCTGCTGGCCCGGCTCACCGGCCGCACCGACGTGGTCTTCGGCTCCGTGGTCTCCGGCCGGCCGCCCGTGCTGCCCGGCATCGAGACCATGGTCGGCCTCCTGATCAACACCGTGCCCGTGCGCGTGCGGCTCGACGCGTCGGAGTCCCTCGGCGACCTCGCCACAAGGATCCAGGGCGACCAGTCGGCCCTCGCCGACCACCAGTACCTCAGCCTCGCCGACCTGAACCGGCTCACCGGCGTCGCGGAACTCTTCGACACCGCGGTGGTGTTCGAGAACTACCCCGTCGACCGGGATGACGCACACACCGCCGTCGACGGCCTCCGCGTCCGGGTCGAACACGCCGAAGACGCCATGCACTATCCGCTGAGCCTCGGCGCCGCCCTGCGCGACGACGCCCTGGAACTGCGCGTCATGCACCGCACCGACGCCGTCGACGCCCACCGCGCCCGTCGCGTCGGCGAAGCCCTCGTCACCCTGCTCGACGAACTGGCCACCACCCCACAGCGGCGCACCGCCCGCACCGCCAGCCCCTTCGACGAGGAGACGCAGCAGGACCTGGCCCATGCCCGCGGCCCCGACCAGGACCTTCCCGTAACCGACCTGCCCACCCTGGTCAGGGCACAGGCCGCGCGCACCCCCGATGCCGTCGCCGTCGTCGGCGAGGACGCCACCCTCACCTACGCCGAACTCGACGCCTGGGCCGACCGGCTCGCCCACCTCCTCGTCCAGCAGGGCGCCGGCCCGGACCGCACAGTGGCCCTCGCCCTGACCCGCAGCGTCGAACTGGTGGTGGCCTTGTGCGCCGTGCACCGGACGGGAGCCGCCTACCTGCCGATCGACCCGGGCTACCCGGCGGAGCGCACCGCCTTCCTGCGGCACGACGCCCGGCCCGCGGTCGTCCTCGACGACCCGGCCCAGGTGCACGGGGAGCCGAAGGAAGGTCCCGGGGCGCCGGGCGCGCCGGTCCGGCCCGCGAGCGCCGCGTACGTCATCTACACCTCCGGCTCCACCGGCCGCCCCAAGGGCGTGGTGGTCAGCCACGCGGCGATCGTGAACCGACTGCTGTGGATGCAGCACACCTACCCGCTGACAGCGGGCGACCGGGTGTTGCAGAAGACCCCGTCCAGCTTCGACGTGTCCGTGTGGGAGTTCTTCTGGCCGCTGATCACCGGTGCCACCTTGGTCCTGGCACGGCCCGAAGGCCACAAGGACCCGCGGTACTTGGCCGAGCTCATCCAACGCGAACGGATCACGACGGCCCACTTCGTGCCCGCGATGCTGCAGGTCTTCCTGGAGGAGCCGACGGCGGCCGGCTGTGACGCACTGCGGCTGGTGGTGTGCAGCGGCGAGGCCCTGCCGGCGGACCTCGCCGCGTCGTTCCGACGACGGCTCGACGCCGACCTGGTCAACTTCTACGGCCCCACCGAGGCGGCGGTGGACGTGACCGCCTGGGACGTCCGGGACGACGGCGCCGTGCCGATCGGCCGTCCCGGTTGGAACACCCAGACCCACGTCCTCGATCCCTACCTGAGGCCCGCACTGCCCGGCGTGGCGGGTGAGCTCTACCTGTCGGGCGCCCAGCTCGCCCGCGGCTACCTGGACCGGCCCGGGCTGACCGCGCAACGCTTCGTCGCCCACCCCTGGGCCTCGGGGGAGCGGATGTACCGCACCGGCGACCTGGTGTGCCGCAGGCCCGACGGAGCCCTGGAGTTCCTCGGCAGGACCGACGACCAGGTGAAGGTCAGGGGCTTCCGGGTCGAACTCGGTGAGATCGAGGCGGTGCTGACCCGCCACCCGGCCGTCCGCCGGGCCGTGGTCGTCGCCCACGGCCAGGAACTGGCCGCCTATCTGCTCGCCGCACCCGACGTCGACACCGCCGCCGTGCGGGAGCTGGCCGCCGCGACGCTGCCCGAGTACATGGTGCCCGCCTCCTTCACCACCCTGGCGGAGCTGCCCATCGGCCCGAGCGGCAAGGTCGACCGCCGCGCGCTTCCGGAGCCCCACCGCCCCGCCGGTACGGGACGCCGACCGCGCACCCCGCGTGAGGCCATCCTGTGCGACCTGTTCAGCGAGGTGCTGCACCGCCCGGAGACCGGAGTCGACGACGACTTCTTCGCCGTCGGCGGACACTCGCTGCTCGCCACCCGGCTCGTCAACCGGATCCGTGCCACGCTCGGTGTCGAGGTCGCCCTACGGCAGTTGTTCGCCACCCCGACCGTCGCCGGGCTGGCCGCCGCCCTCGACCCGGCGGCGGCCACCCGACCGCTGTTGCGCCCCGGACCGCGCCCCGAACGCGTCCCGCTGTCGTTCGCGCAGCGACGGCTGTGGTTCATCAACCAGCTGGAGGGGCAGGGCCCCACGTACAACATCCCCGTCGTCCTGGACCTCGAAGGCGATCTGGACACCGACGCACTGCGCGCCGCCCTGGACGACGTGATGCTGCGTCACGAGAGCCTGC
Source organism: Streptomyces sp. NPDC048057 (assembly GCF_040653095.1). Lineage (NCBI taxonomy): Bacteria > Bacillati > Actinomycetota > Actinomycetes > Kitasatosporales > Streptomycetaceae > Streptomyces > Streptomyces sp. NPDC048057. The sequence continues at coordinate 35,994 of NZ_JBEZNF010000037.1, forward strand.
GCACCGTCTTCCCCGAACACGACGGCACGCCGCACCAGGTCGTCCTGGCCCCCGGGACCGTCGAGGCCCACCTGACCGCGGCCACCGTGGACCCCGACGGGTTCGACGAAGCGGTGCGCACCGCCGTCGGACACGGCTTCGACCTCGCCGGTGAACCGCCACTGCGGGCCTGGGCGTTCACCTCCCGCAGCCGACCCGAGCAGCACGTCCTCGTCCTGCTCCTGCACCACATCGCCGGTGACGGCTCCTCCCTGAACCCGTTGCTGGGCGACCTCGCCATCGCCTACGCGGCCCGGCGCAGCGGCGCGGAGCCCACCTGGGCACCCCTGCCGGTGCAGTACGCCGACTACGCGCTGTGGCAGCACCGCATGCTGGGGGACGGCCAGGACGCCGAAAGCCTCCTCGGTCGCCAACTCGCCTACTGGACCACCGCCCTCGACGGCGTCCCGGCGGAGATCGACCTGCCCGTCGACCGACCGCGCCCCCCGGTCGCCAGCTACCGCGGCGCCACCGTCGACTTCGCCCTCGACGCCGACCTCCACGCACACCTCGCCGACCTGGCGCGCACCGGACGGGCCACGCTGTTCATGGTGCTCCAGGCCGCCTTCGCCGCCCTGCTGAGCCGACTGGGCGCGGGCGGTGACATCCCCTTGGGCACACCCGTCGCCGGCCGCACCGACACGGCGCTCGACCGGCTCGTCGGCTTCTTCGTCAACACCCTCGTACTGCGCTGCGACACCTCGGGCAACCCCACCTTCCGCGAACTGCTCGCCCGCGTCCGCGCCACCGACCTCGACGCCTACGCCCACCAGGACCTGCCCTTCGAGCACCTGGTGGAGACGGTCAACCCGGCGCGCTCGCTGTCGCAGAACGCCCTGTTCCAAGTGATGTTCGCGCTCCAGAACGTGGACGGCGTCACCTTCGACCTGCCCGGCCTCGCCGTGAGCCCCCGCCGCGCCCGCGCCAGCAACGCCAAGTTCGACCTGTTCGTCAGCCTGGTCGAGCGCCGCACGGACACCGGCGCGGCCGGCGGACTGCACGGCACCGTCGAGTACGCCACCGACCTCTTCGACCACGAAACCGCACAGCGGATCGTCGCCTGGTACGGCAACGTGCTACGGGCCGTGGTGCGCGACTCCGCGACGCCCATCGAGCAGATCGTTCTCCTCGATCCGGCGGAGGAACGCGACCTGCTGGAGACCCGCAACGCCACCGGGCATCCCCTGCCGCCGTCCTTCCTGCACGAGTGCATCCAGCAGCGGGCCGCCGCCACGCCCGACGCACCCGCCGTTCTGTGCGGCGGCCGGGAGCTGAGCTACGAGCAGCTCAACGCCCGCAGCAACCGCCTCGCCCGGGAGCTGATCAGCCGCGGGGTGGGGCCGGAACGCGTGGTCGCGCTCGCCGTGCCCCGCTCCGTCGACATGGTCGTGGCACTGCTCGCCGTGCAGAAGGCCGGCGGTGCCTACCTGCCCATGGATCCCGCCCATCCCGCGGAGCGGCTGGAGTTCCTGATCCGCGACGCCGCCCCGATCCTGCTGATCACCACCGAGGACGTCGCACCCCACATGCCCGCGGTCGACGTCCCCCGCGTCGTGCTCGACGACCCCGCGACCGAGGGCACCCTGGCCGGGCACGACGCCTCCGACGTCGAGGACGGCGACCGCACCGCGCCGATCCTGCCCGACCACGCCGCGTACGTCATCTACACCTCCGGCTCCACCGGCCGCCCCAAGGGAGTGGTGATCTCCTACCGGAGCATCATCAACAACCTGACCGGCTTCGCCGCGCGGTTCCCGATGAACGCCAGCGACTGCACGCTGGCCGTCGCCACCGTCGCGTTCGACATCGTCGCGGTCGACGTCTACCTGCCCCTGCTGCACGGCGGCCGGGTCGTCATCGCGGAGCCCCACGAGGTCCGCAACCCCGCAGCGCTCGCCGAACTCGCCACCGCCAGCGCCGCCACCGTGCTGCAGGCCACTCCGTCGCTGTACCGCACCCTGCTCGCCCACGCCCCCGACGGGCTGCGCGGCATGCGCCTGCTGGTGGGCGGCGAGGCACTCGGCGCCGCGCTCGCCGAGCGGATGCGGGCAGCGGGCCGGGAGGTCGTCAACCTGTACGGGCCCACCGAGACCACCGTGTGGAGCACCCTCGCACCCCTCGACCCCGCCCGCACCGCCGCCGACGGCCCGCCGCCGGTGGGCGCCCAGACCCAGAACGTCCGCATGTACGTCCTCGACGCACGCCTGTCCCCGGTGCCCGTCGGCGTCACCGGCGAGCTCTACATCGCCGGAACCGGCCTGGGACGCGGCTACCTCGACCGCCGCGCGTTGACCGCGCAGCGCTACGTGGCCGACCCCTTCGACGCGCTGGGCAGCCGCATGTACCGCACCGGCGACCTGGTGCGCTGGCGCAGGGCCGGCGGCCTGCACTTCGTCGGCCGCGTCGACGATCAGGTGAAGGTGCGCGGGTTCCGCATCGAACTGGGCGAGGTGGAGGCGGCGCTGTCCCGCCAGGACGACGTCGTCGAGGCCACCGTCCTGGTGCACGAGGCGGACGAGGGCGAACGCCAACTCGTCGGCTACGTCGTCCCCGGTGCCGCCTGGTCCGCCGAACGCGACGCCCACGAGGAGGACGAACAGGTCGACAGCTGGCGCGACCTGTACGACGCGCTCTACGCCGACCAGGTGGCCGACGGCGGCTTCTGGGAGGACTTCACGGTGTGGCAGAGCAGCTACGACGGCCGGCACCTGCCCCTGTCGGAGATGACCCGATGGCGTGCGGCGGCCGTCGAACAGGTGCTGCGACTGCGGCCCCGGCACGTCCTGGAGATCGGCGTCGGCAACGGCCTGCTGCTCTCCCGACTGGCCCCGCACTGCGCCGCGTACTGGGGGACCGACTTCTCCCCGTCGGTCATCGCGGAACTCGGCGAACGTTGGCACACGCACGGCGAGGACGAACCTTCCGTCCAGTTGAGGGTGCAGAGCGCCGACGACACGAGCGGGCTGCCCCGCGACTTCTTCGACACCATCGTGCTCAACTCCGTCGTCCAGTACTTCCCGCACGCCGGCTACCTCGTCGACGTCCTCGACCGGTGCCTGGACCTCCTGGTGCCCGGAGGGTCCGTCGTCCTCGGCGACATCCGCAACCTGCGCCTGCTGCGCTGCCTGCAAACCGCGGTCGCCGTCGCCCGACGCACCGACGACACCACCGACGCCTCCGCCGTCCGGGCCCTCGTGGAGCAACGCGTGGCGGGGGAGGAGGAACTGCTGCTGGCCCCCGACTTCTTCGTCGCCCTCGCCCGCTCCCGCCCCGACGTCGCAGGAGTGGACATCCGCCTCAAGCGGGGCCGGTTCCACAACGAACTGTCCCGCTACCGCTACGAGGTGGTGCTCACCAAGGCAGGCGCCCCCCTCACCCGGGTCGACCACCTGCCCGAGCGGCCGTGGGCCGCCCTCGGAACGCTCGACGCACTCGCCGGGGCCCTGCGCGAGGCGCCGGAGGGACTGCGTCTCGCCGCAGTGCCCAACGGCCGACTGCTCGCCGAGTACGACGCGCTGCAGGAGGTACGGCGCGGCAGCGGGCTCGCCCGGGTGGTCGCCGCCGCTGCGGCACAGGGCGGGGGAGTCGACCCCGAAGACCTGCACGACCTGGGTGACGACCTGGGGTTCCAGACGGTGACCACCTTCTCGGCGCAGGGCCGCGACGACTGCCTCGACGTGGTCTTCCTCCCCGCACACGCCGACGCTGCAAGGGTCGTCGCCTACCCGGGCGGGCCGGTAGCCGACAGCGCGCACGAACACGCCAACAGCCCCGCCCGCACCCGCCGCCTGCGCACCTTCAGCGACCAACTGCGCACAGGGCTGCGCCGCTGGCTGCCGGACTACATGATCCCCGCCGCCTTCGTCGTCCTCGACGAACTCCCCCTCAACGCCAACGGCAAGCTCGACCGGGCAGCCCTGCCCAAGCCGGACTTCGCGGTCCTCTCCTCCGGCCGCCCGCCCCGCACCCCCCGGGAACAGGTCCTGTGCGAGCTGTTCGCCGAGGTGCTCGCGGTGCCGGCGGTGACCATCGACGACAACTTCTTCGCCCTGGGCGGCCACTCCCTGCTCGCCACCCGACTCGTCAGCCGCATCAGGTCCGTCACCGGCATCGAGATCCCCATTCGACGCGTCTTCGAAGGGGCCACCGTCGCCGCCCTGTGCGAACGGCTCGACGCCGCCGCCCCCGCGCGACCGCCGCTGACCGCGGTGCCGCGTCCCGAGCGCATCCCGCTGTCGTACGCACAACTGCGCCTGTGGTTCCTCAACCGCTTCGAGACCGCCTCGCCGAGCTACAACCTGCCGGCGGTGCTGCGCCTGAGCGGACGGATCGACCGACAAGCGCTCCACGCGGCGCTCGGTGACCTCGTCGAGCGGCACGAGGCCCTGCGCACCGTCTTCCCCGACGACGGCGGCGAACCCGCCCAGGTCGTGCTGCCCGTGGCCGAAGCACGGCCCGGGCTTCCCGTCGTCACCACCACGCCGGACGCCCTGGAGGCGGCCATCGCCGAGGTCAGCCGAGCACCCTTCGACGTGACGAGGGACCTCCCGCTGCGTGTGACGCTGTACGCGCTGGAAGACAGGGAGCACGTACTGCTGTTGGTCCTGCACCACATAGCGGCCGACGGCTGGTCGATCGCGCCGCTCGCCCGCGACCTCACCGAGGCGTACCGCAACCGGGCCGAGGGCCGGGCCCCCGCGTGGACCCCCCTGCCGATGCAGTACGCCGACTACGCACTCTGGCAGCGAGCGGCGCTCGGCAGCCCCACAGACCCGGACAGCGCGATGGCGCAGCAACTCGCGTACTGGCGCCGCAACCTCGCCGCGGCCCCTGCCGAGACGCAGTTGCCCACCGACCGCCCCAGGACACGCGGGGCCACGCCACGGGGCGAACGGTTGACTTTCGAGCTGGGTGAAGAGCTGCACGCCCGGCTGCTCGACCTGGCACGGGCCCACCGCGCCACCTTGTTCATGGTGCTCCAGAGCGCCGTCGCCGCCCTGCTGACCAGGGTCGGCGCAGGCAGCGACATCCTGCTCGGCAGCGCGATCGCCGGGCGGACGGACACCGCCACCGAGGACCTGGTCGGGTTCTTCGTCAACACCCAGGTCCTGCGGGTGGACACCTCCGGCGACCCCGCATTCGGCGAACTCGTCGACCGGACCCGCCACGCCGCCCTCGCCGCCTACGACAATCAGGACCTGCCGTTCGAACAGCTGGTGGAGGCGCTGAACCCGGAGCGCTCCCCAGGCCGCCACCCCCTCTTCCAGGTCATGATGGTGCTCCAGAACGCCCCCCGGACCGAGCTGTCCCTCCCGGGCGTACGGATCAGCGGCGAACCGCTCGACGTGGGCGCGGTCAACTTCGACCTCGGCTTCAACCTCGCCGAGCGCACACCGGCCGCGGGCCGCCCCGCCGGCGTCGCCGGAATGGTGGAGTACCGCTCCGACCTCTTCGACCGCATCACGGTGGAGCGGATCGTGGCACGGCTCCAGCGGTTGCTCCAGACCGTGGCGACCGACGGCTCCGTGCGGATCAACGCCGTCGACCTGACAGCCGGGGACGCGCTCGACCGCCACCTCGTCGCGGCGCCCGTCGCACGCGAGATCGACCTCGCCCGGATCGAGGACGTCCTGACCGAGTACGACGGCGTCCAGCAGGTCGCCGCCGTGGCGCGGCACGACGCCGCGACGGGGGAACCGACGATCGTGGTGCACGCCCTGGCACCCGACGGCACGACGCCGGACGTCGACGCACTGCGCGCGTTCGCCGCCCGGTGGCTGCCGGACCACCTCGTGCCCGCCCAGTACACCCTCACTACCGCCCCCTCACCCCCCGAACCGGACCCCCGGCCCACAGCCGTTGCGGCGCCGGGCACACCGCGTCAAGAGGCCCTGTGCGCGCTCTTCGCCGAAGTGCTCGAACATCCGTCGGTCGGCGTCGACGACGACTTCTTCGCCCTCGGCGGGCACTCCCTGCTCGCCGTCCGGCTGATCGGGCGGATCCGGGACGAACTGGGGGCGCAGGTCGCCATCCGACAGCTCTTCGAGGCGCCGACGGTACGCGCCCTCGACACGGTGCTCGACCGGGAGGCACCCGTCCGTCCGCGCATCACCGGGGCCACCCGGCCGCAGCGCGTCCCGCTGTCCTTCGCCCAGCAGCGGCTGTGGGTGCTCGACCGGTTGGAGGGGCCGTCGGCGACGTACAACATCCCCTTCGCAGTGCGCCTGGAAGGACCCCTGGACACGACGGCGCTCCAGGCCGCCCTGCGGGACCTCGTGGACCGCCACGAAGTGCTGCGCACCGTCATCGACAGCCACGACGGAGTGCCCCACCAGCGGGTCCTGGCCGTCGACGACATCTGGCCGGGCACGGACCTCCGTGCCGTCACCCCCGCCGCGCTGGCCGCGGAACTGGCCACTGCATCGGCACACGCCTTCGACCTGGCCCAGGAACCCCCTTTCAGGGCGTGCCTGTTCACCCTCGCACCCGACGACCACGTCCTGTCGGTCGTCCTGCACCACATCGCGGGCGACGGGGCGTCCCTCGGACCGCTCGCCGCGGACCTGTCCACCGCCTACGCGGCCCGGAAGCGGTCGAAGGCGCCCCGGTGGGAGCCCCTGCCGGTGCAGTACGCCGACTACGCCCTGTGGCAGCGCGCCGTGCTCGGGGACGAGAGCGACTTCGACAGCCTGGTCGCCCGGCAGCTCCGACACTGGACCGAGACCCTGACCGGGGCGCCCGAGGAACTCGCGCTGCTCACCGACCGCCCCCGCCCGGCCGTCGCCAGCCACCGGGGCGCGCTCGTCGAGTACGCCGTCTCCGCAGGCACCCACCGCTCGCTCGCCCGGCTCGCCGAACGCCGCGGCGTGACGCTCTTCATGGTCCTGCACGCGGCCCTGGCGGCGGTCCTCACCCGACACGGCGCCGGCACCGACGTGCCCATCGGCACACCCGTCGTCGGCCGCGACGACAGCGCCCTGGACCAGCTGATCGGGTTCTTCGCCAACACCCTGGTCCTGCGCACCGACACCAGCGGCGACCCGGAGTTCACCACCCTGTTGGACCGGGTCCGCAGTACCGACCTGGCCGCCTACGCCCACCAGGACGTGCCCTTCGAACGGCTCGTCGATGCCCTCGGTGTCGAACGGTCGATGGCCCGCAGCCCGCTGATGCAGGTCCTGCTGGCGTTCGACCAGTACGGCGACGCCCCGCTGCACCTCGACGGGGTGCGGGTGAGCTCCCACCCCACCGGACATCTCGCCGCGAAGTACGACCTCGCCGTGAACGTCGCCGAACACCGGGGCCCCGACGGGGAGCACGCGGGGCTCACGGGTGCCCTGGAGCTCGCCACGGACCTCTTCGACCCGTCGTCCGGGGAGGAACTGGCGGCGCGGCTGGTGCGCTTCTTGGACCGGGTCGCCGCCGATCCAACCGTGCGCATCGGGGCCGTGGACCTGGAGGCGGGCGCAGACCCGTTCCCCTGGAACGACTCCGCCCGCGCCGTACCGCTCGAACACCCACTGGCCGCGTTCGAACGCCAGGCAACGGACCGCCGGGACCACGAGGCCGTCGTCTGCGGCGCACAGCGGGTCAGCTACCGGGAACTCAACGAACGCGCGAACCGCCTGGCCCACCGGCTCATCGCCGTCGGCGTTCGGGCGGAGCAGATCGTCGCGCTCCACCTGCCGCAGTCCGTCGACCTCGTCGTGGCTCTGCTGGCGGTGCTGAAGTCCGGCGCGGCGTACCTGCCGGTCGACCCCGACTATCCCGCCGAGCGGGTGCGCCTGCTGTTCGACCGGGCGGAGCCCGTTCTCGTCTTGACCGCGGGTGGCCCGGGGCCCGTGCCGGTACCCGCCCTGGACGTTCGGGAGGGCCTGCTGGAACTTCCCGCCCACGACCCCAGCGACGCGGACCGAGCAGGGCCGTGGTCACCCGACCACGCCGCCTACCTGATCCACACCTCGGGGTCGACCGGCACCCCGCGCGGTGTGCTGGTGACCCACCGCGGCCTGCCCCACCTGGCCGCCGGCTCCATCGAGATGTACCCCGTGGAGCCACACGCCCGCGTCCTGCAATTCGCTTCCCCCGGGTTCGACGCGGCCACCGCGGACCTCCTGTTCACGCTCTCGGCGGGCGCGACCGTGATCCTGCCCGGCACCGACCGGGTCACCGCGGCGGCGAACCTGGCCGACATCGTCGCCGCCCACCGCGTCACCCATGCGACGCTGACCACTACCGTCGCCTCCCGCATCCGCCCCGGCACCCTGCCGGCGGGCTTCGTCCTCGCGCTCGCCGGCGAGCAGGTGCCCGGCGCCCTGGTGGCCCGATGGTCGTCCTCCTGCCGGGTCCTGAACGTCTACGGTCCCACCGAGACCTCGGTGACCGCGACCATCAGCGAGCCGCTGGCCGGCAACGGCCGACCACCCCTCGGCCGACCGATCGCCAACGCCAAGGCCTACGTGCTGGATCCCGGGCTGCGCCCGGTCCTCCCCGGCATGGTCGGCGAGCTCTACCTGGCCGGCCCCGGCCTCGCCCGGGGCTACCGCGGCGAGCCGGCCGTGACCGCGGGCCGCTTCCTCGCCGACCCCCACGGCGCACCGGGCGGGCGCATGTACCGCACCGGCGACCTGGTCCGTAGGCGCCGGGGCGACGAGTTGGAGTTCGTCGGCCGGGCCGACGGGCAGGTGAAGATCCGCGGCAACCGGGTCGAGCTCGGCGAACTCGAACACGTCCTCCTGGAACACCCCGCGGTGCACGCCGCCGCCGCGGCAACCTTCACCACCGGTGACGGACAACGGCTCGCGGGGTACGTCGTCGCCGAGCCGGACGGAGTCGACCTACCGCAATTGCGCAGCTGGCTCGCCGAGCGGGTCCCCGACCACCTCGTGCCGTCCGCGCTGGTCCCCCTCCCGACCCTCCCCGTCACCGCCCACGGCAAGGTGGACCGCGCGAAGCTGCCCGCCCCCGACGCCACCGCAACGGGCGCTGCAGGGGCGTCGGGCCGTCGACCGGTCACCGAGCACGAGCGCGTCCTGTGCCGGCTGAGCGCCGACCTGCTCGGTGCGCACGACGTACCCGCCGACGGGCACTTCTTCGAACTCGGCGGCGACAGCATCCTCGCCATCCAACTGGTCAGCCGGGCGGGCCGGGAAGGGCTCGCCCTGACCGCACGGGACGTCTTCGAACACCCAGTGATCGCGGAACTGGCCGCCGTGGCGGCGTCCGGCCGCCCCGCACCCCGGCAGGTGCCCGACGCGGGAGTGGGCCCGGTTCCGCTGACGCCCGTCATGCACTGGCTGCGGGAACAGGGCGAGGACATCACGGGCTTCGAACAGTCCGTCGCCGTCGAGGTCCCCGCCGGCCTCGACGAAGAGCACGTCACCACCGTCCTGCAGACGCTCCTCGACCACCACGACGCCCTGCGGATGCGCCTGACCCGCGACGCCCACACACAGCTGTGGGCCCTGGACGTTCCCGCGCCGGGAGCCGTCGACGCGCGGGACCTCCTGGTGACCTTGGACGCGGCAACCCTGTCCACCGACGAACGCACGGCGCTCGCGGCCCGCTCGGTGGCCGACGCCCGGGACCGGCTCGACCCCGACGCAGGCGTCATGCTGGCCGCGGTGTGGCTGCCCGGAAGCCCGGGCGCACCGGCGCTGCTCGTCCTCACCGCCCACCACCTCGTCGTCGACGCCGTGTCGTGGCGGATCATCGCAGGGGACTTCGGCGAGGCGTGCACCGCCCTCGTCGAGGGACGAGCGATCGAACTGGCCCCGGTCGGCACCTCCTTCAAACGCTGGGCCGAGTGGCTGGTCGCCGCCGCCGCGGACCGCACCCGGCTCGCCGAAGTCCGCCACTGGACCACCGTCCTGCGCACTCCCGATCCCCGCATCGGCCACCGGGCACTCGACCCCTTCGAGGACACCGTCGCCACCACTCGATCGCTGCTGAGGACGGCTTCGCCGCAGACGACGGCTCCGCTGCTCGCCGAGGTCCCCGCGGCGTTCCACGCACGGATGCCCGACGTGCTGTACACCGCCTTCGCCCTGGCGCTCAACGAGTGGCGGGCCCGTCGGAGCACCCCGTCCACCGGCGCCGTCCTGCTCGACGTGGAGGGGCACGGTCGCATCGAACAGGACGGCATCGACCTGACGCGGACTGTCGGCTGGTTCACCACGATGCACCCCGTCGCCCTCGACCCCGGCGCACCGCGGTGGACGGACGTCCAAAGCGGCGCCCCCGCGGTGGGCTCGGCGGTGAAACGGGTCAAGGAACAGCTCAGATCGGTGGCGGACACCGGGCTCGGGTTCGGTCTGCTGCGCTACCTCAACCCCCAGAGCATGCCGCTGTTGGCGCGCTCGGGGGCACCCCAGATCTGCGTCAACTACCTCGGGCGGCTGCCCGGCTCCGCCGACACGGCGCCCGTGGGGGAGCAGTCCACACGCTCCGTGGCCCATGCCCTCGTGCTCAACACCATGGTCAGGGACGCCCCGGAAGGGCCCCGGCTGGTCGCACACTGGACGTGGCCGACCGGTGTGCTGGCGGAACAGGACGTCGCCGACCTCGCCGACCTCTGGTTCGAGGCCCTCGAAGGCACCGTCCGCCACGCGCACGGCGCGACTCCCACCCGCACCCCGTCAGACTTCCCCCTCGTCGACCTGACCCAACGGCAGGTGGACTGGATCGAGGAGAGGTGGCCGGACCCGTCCGACGTGCTGCCCGGCACCCCGCTGCAGCAAGGACTGCTCTTCCACGCACTCCTCGACGACCTCGACGACCCCGACGGCGAGCAGGACGACCCGTACGTGGTGCAGACCGTCCTCACCGTCCCCGGCGACCTGGACCCCCGGGCCGTCCACCGGGCGGTCCAGACGGTCGTCGATCGCCACGAGGCGCTGCGTGCTGCGTTCGTCCAGCCACCTGACGGGCCGCCGGTCCAAGTGATTCCCCGACAAACAGCCGTGCCCTGGGACGAGCGCGAGGTCGCGGATGCCTCAGGGGTGGTCGCCGTGGCGGCGGCGGAACGCCGGGCGGGCTTCGACCTGACTGAACCACCGCTGATCAGGTTCCGGTGGGTGCGCGTGCCCGAGGAAGCGGCCCGTCTCGTCGTGACCAACCACCACATCCTGCTGGACGGCTGGTCCCTACCGCTGTTGCTGCGCGAGATCGCCGATGCCTACGGGGGTGCGGACGCCGCTCCCCGGCTGCCCGCCGTCACCCCCCTGCGGACCTATGCGTCCTGGCTCGCCCGGCAGGACCGCGCTGCGGCCGAACAGGCGTGGCGCACCGCGCTGTCCGGCGTGGAGGGCTGCCACCTGGCGCGCGGTGCCGCCCACGGCACCGGCGGCCCCCGCCAGGAGGTGCGACGGCACGTGGCCGAGGCAGCGGCGAGCCGCATACGGGCCACCGCCCGCGCGCTCGGCGTCACGACCAGCAGCCTGGTGCACGTCGCCTGGGGGCTCGTCCTCGGGCGTCTCACCGGCCAGCGGGACGTGGTCTTCGGCAGCGTGGTGTCGGGGCGGCCACCGGCCGTACCCGGGATCGAGTCGATGATCGGCTGCTTCATCAACACCGTGCCGGTCCGGTTGAACCCGTCCCCCGGCGAAACCGTCGCGGACCTGCTGCGTCGCTTCCAGGCGGAACAGGCAGCCCTCGGCGAGGCACACCACTTCGGCCTCACCGCGATCCACCGAGTCACCGGCGTGGATGACCTGTTCGACACGGCAGTGGCGTTCGAGAACTACCCGACGGGTGGCGGCGCCGTCCAACTGGGTTCGAACGAGGGAGCCGTCGGGCTGGAGCAGGCCAGGGACTCGATCCACTACCCGGTCGGTCTCGTGGCGGCGGCCCACCCCGGAGGGATCGGCCTGCGGCTGATCCACCGCGTCGACCTGATCTCCGAGGACCGGGCCCGGCAGATCATGACGTGGGTCCTCGACGTCCTGGAAGCGATGGCGACCGACGCCGACCGGCTCGTCGATCGGGTGATCGAGCACCGGGAGACTGCTGCGCCGCTTGCTACGACCGTCGCGGAGGACGTCCGGGACCCGATCGCCGTCTTCGCCGAACACGTGGCGCTGACGCCCGAGGCCCCCGCCGTGACCGGCAGGGGAACGACCGTCACCTACGCCGAACTCGACGCGTGGTCCGACCGGCTGGCGCGGGCGCTGGTGGCCGCGGGTGCGCAAGCAGAGAGCACGGTGGCGGTGCTGCTCGACCGTACGCCCGCGATGGTCGCGGCCCTCCTCGGGGTGCTGAAGGCGGGCGCCGCGTACGTACCGCTCGACCACAGGTTCCCGCCCGAGCGGATGCGTTCAGTCCTCGTCGAGTCCCGGGCGTCCCTGGTGCTGTCCGACGTGGAGACGGCCGTGGCCTTCGGGCTCCCGGTCCTGGACCCGACCACCGCCACGGCGCCGGACGGCGGCGACGGTCCGGTGCCGGTGCCGGTGCCGGTGCGGGTGGCCGGATACGTCATGTATACGTCGGGATCCACCGGGCGCCCCAAGGGCGTGGTGATCACCCGGCGTGAGATGGCCTGGCTCGCCCGCACCCCGGCGCTGCGCGGCCCGCGCCGGGTGCTGGTGCACAGTCCCCTCGCCTTCGACGCGTCGACGCTGGAGGTCTGGGGCACCCTGCTCAACGGCGGCACGTTGGTCCTGGCGCCGCCCGGTGACGTCGACCTCGCCGCCCTCACCGAGGTCATCCGCGATGAGCGGGTCACCTGGGCGTGGTTGACCGCCGGCCTGTTCCGGATCCTCGCCGAAGAGGAGCCGTCCTGCTTCGAGGGACTGGACGAGGTGTGGACCGGGGGCGACGTCGTCCCGGCGACCGCCGTCCGTGAGGTCCTGCGCCGACACCCCCACCTGACCCTGGTGAACGGCTACGGTCCGACCGAGACGACGGTGTTCACCACGGTCCACCCGATGTGCGGCCACGACTCCGTCGAGGGGACCGTCCCCCTCGGTCTGCCTCTGCCGTCCACCCGCGTGCACCTGCTGGACCACCTCCTGCGCCCGGTGCCCCGGGAGACGGTCGGCGAAGTCTACGTCGCGGGTGACGGAGTCGGCCGGGGGTACACGGGGCAGCCTCAGCTCACCGCGAGCCGGTTCGTCGCCGACCCGGGCGGCACCGGGGGCCGTGCGTACCGCACCGGTGACCTCGCACGGCTGAACGCGGACGGCCTGCTGGAGTTCGTCGGCCGTGGCGACGAACAGGTGAAGATCCGCGGGTTCCGCGTCGAGCCGGGCGAAGCCGAGGCGGTCCTGTCCGGGCATCGCAGCGTGGCCCACTGCGTCGTGGTGGTCTCCCACGCGCCGTCGGGGGACCCGCGTCTGGTGGCGCACGTCGTACCGGCCGCCGGCAGCCCCCTCGACTCCGACGCACTCCTGCGCCACGCAAAGGCGCTACTCCCCAGGTATCTGGTGCCGGCGTCGGTCGTCGTACACGACGCCCTGCCCGTCACGGTCAACGGCAAGGTCGACCGCGCCGCACTCACCGCCCCGACGAGCGAGCCGCGCCACCGCGTCGCCCCGACGACCCGTCTGGAAGAAGCGCTCTGCGCTCTCTACGGCGAAGTGCTGGGGGTGCCCGAGGTCGGCGTGCACGACGACTTCTTCGCCCTCGGCGGAGACTCCCTGCTGGCTATCCAGTTGATCGGGCGGATCCGGCGTCGGCTCGGCGGGCAACCGACCATCAGCGACCTGTTCCGCACCCCGACGGTCGCAGAGTTCGCCGCCCAGCACCTCGTCGGCGGCGGGATCGCACGGAGCGCGGCCTTCGACGTCATGCTGCCCCTGCGCGCCCAGGGCACGGCGGCACCGGTCTTCTGCTTCCCCCCGGCCAGTGGGCTCGGCTGGCGGTACGCGGGGCTGCTCCGCGCCCTGCCGCACACCGTTCCGATCCACGCGCTGCAGGCTCCCGGCTGCGACGACGACGGCGCCCTGCCGGAATCCCTCACCGAACTCGCCGACGACTACCTGGCCAGGATCCGCAAGGTCTGCGCCGGCCCGTACCGGCTCGTCGGCTGGTCCTTCGGAGGGCTCGTCGCCCACGAGGTTGCCGTACGCCTGCGCGAAGCGGGGGAGGAGGTGGAACTGCTGGCGGTGCTCGACTCGGCACCGCTGACCGGGCTGGTCACCGAAGTGCCCGACCGCGCGACGACCCTGCGTGCGGTGTGGGAGAGCGTCGGCGACCCGGCCGACCGGTCGCCGGACGAACTGACGGCAGACGAGGCGGAGGCCCTGTTGCGCCAACACGACAATCCGATGGTGGCCCTGTTGGGAGAGCGGTCACAGCGACTGGTACAGGTCGTCCGGAACTTCGCCCGACTGGCAGTGAAGCACTCGGCGCGCACCTTCGACGGGAACATGATGTTCTTCCCGGCCCTCCGTGGCCCCGCTGAGAACCGCTTGACCGCGGACCGCTGGCGGCCCCACGTCACCGGCACCATCAGCATCCATCCGATCGACTGCGAACACCGGCACATGCTCGACAGCGCGCCCCTGCGCGAGATCGGTCGCGTCCTGCGGGCCGCCCTCGGGGTCGAGGACCCCGCATGACCACGCGCCCGATCACAGGTCACCTCGCCTGGGGCGCGGAGGGCGCTCCGGTCCGCATGGTGCTGCTGCACTACGCGGGCGGCTCCGCCGCTTCGATGCTGCCGTTGGCTCGGACCCTGCCCCGGACCTGCCACGTCGTCCTCCCGGACCTGAACGACCCTGCCGACCCGGCGCACACCTTCACCGCGGCGGTCACCCGGCTCCTGCCGAGGATCGCGGAGCTCCTCGACCGCCCCACCGTCGTCCTCGGCCACAGCATGGGCGCCCTGATGGCCCACGCGGTCATCGAGGCACTGCCGGACGACCGTCGGCGGCACGTCACCGACGTCGTCCTGTCGGGCTCCCGGTCGCCCGCGACGACGAGCAGCATCGCGACCTTCCCACCGGCGGCGTTCACCACTCGGACGCGGGCCGAGCTGGCGGCCGACATGAGCCGGTACGGCGGCTGCCCGCCGGAACTCTTCACCGACCCCCAACTGCTGCACCTGGCAGTGACGAAACTCGGCCACGACATGCAGCTCATCGACACCTACCGCACACCGGTCGGTCGTGCCGCAGGGGCCGAACCGACCGGCCCCGCGTACCACGTCTGGTACGGCCACGACGACACCGAGGCATCCGAGGCCGAAGCCCGCCGGTGGGCCGGCGCACTACCACGCCCGCCCCACCTGCGGGGATTTCCCGGAGGCCACTTCTACCTGCTGGAACATGCACAGGCCGGCCAGGCACTGCACCATCTCACCACCGCAGGGAATGGATGAACATGCCACAGGACCTCTACGAGCTCGGCTCCGTACCTCCGCTGGGCGAGGTGCCGCGCCACATGTACGCAGCGCTCATCCGCCCCGAGCGCTACGGTCTGCCCCAGAACGCGATCAAAGTCGAGGTCGTGGACGTGCCGCCGCTGGGCCCCGGGCAGGTACTGGTGATGATCATGGCTGCCGGCATCAACTACAACGGCATCTGGGCCGGCCTCGGTGCACCGGTGGACGTGATCGCCGCCCGGCAGAAGAAGGGCGACCCGCACGCCTTCCACATCGCCGGTTCCGAGGGGGCGGGCGTGGTGTGGGCGACCGGCGAGGGCGCCACCCGGTTCGGCGTGGGCGAACACGTGGTGCTCGGCAGCCTCAAGTGGGACGAGACGGCCGACGACATCCGGCTCGGCACCGACCCGGCCGTGTCCACCTCCCAGCGGGCCTGGGGCTACGAACTCAACTTCGGCACCTTCGCCCAGTTCGCCGTCGTCGACGAGTACCAACTGCACCCCAAACCGGAACGGCTCACCTGGGAACAGGCCGGTTGCTACATCGCGGGCGGCGCGACCGCCTACCGCCAACTCTGCGGCTGGCCCCCACACACCGTCCGTCCCGGGGACCCGGTCCTGGTGTGGGGCGGCTCCGGCAGCCTCGGTTCCATGGCGATCCAACTCGTCGACCTGCTCGGCGGCGTACCGATCGCCGTGGTGTCGTCCGACGACAAGGCGGAGCACTGCCTGCGCCTCGGTGCCCGCGGCGTGATCAACCGCTCCGAGTTCGATCACTGGGGCAGGCTGCCCGACCACGACGACCACGCCGCCTACCAGGACTGGTTGGGCGGTGCGCGCGCCTTTGGCCGCAGGATCTGGGACGCCCTCGGGGAGCGCCGCTCGCCCCGCATCGTGTTCGAACACCCCGGCCAGGACACCCTGCCCACCTCGCTCTACGTCTGCGACAACGGTGGGATGGTGGTGACCTGCGCCGGCACCAGCGGCTACAACGGCGACGTGGACCTGCGGTTCCTCTGGATGTTCCAAAAGCGCCTGCAGGGTTCGCACTGCGCCAACGCGCGGGAGACCCGCGAGGTGACCAACCTGATGGCCGCGGGCAAACTGGACCCCTGCCTCAGCCGTACGGCCCCCTTCGCCGACATCGCCGAGCTGCACCAACTCATGTACGAAAACGCCCACCCGCCGGGCAACATGGCCGTACTCGTCAATGCTCCGGAGCCGGGGATGACCACCCTGCACGTCGGAGCGGGGGCATGACGGGCAGCCCGGGAGCCCCGTGGCTGCCGATGCGCGACCTGCGCGTCCTCGACCTGTCCCGATTGCTGCCGGGAGGCTTCGCCGGTTCACTCCTCGCCGACCTCGGCGCGGACGTCGTCAAGGTCGAGCCGCCCGCGGGAGACCCGCTGCGTCGCATCGCCCCCGAGACGTTCGCGGCGATCCACCGCAACAAGCGCTCGGTGGTGCTGAACCTCGTCGAACCGGAAGGGAAGCGGGCCCTACTGGACCTGCTGCCCGAGTACGACGTGGTCATCGAGAGCCACCGGCCAGGTGTGCTGGACCGGCTCGGCCTCGGCTATGCCGAGTTGCGCAGCGCCCACCCGCGCGTGGTCCTCTGCTCGCTCACCGGCTTCGGCCAGAGCGGACCGTACGCCGGCCGACCCGGGCACGACGTGAACTTCCTGGCCCTGTCGGGGTTCTTCGCCGTACCGAGCCGGCCGGGCACCCGCGTGGAGCGCCCCGGCGTGCGGATCGCGGACCTCGCAGGTGCCATGTACGCCGCACTGTCGATCACGGTGGCGGTCCAGGACGCCGCCCGGACCGGTACCGGTCAGCACGTCGACGTGGCCCTGCACGAGGCGGCCACGGCGTGGGCCGGGCCACTGGCCCTGCCCTCGCTCCGACTGCCCACCCCGGCCGACACCCCGGTGCTCACCGGAGACAACGACGTGTTCACCACCCGCGACGGCCGACGCCTCGCCCTCGCCCTGGTGGAGGACAAGTTCTGGCGCGCCTTCCGGGACCGAATGGCCGGCGAGTTCCCCGAACTGGCCACCGACGTCTACGACCGCCGAGCCGACCGGACGCAACACAAGGAGACGGTGTCCGACCTCCTCGCCGGCGTCGTCGCCGGCCGCGACCTCGCTTGGTGGGCGGGGGAGTTGGCGGACCTGGACGTCCCCTGGGCGCCGGTCCACGAGACGGCAGCGGAACTCCTCGACGACGTCCACGTCCACGCCCGTCGGCTCGTCACCGCCACCCCCGGCCGCGGCAGGGACCAGCAGTGGCATCAGGTCCGCTTCCCGGTCCTCTTCGGTGCCGGACTCGATTCCCTGCGCACCCCCGCACCAGCCCTCGGCCAGCACACCGGCGAGGTCCTGAGCCGGACACGAACCGCGCACACGACCGGAAAGGCCGCTCCATGACCACCTCCGCACCTGGTGGACCTCGGCTCGACGAGATCCTCTCGTCCGCCGACCGCGACGCCCGGTACGCGCTCTTGTCGGAAGGCTCGACCGTGATCCGCGGGAGCCACTTCGGCGGCGTGGACCTGTGGATCGTCACCGGATACGCCGAGGCCGTCACCGTCCTCACCGACCCCCGCTTCAGCAACGACCTCAGCGGCCAGGACGCCATCCCGCTTCCCGGCGCCAACCTGCCGGAGGACCTCCGTTCGGTCATCACCTCGACCCTCGCCGCCATCGATCCACCGAACCACACCCGACTGCGCCGGCTGGTGGCGCGAGCCTTCACCGCCAGTCGGACCCGGCGACTGCGACCGCGCGTCGCAGAGATCGTGGAGGGCCTGCTGGCCGGGCTCACCGACCGAGCAGGCCCCGACGGCACGGTGGACGTCATGGAGCAGTTCGCCCACCAACTGCCCATCCTCGTCATCGGTGAACTGCTGGGGGTGCCGCCCGCCGACCAGGTCCGGTGGCGTTCGTCGGCGGAAGGACTCGCCAGCGGCGACCCCACCAGGATCGAGCCGAGCGCCCGTGCGCTGATCGCCTTCATGCGCGAAGCGATCGCCCTGCGCCGCAGCGGACAGGGCGCCGCGGACGACCTCCTCACCACCTTGACCCGGCCCGCGGAGGACGGCGACCGGCTCACCGAGGACGAACTGGTCTCCATGGCGCTGAGCATCCTCATCGCCGGTCACCGCACCACCGCGTTCCTGGTCAGGACCATGGCGGTACTCGTCCTGAGCGGAGCAGTCGAGTGCTCCGACCCGGCGGGGATCCCCGCCCTGGTGGAGGAGATCCTGCGCCGTCACGGACCCGCCGAGGTCGGCACCGTCCGCATCGCAACGGAACCCGTCGACCTGGCCGGTGCGGCGATTGCGTCGGGCGACCTCGTCCAAGTGGTGCTGGCGAGCGGCAACCGCGACCAGCGGCGGTTCACCGAGCCCTCCGTCATCGATCCCGCACGGCAGGACAACGCGCACCTGGCGTTCGGGCACGGAATGCACTACTGCCTGGGCGCCGCCCTCGCCCGGACCATGGCACAAGAAGCCCTGGCGGGCCTGTTGCGGTACGCGCCCGCAATGACGCCCACACACACGCCGACGCTCGTGGTCACCAATCCCGCTGCGGCACAGCTACCGGTGCGGATCCCGGCACCGGACCGCGACCGCCGGTGCCCCGGGCGGGAAGGCGGGGCACGACCATGACCATCATCACGTCACCGCAGGAGACGTTCGGCTCCGACCTCTACATCGACCTGCGCCCGATGCTGGGGCGCGAACTGTACGTGAAGTGCGAAGGGCTGAACTTCGGCGGCTCGATCAAGATGAAGGCGGCTGCCGCCATGGTCGCCGCAGCCGAATGCGCCGGCTCGATGACCGCGGACTCCGTGCTCGTCGAGTCCTCCTCGGGAAACCTCGGCGTCGCCCTCAGCGTCATCGCGGCGAGCAAGGGGTTCCCCTTCACCTGCGTGACCGACCGCCGGTGCAACGACCTCACCGCCGCGACCATGCGCGCCCTGGGCGCCACGGTCCTCGTCGTCGACGAACCACACCCCGATGGCGGCTTCCTCAAGACCCGTCTGGACCTCGTCCGTCGACTGTGCGCCGAGGACGAACGCTACGTCTGGCTGAACCAGTACGCCAACGTGGAGAACTGGCGGGCACACTACGAGACGACCGCGCCCGAGATACTGAAGACCTTCCCCAACGTCGACGTGGTGTTCATCGGGGTCGGTACATCGGGCACCGCGACGGGATGCGCGCGCTACTTCCGGGACAGCGGGAGCACCGCACGGACCGTCGCCGTCGACGCGGAAGGATCCGTGAGCTTCGACCGCCCAGCGGGCCCGCGTCTCATACCGGGACTGGGCGCGGGAGTACGGCCGCCCATGCTCGACGTCGCCCTGTTCGACGACGTGGTCCACGTGCCCGAGAGCGACGCCGTCCGGATGTGCCGCGTGCTGTCCGCGCGGGGCATGCTCTTCGGCGGCTCCACCGGAACCGTCGTCAGCGGAGCCCTGGCATGGCTCGCCCGGCACGACGCGAAGAGGTCGCTGCAAGCCGTGTGCGTCTCGCCCGACATGGGCGACCGCTACCTGGACACGGTCTACAACGACGAGTGGGTGCACGCCCACTTCGGCCCGGGAGCGCTGCGCCCGGCGTCCGACTTCGACGGCTCCTGACGTTCTGCCCACTGCGAGCAAGGAGAGAGTTCACGTGTTCGACTTCGACCTGGTGCCCGGGCCCGTGGTGAACCGGATCCTGAACGCCGACCGCACCGTTGTGACGGACCTCGTCCGACAGACGTACCTCCACCACGAGTCCGGCGAATCCGTGAACCCCGACAGCTACTTCCTGCGCTTTCCCGACAAGCCGGACGCCCGGATCATCGCGCTGCCGGCGTTCTTGGCGGCGGACGTTCAGCTCGCCGGGATCAAGTGGATATCGAGCTTCCCGGCCAACACCCGACGGGACCTGCCCCGTGCGGCGGCCGTACTGATCCTCAACGACTTCGAGACCGGATACCCCATCGCCTGCATGGAGGCCGCGCAGATCAGTGCGGCCCGCACCGCGGCCTCGGCCGCGGTAGCCGCGGACGTCCTGCGCCCCGACGGCCACGAGCACACCCGCACCGCCGTCGTCGGTGCCGGTGTCATCGCCCGCAACGTGTGCCAGTACCTCCACGACGCCGGTTGTCGCCCCGACTCCTACGTGGTGCACGACCTGGACGAACGGTCCGGACGATCCCTCGTCACCCACCTGAACGACGCCCTGGGGCAGGAAGCCGCCTTCACCGGCGACCTCGGCACGGCGCTGGAGGCCGACACGGTCATCCTGACGACCACGGCCGCCACCCCCTACATCCACACCGGCTTCAAGCCCGGTCAGGTCGTGCTCAACCTGTCCCTGCGCGACATCGCCCCCGAAGTGATGGTGCGGGCGGCCAACGTCCTCGACGACGTCGAGCACTGCATGAAGGCCAACACGTCGCCCCATCTGACTGAACGGGCCACGGGCGCACGGGACTTCGTGACCGGCACCCTCGCCGAGGTGCTGACGGGCGCCGTCACCGTCCCCACGGACCGACCGGTGATCTTCTCTCCGTTCGGACTCGGCGTGCTCGACCTCGCCGTCGGCGCGTTCGTCCTCAGCCGGGCCCGCGCGGACGGTACGTCCACGGCGGTTCCGGACTTCTTCGCCGAGACCCAACGCTGGTGACGCCGTCCCGCACCGTGCGGGTGAGCCGCCCGTAGCCGGCCCGTTGAGCCACTGCCGAATCGACATGCCGGACCAGTCCGGTGACGGAGTGTGATACGCGATGACCAGTCCGCGCCTGCCTCAGGTGAAGGCCGTCCCCGGCCGGTTCCACGACTCAGACATGACGTTCGGGCAGTTCCTGGAAGAAGCATGGTCGGTCGTCTGCCGGAGCCTGGGGATAGGCCAGCGAGCGGTGGAGAACGTCCTTGCGGAACTGCGGGAGGTGATCCGTCCGTGGGGATCGCGGCCCGTCGGAACCCGCTGCGATCCGCCGTCGTTCGTTTCCGCCGACGGGTTTCCTGCCGAAATCTCCATCAGCTGGAAGGCGGGTCGGCCCGAGGTCCGCATTCTGTTCGAGTCGCTCAGCTCCGATCGCACCCCGTTCGGCAGTCAGGAGGCCGGCCGCGAGCTCACGCGACGGCTCGCCCACAGCGCCGGGGTGGACGTCTCACGGTATCTGAGCATCGAGGACCTGTTCGTCACACCCGTCCCGGAACGCTACCGGCCCACCGTCTGGCACTCCTTGGCCTGGAGACCGGGGGAGAAGCCCCACTACAAGGTCTACCTCAACCCGCAGGCCCACGGGCGGGAACACGTCCACGACGTCGTCGCGGAAGCCATGCACCGGCTGGACCTGGCGACAGCATGGACACCAGTCGGGAGCAGGGACAAGGAACTGGCTCGGCAGGGGCATGAACTGGAGTTCTTCGCCCTCGACCTGGACGGCGGCAACGCTTCCCGGGTGAAGGTCTACTTCCGCCACCACCCCATGCCGATGGGGGAGCTGGACACCGTGGCGGCTCTGGCGCACCGCCACGAACCCGTCCGGGCGGCCCGGGCGCGCGCCGTCATCTACGGGCGGGACAGCGGCATCGTGGGCAACGAGCCGATGACCTGTCTGGCGTTCCGCGGGGGCGTCACCGGTCCCGACGAGGCCAACGTCTATCTGCGGCTGCCGGACAACACCCGTACCGACGCGGAGGCCGCCGCTCGCATCGCCCGGCTCATGCGGTTCGAGGGCATCACCCCGCGCCCGCACGCCGAGGTCCTGCGGCAGCTGACGGCGAGCCTGCCGGCGAACACCGGCAGCCTGCTGGAACTGTGCAGCTACCGTACGACCTCGGCGAAGCTTCCCGCGGACATCGGGCTGTACCTCAGGTTCCCCCTGTACGCCGCCGCTACGGGCTGAAGCCCGAGCCGGTCCAGCGAGAAGGCGCCTGACGGGCCGAAGCCCAGGTCAGGCGCCTTCCTTCGTGACAGGGCACGCGGCGGAAGCAGTGTCGTGCGGACATCCGAAATGAGAAGGGGTTGTGCATGCCTGGACTGCCGCCGCTGGCGGCCTCACCGGGCACGGCCGAGCCGAGTCGTTCGGCACGTCGGCCGCCGTGCTCGCCGGTGACCTGGCGCTGGCGTGGGCGGAAGACCTGCTGACCGAGACGGCGCTCGGCACGCCGCACGGCTCGCGTCTGCACGAGGAGTGGCGGGCGATGCACACCGAGATGGTCGCCGGGCAGTACCGCGACCTGCACGCCCAGGCCGCCCGCTCCTCCGGGATCGACGAGGCGCTGACCATCGCCCCCTTGAAGAGCGCCCTGTACCCCGTCGCCCGGCCGCTCGCGCTGGGCGCTTCGCCTGCCGGCGCCGACGAACACGTCATGGACGCGCTGCGAGCGGCCGGCCGGTGCGCCGGACTCGCCTTCCAGCTCCGAGACGACCTCCTCGGCGCCTTCGGCGACCCGGCGCTGACCGGCAAGCCGGCCGACGACGACCTGCGCTCCCGCAAGCTCACCTACCTCCTCTCCGTCGCCGCCCAGCTTGCCGACGCGGCCGGTGACCACCAGGCCGCCGCGGCGCTGGCTTCGGACGCGGACCCGCAGCACGAGAAGGCCGTACGCCTTGGCGGAGGAAGCGACGCAGCCCCTGAAGGACCGCAGTCGCGGAGGCCGCGTCGACCGCGTACGCCCGCCGGAGAAGCTGCGACGGGGACGACGCGGGGGCCGGCGCCAGCACACCAGCCATCACGCAGCGCCCCTTGGGATCGCGATCGTGCACCACGTCGTCTTCGTCGTCGCACCGCGGTCGACGCCCCGGTCCCGCGCGAGCGCTTCGACGATCACCAGGCCGCGTCCCCTCTCCTCGTTGACAGCCGGCGACCGGAGTGTGGGCCTCCTCAAGCTCCCGTCCGTGACCGCGATCAACAGCTCTTCGTCGTGGTGCTCGATCCGAAGGAGTCCGGGGCAGCCGTCGCTGTGCACGACCGCGTTCGTCACCAGCTCGGACACGAGGAGGACGGACTTCTCGATGACCTCGCGCTCACCGGCAGGGCCCCGGCGACGTACGTGTTCGGCGGTGATCCTCCGCGTGCGCCCCACCGCTTCGACGACAGCGGGGAAGTCGGCCTCGAACGGGCCCAGCAGAAGGGACTTCAAGGTGGGCATCGCGTACCTCCGGGCGGGTCGCGGCAGGAGAGGGGGAGGAGACTGCGCGCTGTCGCGCAGGGATATGACCACCGCGCCTGTCCGACGGATCTCGTCGGCTCGGGCACTCGCTCGCTGGCGCGGGCCGAGATGCGCGGATGAGGGGATGACGACGCCGTACCCGCCAGGGACCGTCGAAGCGTCCAAGAGGGCCGCGAACGCCGCAGGGCCGGCGTCCAAAGTCGTGTGCTCGGTGAAGACGCCGCCCAGGGCCAGCTCGTGACGTGCGCAGTACTCCGTCAGGGCGTGACGCAGGGCGTCAGCGCGCGGCAGGGCGCCGGCGGGCAGCCGGAGGAATCCGTAAACGACCGGCTGGGGGATGATGCGCTGTTCGGTGAGCGCTTCCACGGTGACCACCTCACGCCGGCTGAAGGAGAGGTGTCCCAGCTCGCCCTCGCCCACCGCGGCAGCGGCGACCTGACCGCCGCCCTGCACTGCATCGGCCGGTCGACCGCCCGCCCCGACGCGCCCCTGCCGCAGGTCCAGCTCGACACCGCCCACGGACACATCCTCACGAGCGACCCAGCCACCCGCGGCGGGGGCCTGCCGCCCTACCGTCCTGTCCCAGCGCGGTGGCCCGTTCTCCATCTGACCCTCCGGACCCGGTGCGGCCCGGGTTCATTCGCCGGCCGGTTCGTCTTTGCTGTCGGCGCGGGCTCTGACGCGGTGAGCGTCTGCGCCATCGCCTCCGGCAGGGAGTTCCGTTTGGTGGCGATTTCTGTGCAGAGGGCCGCGTGCTGATGCCTGGTCGCAGGCACGGATCAGAACCAGGCGGGGTGGATTCAGTGGAGTCGATATCGCATTCGCTTACGGCAGACGGAAAAAGCCGGGACGGGACTTGAAGATCTCCTCGTGGCAAGTCAACCTATGACACCCGCCGAGAGTTTTTTGGCGGCAGCCTGCTTGGCCACTGCCCCCTCGATGGAGGAAAGTATCTCATCGGAAACTCGTTCGATTTACCCTTCTTCGAGTTCCTTGGCCTGTTTCGTGGAGCCTGGTTTCATCACGCAGGATTCCTGTCCGAAATCCGGGACTTCAGATCGGCCGCACGATGCGACAGCGGTGAAGCGGCACCCTGTATAGCCGACGATCGCCGGTTCGCCAAACCTGGAATCCTCCGGACCATTGGTGGAGTTCGCGCGGGCTGCGCTTGGCGGTGGAGCCGCGCGGGCGCATGTCCCCTTGTGTGACTGCTGCGTCAGCGACTCGGCGCCCCTGAACGCGCCTTGTGGTGAAGCGCTGCGGGACTCCGTCGACGGTCGACATGCCGCATGCACAGCTGATATCTCCGGAAGGTACCCATGGTCCGTCCCCCCCCGCACTCGAACTTGCCGACGTGCTCGCGGAGATCCGCATGAGCCCGTCGGCGTTCTACCGCCTCCGAGCCCGGGGTGAGGCTCCCCGAATGATCAAACTTCCGAACGGTGAACTGCGCTGCCGCCGCGCCGATCTCGACGCGTGGTGGGCTGCGTGTGAAAGGGAAACACCTGAATGGCGATGAGCTACAAGGTCCGATTCTGGGAAATATGCGAGCGAACCGGCCGCCAAAAGGATTTTGAGGTCCGCTGGACGGTAAGCGGCCGGGAGAAGTCCGAGTCCTTCAGGAACAAGGGGCTCGCGGAGAGCCGCCGTGCCAAACTGATGACCGCGGCCCGGGACGGTGAACCGTTCGACCCCCGGTCCGGCCTGCCCGCCTCCGAGCTCCGCGCACTGAAACAGCGCACCACCTGGTACGCCCTCGCACGGGAATACATGCAACAGCGCTGGGACCGCACCCCGGGCAACACCCGCCGCACCCTCGCCGACGCCTTCGCCACGATCACTCCCGCCCTGGTGGAGCCCGGAGCCGTCTACCGCCACCCGCGCGTCCTGAGGCGAGCCCTGTACTCATGGGCCTTCAACAAGAACTCCTGGAAAACCGAGCCCTCAGAGGAGTGGCAGGAGGCCCTGGCCTGGCTGAAGCTGAACTCCCTGCCCGTGAGCGAACTGGAGGACCCTGACACCCTTCGCCGCGCGCTTGACGCCATGTGCCGCAAACTCGACGGAACGGCCGCCGCGGCCAAGACCGTGAAACGCAAGAAGGCGGCAGTCAACGAGGTCTTCGCCGTGGCCGTCGAACGCGGATACTTCACCCACAACCCACTCCACGGGCTCCGCTGGACAGCACCGGACATGGCGGACGAGGTCGACCCGGACTGCGTCCCCAACCCCGCCCAAGCCACCCGGCTGCTGGAAGCCGTCAGGGAACTCCCGGGCCGAGGGC
>NZ_JBEZNF010000038.1:0-60334 GCF_040653095.1 Streptomyces sp. NPDC048057
TCGGCGGGCCCGTGATCGTGCACTGCCTCACCGAGAAGGGCCGCGGCTACCAGCCCGCCCTCCAGGACGAGGCGGACCGCTTCCACGCCGTGGGCAAGATCCACCCCGACACCGGTCTGCCGATCGCCAGCTCCGGCCTCGACTGGACCTCCGTCTTCGGCGAGGAGATGGTCAAGCTCGGCGAGGAGCGCCCCGACGTCGTGGCCATCACCGCGGCCATGCTCCAGCCCGTGGGCCTCGACAAGTTCGCCAAGGCGTTCCCCGACCGCGTCTACGACGTGGGGATCGCCGAGCAGCACGGCGCGGTCTCCGCGGCCGGGCTCGCCACCGGCGGCGTCCACCCGGTGTTCGCGGTGTACGCCACCTTCCTCAACCGCGCCTTCGACCAGGTGCTGATGGACGTGGCCCTGCACGACTGCGGCGTCACCTTCGTGCTGGACCGCGCCGGCGTCACCGGCACCGACGGCGCCTCCCACAACGGCATGTGGGACATGTCCATCCTCCAGGTCGTCCCCGGTCTGCGCATCGCCGCACCGCGCGACGCCGACCAGGTCCGCGCCCAGCTCCGCGAGGCCGTCAGCGTCGACGACGCCCCCACCGTGGTCCGCTTCTCCAAGGGCGCGGTCGGCCCGTCGGTCAAGGCCGTCGGACGGATCGGCGGCATGGACGTGCTCCGCGAGCCCGGCACCGACCGGCCCGACGTGCTCCTGGTCTCCGTCGGCGCGCTCGCCCCGATGTGCCTGGAGGCCGCCGACCTGCTCGACGCGCAGGGCATCTCCACCACCGTCGTCGACCCCCGCTGGGTCAAGCCCGTCGACGAGGCCCTCGCCCCGCTCGCGGACACCCATCGCGTCGTCGTCACCGTCGAGGACAACGTCCGCGCCGGCGGCGTCGGCTCCGCGGTCGCCCAGTCGCTGCGCGACGCCGGCGTCGACGTGCCGCTGCGCGACTTCGGCATCCCGGCGCGCTTCCTCGACCACGCCTCGCGCGCCGAGGTGATGGCGGAGATCGGCCTGACCGCCCCGGACATCGCCCGCCAGGTCACCGGCCTCGTCTCCCGGCTCGACGGCCGCTTCGGGGACACCACCAGCGAGGCCGTGGAGCCCGTCCGCGACTGATCCCGCTCAGGGCCGTGCGGCCCGCCGCCGGACACGGGCCGGAAGGACACCCTGGACGGGTGGACCTTCCGGCCCATTCGCGTGAAACCCACCCGTATGGACCCCTGCGGCCCGCACCGCTTCCCGATCATGTCGGGACGACGAGTGTGGAGGTCCACGGTGAGCACAGAGACAGGCCCCGAGTCCAGGACGAGCGCCTTCCGTACGAAGAGCGTCGAGCAGTCCATCCGGGACACGGAGGAGCCGGAGCACGCACTCAAGAAGTCCCTCTCCGCACTGGACCTCACGGTCTTCGGCGTCGGCGTCATCATCGGCACCGGCATCTTCGTCCTCACCGGCGCCGTCGCCAAGGAGAACGCCGGACCGGCCACCGCCCTCGCCTTCGTCGTCGCCAGCGCCGTGTGCGGGCTCGCGGCGCTGTGCTACGCCGAGTTCGCCTCCACCGTCCCCGTCGCCGGCTCCGCGTACACCTTCGCGTACGCCTCCCTCGGCGAACTTCCGGCCTGGATCATCGGCTGGGACCTGGTCCTCGAATTCGCCCTCGGCACGGCCGTCGTCGCCGTCGGCTGGTCCGGCTACCTGCGCTCCCTGATCGACAACGTCGGCTGGCACCTGCCCCCCGAGCTCTCCGGTACGAACGACGTCACCGGCTTCGGCTTCGACCTGCTGGCGTTCCTGCTGGTCCTGGCGCTCACCGTGGTCCTCGTCATCGGAATGAAGCTGTCCGCCCAGGTCACCTCGCTGATCGTCGCCGTCAAGGTCGTCGTGGTGCTCATCGTGATCGTCGCCGGCGCGTTCTTCGTCAAGGCGTCCAACTACGACCCGTTCATCCCGCCGTCGGTCCCGGCGACCGGCGAGTCCGGGCTCCAGCAGCCGCTGGTCCAGGTGCTGTTCGGCTACGCGCCCACCAACTTCGGCGTGATGGGCATCTTCACCGCCGCGTCCATCGTCTTCTTCGCCTTCATCGGCTTCGACGTGGTCGCCACGGCGGCGGAGGAGACCAAGCTCCCGCAGCGCGACATGCCGCGCGGCATCCTCGGCTCGCTGTTCATCTGCACGGTGCTCTACGTCGCGGTGTCGATCGTGGTCACCGGCATGCAGAAGTACACCGAACTGTCCATCGACGCACCGCTCGCCGACGCGTTCAAGGCCACCGGGCACCCCTGGTACGCGGGCGTCATCAGCTTCGGCGCGGTCATCGGCCTGATGTCCGTGTGCCTGATCATGCTGCTGGGGCAGACCCGGGTGTTCTTCGCGATGAGCCGAGACGGGCTGCTGCCGCGGTTCTTCTCCGTCACGCATCCGCGCTTTCGCACGCCCTACCGGGCGACGGTGCTCCTGGGCGTGGTGATCGCGATCATCGCCGGCTTCACCAACATCGAGGAACTCGCGGTCCTGGTGAACATCGGCACGCTGTTCGCGTTCGTGGTCGTGGCCCTCGGCGTGATCTTCCTGCGCCGCACCCGCCCCGACCTCCCGCGCGCCTTCAGCGCCCCCCTGGTGCCCTGGCTCCCGATCGCCTCGGTGGCCGCGTCGCTCTGGCTGATGCTCAACCTGCCGACGGAGACGTGGCTGCGGTTCGGGGTGTGGATGGCGCTGGGGGTGGTGGTGTATTACGCGTACGGCCGCAGCCACAGCCGCGTGGGCCGCGCAGAGCGCGGCGACGACCTGGGCGCGTAGGGGGTCGCCCCGCGCCTTCGCCGTGCGGCGGGCGTTGGGGGGCGTCTGCGGCCCGTGTGCGCCGGAGGGCGTGGGATGCCTCCGGGCCCCTGGACACGCGCGCCGTAGCCCTGCGGGTGCGTTGGTTTCCGCGGGCCGTTGGTGGTTTGTCGCGCAGTTCCCCGCGCCCCTGATGTGCTTCCCCCACCCTTCGGCTGCGGGCCAAAGTGCCCGACAACCCGCAGTCGAACGACGGCAGGTGCATTGAGGGGCGCGGGGAACTGCGCGATCAGCCATGCATGGTCCGCAGGGACCAACGCACCCCGGGGCTACGGCGCGCGTGTCCAGGGGCGCTGAAGGTGCCCCGTGTTCGCAGGGCACAGGAGGCGGAACCGGGGCGCCGGGAAGGCGCGCGGCGCTCAGGGGGCGTACACCGTGCGGGGGCCCAGGTGCGTCGCGCCCGTCACGGCCACGCGGGCGCGCAAGCCGCGGTCCGCCGTGACCACCGCGCACGCGCGTCCCTCGCGCCCCGCCTCCGACGCCAGCTCCGCGATCAGGTCGTCGCCGCTGCCGGACGCCTCCTCGATCCGTACGCCGTCCACGGGCGTCACGCCCCGCGCCGCGCCCTCCACCACCAGGACCACCTCCAGGGGCCCCGGCAGGCCGGGGACGCCCGCGGCGGCGAGCGGGGCAAGCCGGTCCCGCAGCCGGCCGGCTGCGGCGCGACGGTCGCGCCACCAGCCGTCGGGCACGGAGCCCACGACGTTCGCACCGTCGACGATCAACAGGGTCCGCATCGTCGTCTCCTCGTCGAGGGAAGGGGGCCGTACGGAACGATTCCGTACGGCCCCCTTCGTACACCACGTCAGGCGGGGACGCTCGCCACCCCGTTCGCGAGGAACGGCTTGCCGTTCACCCGCTCCGAGACGCCCTCACGGTCCAGGTACGGCGTGATGCCGCCCAGGTGGAAGGGCCAGCCCGCGCCGGTGATCAGGCAGAGGTCGACGTCCTGCGCCTCGGCCACGACGCCCTCGTCCAGCATCAGGCCGATCTCCTGCGCCACGGCCTCCAGCACCCGTGCCCGCACCTGCTCCTCGGTCAGGACGGCGTCGCCCTGCACCAGCAGCGCGGCGACCTCGGGGTCCAGCTCCGGCCTACCGGAGTCGTACACGTAGAAGCCCCGCTTGCCCGCCTCGACGACCGCCGCCAGGTTCGGCGAGACCGTGAAGCGGTCCGGGAAGGCGCGGTTCAGGGTCTCGGAGACGTGCAGCCCGATCGCCGGACCCACCAGCTCCAGCAGCACCAGCGGAGACATCGGCAGGCCCAGCGGCTCGACCGCCTTCTCCGCCACCGCCACCGGGGTGCCCTCGTCGATCACGTTCTGGATCTCGCCCATGAAGCGGGTCAGGATCCGGTTCACGACGAACGCCGGGGCGTCCTTCACCAGCACCGCGGTCTTCTTCAGCTTCTTCGCCACCCCGAAGGCGGTGGCGAGGGAGGCGTCGTCCGTCTTCTCCCCGCGGACGATCTCCAACAGCGGCAGCACCGCGACCGGGTTGAAGAAGTGGAAGCCGACGACCCGCTCGGGGTGCTTCAGCTTCGAGGCCATCTCGCTCACCGAGAGCGAGGAGGTGTTGGTGGCCAGGATCGCGTGCGCCGGCGCGACCGCCTCGACCTCCGCGAACACCTGCTGCTTGACGCCCATCTCCTCGAAGACGGCCTCGATGACGAAGTCCGCGTCGGCGAAGCCCGCCGCCTTGTCCAGCACACCGGTCACCAGCCCCTTGAGGCGGTTGGCCTTGTCCTGGTTGATCCGGCCCTTGCCGAGCAGCTTGTCGACCTCGCCGTGGACGTACGCCACGCCCTTGTCGATGCGCTCCTGGTCGATGTCGGTCAGCACGACCGGCACTTCGAGGCGGCGCAGGAACAGCAGCGCGAGCTGCGAGGCCATCAGGCCCGCGCCGACGACGCCGACCTTGGTGACCGGGCGGGCCAGGTTCTTGTCCGGCGCGCCCACCGGCCGCTTGCCGCGCTTCTGCACCAGGTTGAAGGCGTAGATGCCGCTGCGCAGTTCGCCGCCCATGATCAGGTCGGCCAGCGCCCGGTCCTCGGCGTCGAAACCGGCCTGGAGGTCGCCGTCCTTGGCCGCGGCGACGATGTCCAGCGCGCGGTACGCGGCCGGGGCGGCGCCGTGCACCTTGGTGTCGGCGATCGCCCGGCCGCGCGCCACGGCGGCGTCCCAGGCCGCACCGCGGTCGACCTCGGCGCGCTCCACCGCGGTGGCGCCGGTGAGCACGGACGCGGTCCACAGCAGCGACTGCTCCAGGAAGTCCGCGCCCTCGAAGACGGCGTCGGCGATCCCCAGGTCGTGGACCTGCTGGCCCTTCAACTGGCGG
The DNA here is from genome assembly GCF_040653095.1 of Streptomyces sp. NPDC048057. Taxonomy (NCBI): domain Bacteria; kingdom Bacillati; phylum Actinomycetota; class Actinomycetes; order Kitasatosporales; family Streptomycetaceae; genus Streptomyces; species Streptomyces sp. NPDC048057. Next base: position 5,174 of record NZ_JBEZNF010000038.1, read on the forward strand.
TTCTGGTTGAGCGAGTTCTCGATGATCACGGACACGGCGCGGTCCGCGCCGATCAGGTTCGGCAGCAGCGCGCAGCCGCCCCAGCCGGGCACCAGACCGAGGAAGACCTCGGGCAGCGAGAAGGCCGGGATCGCCCGCGAGACGGTGCGGTACGTGCAGTGCAGACCGACCTCGACGCCGCCGCCCATCGCCGCGCCGTTGTAGTACGCGAAGCTGGGCACCGCGAGGGAGGCCAGGCGCTTGAAGACGTCGTGACCGCTCCTGGCGATGGCGAGCGCGTCCTCGTGGCGGGCGACCCGCTCCACGCCCTTGAGGTCGGCTCCGACGGCGAAGATGAACGGCTTGCCGGTGATGCCGACGCCGACGATCGAGCCCTCGGCCGCCTCCCGCTCGACCTGGTCGAGCGCGGCGTCCAGGTTGGCCAGCGACTGCGGGCCGAAGGTGGTCGGCTTGGTGTGGTCCAGGCCGTTGTCCAGGGTGATCAGCGCGAACCGGCCGGCCCCCGGCAGGTCCAGATGACGTACGTGCGCGCTGGTGACGACCTCGTCCGGGAAGAGTTCGGCCGCACCCTTCAGCAGTTCAGCGGTGGTGCTCACTTGTCCCCCTCGAAGTGCGGGTTCTCCCAGATGACGGTCGCGCCCATGCCGAAGCCGACGCACATGGTGGTGAGGCCGTAGCGGACCTCGGGCTGAGCCTCGAACTGGCGGGCGAGCTGGGTCATCAGCCGGACGCCGGAGGAGGCCAGCGGGTGGCCGTAGGCGATGGCCCCGCCGTACTGGTTGACCCGCGGGTCGTCGTCCGCGATGCCGTAGTGCTCCAGGAAGGCGAGCACCTGGACGGCGAACGCCTCGTTGATCTCGAACAGGCCGATGTCCTCGATGGACAGGCCCGCCTGGGCCAGCGCCTTCTCGGTCGCCGGGATCGGTCCGTACCCCATGACCTCCGGCTCGACGCCGGCGAAGGAGTACGCCACCAGGCGCATCTTGACCGGGAGGCCGTTCTCGCGCGCGAAGTCCTCGGAGGCGATGACGGCGGCGGTGGCGCCGTCGTTCAGCCCGGCGGCATTGCCGGCGGTGACCCGGCCGTGGGTGCGGAAGGGGGTCTTCAGCCCGGCGAGGTTCTCCATCGTGGTGCCGGGCCGCATCGGCTCGTCCTGGGTGGCCAGGCCCCAGCCGGTCTCCCCGCCTTCGGGGGTGGTGCGGCGGATCGCGATCGGCACCAGGTCCTGCTGGATCGTGCCGTCGGCGTACGCCTTGGCCGCCTTCTCCTGGGAGCGGACGGCGTACTCGTCGGCGCGCTCCTTGGTGATGGAGGGGTAGCGGTCGTGGAGGTTCTCCGCGGTCATGCCCATGAAGAGGGCGGACTCGTCGACCAGCTTCTCGCTGACGAAGCGGGGGTTGGGGTCGACGCCCTCGCCCATCGGGTGGCGGCCCATGTGCTCCACGCCGCCGGCGATGACCACGTCGTACGCCCCGAAGGCGATCGAGCCGGCGGTCGTCGTCACGGCCGTCAGCGCACCGGCGCACATCCGGTCCACCGAGTAGCCGGGGACGGACTGCGGCAGACCCGCGAGGATGCCGGCGGTACGGCCGATGGTCAGGCCCTGGTCGCCGATCTGGGTGGTCGCGGCGATGGCGACCTCGTCGATCTTCGCGGGGTCGAGGGCCGGGTTGCGGCGCAGCAGCTCCCGGATCGCCTTGACGACGAGATCGTCGGCGCGGGTCTCGTGGTAGATGCCCTTCGGGCCCGCCTTGCCGAACGGGGTGCGGACGCCGTCGACGAAGACGACGTCCCTGACGGTACGAGGCACGATGGCTCTCCTCCAGGGTGCGGGATGGCACTGCTGCGGGGCGCGTGCCGAGCGTGGCTAAGCGCGCGCTTCCTCCTCATGCTACTTACGGGTAACCCTAGTGCCCACCCCTCACGCGTCGAGCGGCGAACGTCACACCCCCGCGGACGCGCTGGCGGGACGTGGTGAGTGCGGGCTCCCGTGCCATCTGTGCCATCTGGACGTGCTCGCCGTGGCCCCTGCGGGCGGTATGGGCCCGTCCTGCGGGCGGTGGGGATGCCCACGGGCCCCAGAACGCCCGGTAGGGCGCTCCAGGGGCGTGGGGAACTGCGCGACAAGCCACCCACCGGCCGGTGGGGACCCGCACTCCCGCGGGGGCACGGCGGGTGCATCAGGGGCGGGGCGCCCCGCGCACGTTCGGCGCGGGGCTACTTCGGGGTGGACAGGGCGCGGGAGAGCGGGGGGGCGACCAGCGCCGCCTGCCACGCCCGTGCCCCCAGCAGCCGCAGCGCGGACGTCACCGACTCCGGCGAGCGATCAGCCGGCGGCTCCCAGCAGATCCGCCGCACCGTGTCCGGCGAGATCAGGTTCTCCTGGGGCAGGTGCAGCTCCTCCGCCAGCGCCGAGACCGCCGCCCGCGCAGCGGACAGCCGGGCCGCTGCGACGGGGTCCTTGTCCGCCCAGGCGCGCGGCGGCGGCGGTCCGTTCAGCGGCTGCCCCTGCTGCGGCAGCTCCAAGTCCGGCAGCGCCTTCGCCCGGTCGATCGCCGACTGCCACTGTTCCAACTGCCGACGGCCCATCCGGTGGCTGAAACCGGTCAGTCCGCTCAGCGCGTGGACGTGCGCCGGCAGGGCCAGCGCCGCCTCGACGATCGCGGCGTCGCTCAGCACCTTGCCCGGCGAGACGTCCCGCCGCTGGGCGATCATGTCGCGCGTGGTCCACAGCTCCCGTACGACCGCCATCTGCCGGCGTCGGCGCACCTTGTGCATGCCGGAGGTGCGGCGCCAGGGGTCCTTGCGGGGCGCGGGCGGCGGGGCGGAGGCGATCGACTCGAACTCCTGGTGCGCCCACTCCAGCTTCCCCTGCCGGTCCAGCTCCATCTCCAGGGCGTCCCGCAGGTCGATCAGGAGCTCCACGTCGAGTGCGGCGTACCGCAGCCAGGGCTCGGGGAGCGGGCGGGTGGACCAGTCGACGGCGGAGTGGCCCTTCTCCAGCGCGTAGCCGAGGACGGACTCGACCATCGCGCCCAGGCCGACCCGCGGGAACCCGGCGAGCCGACCGGCCAGCTCCGTGTCGAAGAGCCGGCTGGGAACCATGCCTATCTCCCGGAGGCAGGGCAGGTCCTGCGTCGCGGCGTGCAAGATCCACTCGGTGTCGCCGAGCGTGCTGCCGAGGACGGAGAGGTCGGGGCAGCCGACGGGGTCGATCAGCGCGCTGCCGGCGCCCTCGCGGCGCAGCTGGACCAGATAGGCCCGCTGACCGTAGCGGTACCCGGAGGCCCGCTCGGCGTCCACCGCGACCGGGCCGCTGCCCGCCCCGAAGGCGGCGACGACCTGGGCGAGCGCCTGGGTGTCGGCGACCACGGGCGGAATGCCCTCACGGGGCTCCAACAGGGGGATCGGGGCCTCTTCGGCTGCGACGCCGGCGTCCGGGGGAGCGCCCCCGGCGGTTCGCAGTGCGGTCTCTGCTGCGGTGTTTCGGGCGTCGGTCACGTGTCAAGGGTATCCGTGAACGGCGTGCGCCTGTCGACGGAAACGATCCGTCGACAGGCGCACGGGGGAAGCGCGGGGGAGCGGGCGGGTCAGTGGATGATGCCGGTGCGCAGCGCCACCGCGACCATGCCCGCCCGGTCACCGGTGCCGAGCTTGCGCGCGATGCGCGCGAGGTGGCTCTTGACGGTCAGCGCGGACAGGCCCATGGAGACGCCGATGGCCTTGTTCGACTGGCCCTCCGCCACCAGCCGCAGGACCTCGACCTCGCGGCCCGACAGCTCCCGGTAGCCGCCCGGGTGGCTCGGGGCGCCCGGGGGACGGCGGTGGCCCAGCCTGGCGGCTGCGGACCCGATGGGGGCTGCGCCCGGGCGGGTCGGGTGGCCGATGTTCGTACGGGTGCCGGTGACGACGTAGCCCTTGACCCCGCCCGCGAGGGCGTTGCGCACGGCGCCGATGTCGTCGGCCGCGGAGAGCGCGAGACCGTTCGGCCAGCCCGCGGCGCGGGTCTCCGACAGCAGGGTCAGCCCCGAGCCGTCGGGCAGGTGGACGTCGGCCACGCAGATGTCGCGGGGGTTGGCGATGCGGGGGCGGGCCTCCGCGATGGACGACGCCTCGATGACGTCCCGTACGCCGAGGGCCCACAGGTGGCGGGTGACGGTGGAGCGGACGCGCGGGTCGGCCACCACGACCATGGCCGTCGGCTTGTTCGGACGGTAGGCGACCAGACTTGCGGGCTGCTCAAGAAGGACGGACACCGGGCTCCTCCTGGGGGGAAGGTGCGGGGACGGGGCCGGCTCGGGGATGAAGCCGGGGCGTTCCGTGAAGGTAGGGTCACTGACCTCTTCGGCAGCCCGACGGGCGTCCTTTAGGGAATGATCACGATTTGGTGAGTAACAATTAGTGCAATTCGGACGCGTGATCGATCATCCTACGAGTGAGCTGACGGTCCGTCGGGTGGCGGTTCGGGCAGTGCGGGATGGACGGCCCACCGCGGCCCTGACAGCGGTGCGGCCCGGGACCAGTGTCCCGGGCCGCACGAGGCGCCGCGCACCGCGTGCGCGGGCGGGCATCAGCGGTGCTGCGGTCCCCGCCGCTGCGGAAGCGTCACCACGCCGGTCGCCATGTCCGCCGCCCCCACCGGCGCCGGCGGCAGCCCCGCGATCTGACACAGCAGGTCACACCAGGCGGCGAGGTGCGCCGCCGCGTCCGGTGTCCCGCAGTGCGCCTCCCTCGGGGTCCACGAGGCGCGGATCTCGATCTGCGTCGCCGGGCGCCGCTGGGCGAGTCCACCGAAATAGTGAGAGCTCGCCCGGGTGACGGTGCCGCTCGGCTCCCCGTACGACAGGCCGCGCGCCTCCAGCGCACCCGTCAACCACGACCAGCACACCTCCGGCAGCAGCGGATCCGCCGCCATCTCCGGCTCCAACTCCGCCCGCACCAGGGTCACCAGACGGAAGGTGCCCTGCCAGGCTTCGTGTCCGTCGGGGTCGTGCAACAGCACCAGCCGGCCGTCCGCCAGGTCCTCGCCGTCCTCGACGACCGCCGCCTCCACGGCGTACGCGTGCGGGGCGAGCCGCTGCGGGGGGCGGGCCGGGTCGAGTTCGACCTCGGGGCGCAGCCGCGCGGTCCGTAGCGCTTCGACCGCCAGCCGGAACGCCCGGGGGACGGCGTTCTGCTCGGCGCCCGACGACGAGTCGGCGCTCCCTGGAGGTCCAGCATGTTCAGCATGATCGGAAAAACGTCCCTGAGCCGCAGCCATGCGGGGAAGACTAGGCGGAACGGGGCGTGCGTGCAGGGAAGGACACCCCGCACCCGACGGCCGCTTTCCGGGCACGTGCGAAGATTTGGGCGTGAGCGCCAACGACCGCCCCTCGGGCCCCCAGCCGAAGACGCACGACTCCGCCTTCCTGAAGGCGTGCCGACGAGAGCCGGTGCCCCACACCCCGGTGTGGTTCATGCGCCAGGCCGGGCGCTCGCTGCCCGAGTACCTCAAGGTGCGCGAGGGCATCCCGATGCTGGAGTCCTGCATGCGGCCGGAGCTGGTCAAGGAGATCACGCTCCAGCCGGTGCGGCGCCACGGGGTCGACGCGGCGATCTTCTTCAGCGACATCGTCGTCCCGCTCAAGGCCATCGGCGTCGACCTCGACATCAAGCCGGGCGTCGGGCCGGTCGTCGCCCAGCCGATCCGCAGCCGCGCCGACCTGGACCGGCTGCGGGAGCTCACCCCGGACGACGTCCGGTACGTCACCGAGGCGATCGGGCTGCTGACCGACGAACTGGGCGCCACCCCGCTGATCGGCTTCGCCGGCGCGCCCTTCACGCTCGCCAGCTACCTCGTCGAGGGCGGCCCCTCGCGCAACCACGAGCACACCAAGGCGCTGATGTACGGCGACCCGGAGCTGTGGGCGGACCTGCTGGACCGGCTCGCCGAGATCACCTCCGCGTTCTTGAAGGTGCAGATCGAGGCGGGGGCGAGCGCGGTCCAGCTCTTCGACTCCTGGGTCGGCGCGCTCGCCCCGGCGGACTACCGGCGCTCCGTGATGCCGGCGTCCACGAAGGTCTTCGACTCCGTCGCCGGCTACGGAGTGCCCCGCATCCACTTCGGCGTGGGCACCGGTGAACTCCTCGGCCTCCTCGGCGAGGCCGGCGCGGACGTGGTCGGCGTCGACTGGCGCGTCCCCCTCGACGAGGCGGCCCGCCGCGTGGGGCCGGGCAAGGCGCTCCAGGGCAACCTCGACCCCGCGGTCCTGTTCGCGCCGACGGCGGCGGTGGAGGAGAAGACGCGGGAGGTGCTGACTGCGGCGGAGGGGCTGGAGGGGCACGTGTTCAACCTGGGCCACGGTGTCCTCCCGACGATGAACCCGGACGCGCTGACCCGCCTGGTGGACTTCGTCCACACGCAGACGTCGGGCGGCCCGACCCCCGCGTGACGCCCTGCGGCGCGCTCTCGACCGTTTTCGCCGTAGCCCTGCGGGTGCGTTGCCCTGCGGCCCGGTGGGGCGTGTTCGCGCAGTTCCCCGCGCCCCTAGGGCCTGTCTTACGGATCTTGCTGGGCTCGCGTGCCCTGGCACCATGCCTCTCCACGTTGTCGTCGGTCGCCAATGCTCCGCATTGGCTCCCTCCTCCGCCTTGAGATCCACGGCACCAGACCCCGCTCCCTGATCCAGCCTGATCCGTAAGACAGGCCCTAGAAACCTCCGCCGTCGACCGGCCGTGGGTTGCCAGACACTCCGGCCCGCACACAACGGACGGGGAAAGCCAATCAGGGGCGCGGGGAACTGCGCGAACAGCCCCCGCCGGGCCGCAGGGACCAACGCACCCGCAGGGGCGCGGCGGAAACGTCAGGGGCGTTCGGAGAGGCGCTTCGTGGCGCGGCGGGCCGCCACCAGGACCGGGTCCCAGACCGGGGAGAAGGGCGGGGCGTAGCCGAGGTCGAGCGCGGTCATCTGCTCGACGGTCATCCCCGCCGTCAACGCCACCGCCGCGATGTCGACCCGCTTCGCCGCACCCTCGCGGCCCACGATCTGGAGGCCCAGCAGCCGCCCCGTGCGGCGCTCCGCGATGATCTTGACGGTCATCAGGCCGGCGTCGGGGTAGTAGCCGGCGCGCGCGGTGGACTCGACGGTGGCGGTGACGTACTGGAGGCCCACCGCGGACGCGTCCTTCTCCCGCAGTCCGGTGCGGGCGATCTCCAGGTCGCAGACCTTGCTGACGGCGGTGCCGACGACGCCGGGGAAGGTGCCGTAGCCGCCGCCCACGTTCGCGCCGATGATCTGGCCGTGCTTGTTGGCGTGGGTGCCCAGCGGGACGTGCCGCTCGCGCCCCGAGACCAGGTCCAGCACCTCCACGCAGTCGCCGCCGGCCCAGATCGCGTCCTGTCCGCGCACCCGCATCGACAGGTCGGTGAGCAGCCCGCCGTACGCGCCGAGCGGCAGCCCCGCCGCGCGGGCCAGTTCCGTCTCCGGCTCGACGCCGATGCCCAGCACCACCACGTCCGCCGGGTACTCGGCGTCCGCGGTGGTGACCGCGCGCACCCGGCCGTCGGGGCCGGTCAGCACCGCGGTGACCTCGGCACGGTCGACGGTGGTGATGCCGAGCCAGTCCATCGCCGTGTGCACCAGCCGGCCCATGTCGGGATCGAGCGTGGCCATCGGCTGTTCGCCGCGGTTCAGGACGGTGACCTCGAAGCCGCGGTTGAGCATCGCCTCCGCCATCTCGACGCCGATGTAGCCGGCGCCCACGACCACCGCGCGGCGGCCCTCGGTGGCCCCGATCGTGTCGAGGAGCGCCTGGCCGTCGTCGAGGGTCTGGACGCCGTGGACCCCGGGCGCGTCGATGCCGGGGATCGGCGGGCGGATCGGGCGGGCACCGGTCGCGACGACGAGCTTGTCGTACCCCGTCCAGACCTCCGCGCCGCTCTCCAGGTCGCGCGAGCGGACCCGGCCGCGGGCGGTGTCGACCTCGGTGACCTCGGTGCGCATCCGCAGGTCGATCGCGCGCTCGCGGTGCTCGGCGGGCGTACGGGCGATCAGGTCGTCGCGCTCGGCGACCTGGCCGCCGATCCAGTACGGGATGCCGCACGCCGAGAAGGAGCTGAAGTGGCCGCGTTCGAACGCGACGATCTCCAGCTCCTCCGGCGAGCGGAACCTGCGTGCCTGCGACGCGGCCGACATGCCCGCCGCGTCGCCCCCGATGACCACCAGTCGCTCTGCTGTCATGGCCCCTACGCTACGGGGAGGGCGAGGTCAGCCCTCCTCACCCCCGTCCCCCGCGGGCGGCTCGGGCCGCCGCGGCAGCAGGGGGCGCACCAGCCAGCGCCAGACCGCGTACACCGCACCGGCCGCCACGGCGAACGGCAGCAGGGCGCTGAGCACGATGCCGATCCAGAGCGCCGTCGACTTCAGGGCCTCCCAGCTGCCGCCGAGGGCGTCCAGCAGGCCCGGGTCGCCGTCGTCGCCCTCCTCGTCTTCCTTCTTCGCGGGGGCGGAGACGTCGAGGGTGATCGTCGACAGCGACGTCCGGTCCTTCAGCGACGACCGCCGGGCCAACAGCGACTCCAGGTCCGCTTGGCGCCGGCCCAGTTCGGCCTCCAGCGTGACCACGTCGGACAGCTTCTCCGCGCGGTCCATCAGCTCCCGCACCCGCGCCACGCTCGCCCGCTGGGAGGCGATCCGGCTCTCCACGTCCACCACCTGGTCGGTGACGTCCTCGGCGCTCGCCGTGCGGGAGAGCACCTCGCCGCCCTTCTCCAACTGCGCCAGGGCGTCCGCGTACTTCTCCTGCGGCACCCGCAGCACCAGCCGCGAGGTGAGCCCGGTGGCGTCACCGCCGTGCGCCTGCTCGGTGGTCTCCTCGGAGACGAAGCCGCCCGCCCCCTCCACGACCCGGCGGGCGTGCGCCACGGCCCGCGCCGGGTCCTTCGCCGCCAGCCGCAGCTCCGCGGTGCGCACGACGTACGACGTCACCGGCGGGGCCGAGGCGCCCGCGCCCTTGCCGCCGTCCCGCGCGTCCGGCGTCGTGGACCCGTCCCCGGGGCGCGACCCGTCCGCGCGCGCCGCCTCGGGCGCCTTGGCGCCCGCCTTCTCGTCCGTCTCGGCCGCGGCGCGCTGCGCGCTCCCGCTGCTCTTGTCGCCGGAGTCGTCCTCCGCGCTGCACCCCGTCACCGCGACGCCCGCCGCGATGACCAGTGCAGCGAGCACCCGTCGTGCCCGCATGTCCGCCCCCATGTTCCGTCGTCCGCCTTCCGCCGTCGTCCGGTCGGGTTTCGGCCAACCGACGGATGTCAGCCGGTCGTTGCCCGATGCTCCTTGGACGTGCGAAGAGGCCCGAAACGTTTGCGCGGACCGGTTCCGAACCGGTCACGTTCAGGACTCGGAACGGGGTCTGAGACAGTGGAGCCATGTCTTCCCAGCATGTGGACACCGCACCCGGGTCGGGACCGCCCGCCCGTCACGTCGTCGTCATCGGAGGCGGCATCTCCGGGCTCGCCGCCGCCCATCGGCTGGTCACCGCGGGGGCCCGGGTGACCCTGCTGGAGGCCGGCGGCCGGCTCGGCGGCAAGCTCCACCGCGGCGAGATCGCCGGCGCCCCGGTCGACCTGGGCGCCGAGTCGATGCTGGCGCGCCGCCCCGAGGCCGTCGACCTGGCCCGCGCCGTCGGACTCGGCGACCGGCTCCAGCCGCCCGCCACCAGCACCGCGTCCATCTGGACCCGCGGCACGCTGCGGCCCATGCCGCGCGGCCACGTGATGGGCGTTCCCGCCACCCCCGACGCCCTCGCCGGACTCCTCTCCGACGAAGGCGTCGCCCGGATCGCCCGGGAGCCCGAACTCGCCCCGGCCGACCTCGGCGACGACGTCGCCATCGGGCAGTACGTCGCCGACCGCTTCGGCCGCGAGGTCGTCGACCGGCTCGTCGAACCGCTGCTCGGCGGGGTCTACGCCGGCGACTCGTACCGCATTTCGATGCGGGCGGCCGTCCCCCGGCTCTTCGAAGCCGCCCGGCAGCACCCCTCGCTCCTGGACGCCGTGCGCGAGGTCCAGGCCGAGGCACGGGCACAGCAGCAGGGCGGGCCCGTCTTCCTCGGCATCGACGGCGGCGTCGGCACCCTGCCGCTCGCCGTCGCGGAAGCGGTCCGCGCCGCCGGGGGCGAGCTGCGCACCGGGACGCGCGTCCTCGGCCTGGCCCGCGCGGGCGCCGACGGCTGGCGGGTGCGCACCGACAGCGACCGCCTCACCGCGGACGCCGTGATCATCGCCACCCCCGCCTGGTCGGCCGCCGAACTGCTCTCCGGCGAGTCCCCGGCCGCCGCCACCGAGCTGGGCTCCATCGAGTACGCCTCGATGTCCCTGGTCACCCTGGCCTTCCGCCGCTCCGAGCTGGGCGCGCTGCCCGCCGGCAGCGGTTTCCTCGTGCCGACCGTCGACGGCCGGTCGATCAAGGCGTCCACCTTCTCCAGCCAGAAGTGGCAGTGGGTGGCTGACGGCCCGGCCGACCTCTTCGTGCTGCGGACCTCCCTCGGGCGGTACGGCGAGGAGGAGCACCTGCACCGCGAGGACGCCGAGCTCGTCGAGGCGTCCCTGCGGGACCTGGGCGACGCCGTCGGGCTCGCCGCCCGGCCGGTGGCCACCGAGGTCACCCGCTGGATCGGCGGCCTGCCGCAGTACCCCGTCGGCCATGCCGCGCGCACCGCCCGGATCCGCGCCGAGGTCGCCAAACTGCCGGGCCTGCGGGTCTGCGGCGCGGCGTACGACGGCGTCGGCATCCCCGCCTGCATCGCCGACGGACAGCGTGCCGCGGACGAGGTCCTCCAGCAGGACCACCCTGCTGACGGACGCGGATCGGGACGCGGGACAATGGCCTCATGAGTGCGCCAGAAAAGATTCCGAACGCGGGCAAGAAGGCCAAGGACCTCAACGAGGTCATCCGGTACACGCTGTGGTCGGTCTTCAAGCTGCGCGACGTGCTGCCCGAGGACCGCACCGGCTACGCCGACGAGGTCCAGGACCTGTTCGACCAGCTCGCCGCCAAGGACGTCACGATCCGCGGCACGTACGACCTCTCCGGGCTGCGCGCCGAGGCCGACCTCATGATCTGGTGGCACGCCGAGACCGCGGACCAGCTCCAGGAGGCGTACAACCTCTTCCGTCGCACCCGCCTCGGGCGCGCGATGGAGCCCGTCTGGTCGAACATGGCGCTGCACCGCCCCGCCGAGTTCAACAAGTCGCACATCCCGGCGTTCCTCGCCGACGAGACCGCGCGCGACTACGTCAGCGTGTATCCCTTCGTGCGCTCGTACGACTGGTACCTGCTCCCCGACGAGGAGCGCCGCCGGATGCTCGCCGAGCACGGCAAGATGGCCCGTGGCTACCCGGACGTGCGCGCCAACACGGTTGCGTCGTTCTCCCTCGGGGACTACGAGTGGATCCTCGCCTTCGAGGCGGACGAACTGCACCGCATCGTCGACCTGATGCGCCATCTGCGCGCCTCGGACGCCCGGATGCACGTCCGTGAGGAGATCCCGTTCTTCACCGGGCGGAGGAAGTCCGTGGCCGAGCTGGTGGCGGGCCTTGCGTAGTCCTCGGCCGGGGGTCCGGGGGTTGTCCCCCGGGGGATGCAGCACGGGGCGTCGGAAGTCCGTGGCCGACTTGGTGGCGGGACTGGCGTAATCTTCGGGCTGCGGCCCGGGGATTCCCCGGGCGGTGATGTGGTGGCGGAACCGGACTGCGGTCCCGCCACCGGGACCCGGAAGATCAGACGGTGGTGCGCGGCAGCACGGGCTGCGGCGCGCTCCGGTCCAGCGACACCGGGTCGGGCTCCGGGTGCGGCGCGCACGACGCGCGCCGCACCGGCGCCTCGCCGCGCAGGAGGTAGTCCTCCAGGTAGGCGTGGACGCAGTCGTTCGGTCCACCGCCGATGCCGTGGGTGCCGGCGTCCTCCTCCGTGATCAGCACGGCGCCCTTGAGCCGCCGGGCCAACTCCTTCGCCCCCGCGTAGGGCGTCGCCGCGTCCCGCTCCGCGGCCAGGATCAGCACGGGCGGTAGCTGGCCCCAGCGGGTGCGCACCTGAAGCGGCTGCTGCCGGGGCGCGGACCAGAAGGCGCACGGCAGGTTCAGCCAGGCGTTGTCCCAGGTCTCGAACGGCGCCCTGCGCGCCAGTTCGGTGTTGTCGCGGTCCCAGACCTCCCACTGCGTGGGCCAGGGCGCGTCGTTGCACTCCACGGCCGTGTACACCGCGTTCGCGTTCTCCGCCGCCTTCGCCTGCTCGCGCCGCGGCGCGGCCTGCGCGATCAGCGGTTCGTCGTTGCCGCGCAGGTACTCGGAGAGCGCGGTGGCGCGCGGCACCCAGTAGTCGTCGTAGTAGCCGGCGCCCAGGAACGCCGACTGGAGTTGGCCGGGGCCCACCACCCCGCCCGCGGGCTCCTCGGCGAGCTTCGTCTTCGCCTCCTCGTAGCGCTCGGCGACCTCCTCGGGCGTGCTGCCCAGGCCGAAGTCGGCGTCGTGCCGGGCGACCCACGCCCGGAAGTCCGCCCAGCGGCGCTCGAACGCCAGCGACTGGTCGAGGTTGTTGCGGTACCAGATCTTCTCCCGGGCCGGGTGCACCGCCGAGTCGAAGACCATGCGCCGTACGTGCGAGGGGTACAGGGTCGCGTACAGCGCACCGATGTAGGTGCCGTACGAGGCGCCCATGAAGGTCAGCCGCTCCTCGCCGAGCGCCGCGCGCAGCACGTCGAGGTCCCGGGCGTTGTTGAGGGACGTGTAGTGCCGCAGGGCGTCACCGGTCCTGCGCGCGCAGCCGTCCGCGTACGTCCGCGCCTCGGCGATCCGCTCCCGCTTGAACGCCTCCGACGGGACCGTGGGGGAGTCCGTCGGCGCTTTCACGTGGTCCTCGGGGTCCTGGCAGGACAGCGGCGCGGAGCGGCCGACGCCCCGCGGCGCGTAGCCGACCAGGTCGTACGCGCGGGCGAGCCGCCGCCACTTCGGCAGTTCCGCGTACAGCGGGAAGTGCATGCTGGACGCGCCGGGGCCGCCGGGGTTGTAGACCAGGGAACCCTGGTGCTCGGTGGTCTCGCCGGCGGCCCGCGCCCGGCTGACGGTCAGTCGGAGCGTCCGGCCGTCGGGCCGTGCGTAGTCCAACGGCACCTCGACCGTGCCGCAGGAGACGGAGGACGGCAGCGACTCCTCCTTCGGACAGGTGCCGAAGGAGACGCCGGCCGCCGCGGCGCGTTCGGCGGCGACCGCCGTGCCGCGGGACTCGGCGTCGGGCGGGGCCTCGCGGCCGGGGGTCAGGCCGTCGGCGGTCGGCACGGCGAGTGCGGAGACCACCAGCGAGCCGAGTCCGGCCACGAGTCCGTACGCCAACCCTGCTCTCGTCACGTTCCGTTCCCTTCGTGCGGACGGCAGTGCAGTCCAGGGATTTTTCGGGGAATGTGTCGAGCTGTAAAGCACCATTGTGCGGGTGTCGCAGCCAATGCCTCCTATGCGCCGTACGCCCGCCGTGCGCGCCCGTCAGCCGCCGCCCCCGCCTCCGCAGCCACCACCGCCACCTCCCCCACCACAGCCTCCGCCGCCTCCTCCTCCACCGCCGCCGTCGCCGCCCCCGCCTCCGCAGCCACCGCTCATGCCGCAGCCGGAACCGCCGCCCCAGCCGCCCGCGTCGCCACCGCACCAACTCGCCCCGGCCGAAGGGGTGACGGAATCGACGGAGGACGAGACGGGGCCCGCGGTCACGACGGCGAGCGGAGCCGCCGCCGCGGTGGCCATCAGCACCCGCACGTCGGGGTCGGGCACCATGCGCGGGCCGAGGAGCGCCACCCGCACCGTGGTGGCCCGCGTGGCGCTGTGCGCCTTGCGGTACTTCCGCAGCGCGGCCCGGCCCGGACCGGTCACCCGGCGCCGTACGCGCCGGTGGACCACGCCCGCGATCAGCGCGCCCACGAGCAACTGCGGCAGCACGGACAGCACGACCGACTCGTCCGGCAGCGTGACGAAGGTGACGGCGACGGCCACGACGAGGCCGAGCAGGCACCCGACCCACTGGATCCGGGCCCATCGGCCCACGACCCGGCGCTGCCACGAGGGCCGGACCATCAGCCCCTGGTCGGCGAGCCGATGGCCGATCTCCTGCACCACGGGCACCGTGACCGCCGCGTTCCGCACGGTCTTCAGCTCGCCGTGGTCGTACTGCCGGGCGACGTCCAGGACGCCCTGCTGCACGGCGCCGCGACCGCGGGAGCCGCGGACCGTGACGACGCCGGGGCCCGAGACCCGCGCCGGTCCGGTGATGTCGAGCTTCCCGTCCTCGTTGAGGCCGGCGAAGGCCGTGTCCACGACGCGCGGCGGGCCGCCGCTGAGGAACGCCGCCTCGTACGCGTCGCGGACGGTACCGGCGCCGCCGCGGGGCGCCCGCGGCGCACGTACGGAGATCGCCGCGGCGACCAGGACGACGGTGAGGCCGCCGACGAGTCCGTAGAGGACGAGGGCGAGCGTGGGATGGTCGTTCATGATTCCCCCCTGGGTGGCGCAGCGCCGCCGCGCCCGACGAACCGTCAGTGTGTGAAGCGCTGCCGGGGCTGCCCCCGACCCTTCCCACCCCCTCCCGAGGGATCCTCGACGCCGTGGCGCCGCTACGGATCAGCCGCCGCAGCCTCCACATCCGCCGCAGCCGCCGCCTCCGCAGCCGCCTCCGTCGCCCCCGCAACTGCCGCCGCCCCCGCTGCAGCTCGAACCGCCCTTCTTGTCCTCGCTGCCGCCGCAGCTCGTCGTCTCGCCCGAGCCGCACCACGCGGCCTGCTGTGAGCCGTCGGCGGCCATGGCCGCGGGGGCGGCGACCGCGACGAACGCCACCGCGGCCGCGGCCACCATCAGCTTCTGGACCGCGGGGTCCTCGATGCCCTTCTTCAGGCCCTTCACCACCACGAGGCCCGCGGGGGACTCCGTCTTCTCGTTCCGCACCCGGTGGTCGGCGAGCGCCTTGAGACCGGCCTTGGTGGTGCGGCTGCGGACCTTGCGCCGGACGATCCCCGCGATGACCGCGCCCACCAGGAGCAGCGGGCCGACGTGGAGGACGAACGGTCCGGTCACGCCCGGCACGTCGTAGTCGTAGTTCGCCGCGGTGAGCGCGAAGGAGGCGAACAGGGCGAACAAGAACACCGTCTTCTGCGTCAGTGCCCAGTACCGCAACGTCCGGCGGTCCCGGGTGGGCGTGACCATCAGTCCCTGTCCCGCGAGCCGGTGCCCCAGCGACTGGACCGTGGCCGAGCCGGCGGCCCTGTGCCGCAGCGTGGACAGCGAGCCGTTCGGTGCGTTCTCGGCGGCGTCCAGCACCGCCTGCTCCACCGCGTCGCGGGCCTCGGCCCGTACGACCGAGACGATGCCGGGGTCCGCCAGCCGGACCCGTTCGTCGGCGATCAGCTCGACCAGCGCGGCGTCCACGACGCGCAGCGGGCCGCCGCTGAGGAACGCCGCCTCGTACACGTCGTCGACCCGGGCGTCCTTGACTTCGACCGTGGTCATGCCCCGCCGGCGCTGGCGGCGGGACACCGACGCCTCGACGAGCAACCAGACGGTGAGGACCCCCACGACGACGTTCACCAGCACGGCGACGGTGCTCAGCTCCACGACTACCTCCCCACGAGTGCGGCCCGGGCCGCACGGACGATGCGGGCGGCGCGGCGCGGACGACGCGCCCCGGTCCGCTCCTGCCACCAACGCGACAGCTGCCGGCGGGCCCGCTCGTCCTCGGGACGGCCGGCGACCAGCAACTGCTCGACGAAGTCCAGCGCGTCCCGACGGTACCCCGCGCGCATCGGACGCTTCGCGGCGTACGCGAGGAAGGCGGCGCGGTACCCGTCGCCGAGGATCTCCGGCAGCTCCGGCGCGATCTTCGCCACGACCTGCGCCCGCTTGACGGTCAACGCACGGCTCTGCACCCGCAGTCGGCGCTGGTCGAACTCCTCCGGCGCGGGCGTCCCGGCGACCAGCGCGGACAGCAGCGCGGCCTGGGAGATCGCCAGCCGCTCCCGGGCGGGCTCCGTCGCCCCGTGAGGCTCCGCACCCTGCTCCGCGGGCGCGCGGCCCTCGGCGGCAGCGGCCTCCGGCTGGGGGCGGGCCGAACCCAGCACCGTGCGGATCGCGGTCAGCTCCGCCGCCAACTCCTCCTGCGGCGGGAAGTCGTCGTCCCGCTCCAGCAGCACCCCCGGCGGCGCCACCCGCGACACCAGCTCGCGCAGCACGTCGAGCACGGGCTCGGGGACGGGGTGGGCGTGGGTGTCGTGCCAGACTCCGTCCCGCTCCACGCCGCCGGCGACGTGCACGTACGCGATCGCCTCCACGGGCAGCTCGGCCAGGGCCTTCACGGGGTCCTCGCCGCGGTTGACGTGGTTGGTGTGGAGGTTCGCCACGTCGATCAGCAGCCGCACCCCGGTCCGCTCCACCAGCTCCGCCAGGAACTGCCCCTCCGACATCTCCTCGCCGGGCCAGGCGATGAGGGCCGCGATGTTCTCCAGCGCGAGCGGTACGGGCAACTGGTCCTGCGCGATGCGGACGTTCTCGCACAGCACGGCCAGCGCGTCGCGGGTGCGCGGCACCGGCAGCAGGTGGCCGGCCTCCAGCAGCGGGGACGCGGTGCGCGCGCCGCCCGCCCGGACGAACGCGATGTGCTCGGTCACCAGCGGCGCCTCCAGGGCGACGGCGCGCTCCGCGAGGTCCTTCAGCTTCTGCTCGCCGGGACGGTCCGCGCCGCCCAGGCCCAGGGACACGCCGTGCGGGACGATCGTGGTCCCGCGGGCCCGCAGCCGGGTGAGGGACGCGGGCAGATGGCCGGGGCACACGTTCTCCGCGACGACTTCGACCCAGTCGACACCGCTGAGGTGCTCCACCGCCTCCGCGATCTCCGGTCGCCAGCCGATCCCGGTGCCGAGCGTGCTGTGTCGCATCGTTCCTCCCCCTGGTGACTGCGCCGTGCGACGGTGCGTGCAGGGGTCATGGCCCCGTGGTCCGGCGGTGAATCCCCGAAGAGGGACGTTCAGAGGAGGATTTGAGGTTCCCGCCGAGCGCGGTCAATTCCGCGCTGGTTCAGGACGGCGCGGGCGCGAGCGTGGCGGGAGCCTCAACGAGTTCGTCGGTCAACGGTGCGCCGGACGGCGCCGGGCGGTCGGTGTTGACGGCCGTGGGCGCCCCGGGCCCGGTCGACGGACGGGAGGTGAAGGTGTCGCCCCCGGTCGGCTGCGCCGCGTCCGGGGCCGCCGGCACGCCGCCGTCGGGCGGCGGCGGACCGGTCGGGCTCGCGGTCGTGCCGTCCGCCGCCTCGCCCGCGATCGCGCCGAAGTCCACCAGGCCCGTGGCCTCCAGCATGGTGATGTGGTCCAGCACGGTCTGGTTGGCGTCCGTCGCCAACTGGCGGATCAGGGAGTTGCGGGTGGTGTGCCGGACCTGGGCGATCAGGGCGAACACCTTGCCGTGCGCGTTGCGCAGCAGGTTCGCGAACTTCCACTCGTACTCCCGGCCGCTGGCCGCGGACAGCTCCCGCAACCAGCCCTGCTGCTGCTCGTTCGGCTGGTTCGGCAGCGCGACCCCGAGCTTGGCCGCCACGTCACGGGCGCGCGCGTCCAGGTCGGTGTGGCCGACGACGAGGTGGTCACCCGCGTCCCGGATGGCCCGGGTCGGCGCCCGCTCGACGGCCTGCTGGCCCGCGGGCAGCTCCCACAGGCCGGCGAGGCGGACCTTCACCAGGAAGTCGCGGTCGGTGGCGGACAGCGGCCCGTACGGGGTCGCCACGGTGGCGGCGGCCAGCTTGTCCTGCCCGGTGCCCGACCGGTCCGCGTACGACCACACCGGGAACGCCAGCGCCCCCGCCGTGGCGAGCAGGGCAGCGATGATCAGGGCCGTTCCGTTGACGCGCCGCTGCAAGGTGCCTCCCGAGCCGATGTGCCCCCGGCGCGCACGACCGCCGGACCGGCCGCCGCACCGAATCCGGACTCGTTGGCTGCGTCGGCTTCGTCGGTGCCACGGCAGGGAGAGGTACGCACACGGGCCGGCCGGCGTTCAACGGTCGCGGCCCGGCGTCAGCGGGGAGCGAGCCGGGCCCGTAGGGCGTGATGGTCGGCGACCACCGTGCAGGAGCCGGCCGCGATCTCCGTGAACCCGGCGTCCCGCACGACCGGGAGGCCGCTCGCGACGAGCGCGTCCCACTGTCCGGGCTCCGCCGTCCGCACCGCGAGGGCGAACCCGGACGCGGCCCACGCCGTGCGCTCCGCACCGCTCAGCTCCCACCAGGCGAGCTGGGCGCCGTGCCCGGACTGTGCCATGGCCTTGCCCGCCGACATGTCGAGCCCGGGGCTCAGCCACAGCACCGGCGCACCGGGGGCGGGCGCGGCCGGCGGCTCGGGGTCCGTGAGGTCGGTCCCGGACACCTGGAGCCGCGCCAGGTCCTTCGGCCAGCCGTCGAGCGGTACGGGCGGACAGACCCGGACCTCCGCGGTCGCGCCGCTCACCGTGATGCCCGGCAGCGCCGAGGCCCGCCGCCACTCGGCGCCGCGCGCCCGACGGACCACCTTGCGGATCCGTGCGTCCTGCCAGTCCCGTACCGCCCCCGCCCACTCCCCGTCGCCGAGGGACCGCTCGTCGGCCAGGAGCGTCAGCACCGCGCGGGCGGCTGTCTCCAGGGCGTCCGTACGGGCCGGGGGAGCGGCCTTCTCGATGCGGGCGACCATCGGCAGCAGGAACTGCGGCGCCGCGTCACGGTCGGCGCTGGCCGTACTGGCTGCGGTGGTGGTGCTGTGGGGCTCGGGGCTGAGGGCTTCGCTGCTCACCCCGCCCAGTGTGCCAGCAGGCCACGATCGGTGATTCTTTGGTCAAACAGGGCCGTCTGGGTGAGGATGCACCCCATGAAAAGCGACCTCTTCGCCTCCGAGAACATGGCCCAGCCGGCGTCCGCCCCGGGCATGTTCCAGCAGAACGCCAAGTCCATCAAGTACGTCGTCAACGGTGAGATGTACGCCCGGCAGGGCTCGATGGTCGCCTACCGCGGCAACCTCCAGTTCGAGCGGAAGGGCCAGGGCCTGGGCGGCATGCTGAAGCGCGCCGTCACCGGCGAGGGACTGGCGCTGATGACGGTGAGCGGGCAGGGCGAGGTGTGGTTCGCCCACGAGGCCGCGAACTGCTTCATCGTCGAGATCGAGCAGAGCGACTCGCTGACCATCAACGGTCGCAACGTGCTCTGCTTCGACCCGACGCTCTCCTACGAGATCAAGACGGTCAAGGGCGTCGGCGCGGCCGGCGGCGGGCTGTTCAACAGCGTCTTCTCCGGATACGGCAAGCTCGCCGTCATCTGCGAGGGCACTCCGATCGTGATACCGGTCTCCGGCCAGCAGCCCGTGTACGTCGACACGGACGCGGTCGTCGGCTGGAGCGCCAGTCTCCAGACCTCGCTGCACCGCTCCCAGTCCGTCGGCTCGATGATCCGCGGCGGCTCCGGCGAAGCGGTCCAACTGGTCCTCCAGGGCGAGGGCTTCGTCATCGTCCGCCCCAGCGAAGTGGTCCCCACCAAGTCGGGCAGCTGATGTTAGAAGGCGTGGGCCGGCGCTACGGCGTCCGGGGGCCGTGGGTGCTGCGCGGGGTCGACCTCGCGCTGCCCGCGGCCACCCTGACCCGGATCGTCGGCACGAACGGCACCGGCAAGTCCACGCTGCTGCGGTTGCTCGCCGGGATCGACGCGCCGACCGAGGGCCGGGTCACGGCCCGGCCGCGCACCGCGTACGTACCGGAGCGCTTCCCGCCCGCCCTCCCCTTCACCGCGCTCGACTACCTGACGCGGCTGGGCCGCGTGCACGGCCTGACCCGGGCGGCGGCCCGTCGGCGCGCCACGGGCTGGCTGGCCCGGCTCGGCGCGGCCGAGCACGCCCGTACACCGCTCGCCGAACTCTCCAAGGGCACCAGCCAGAAGGTCGCCGTCGCCCAGGCGTTGCTCGCCGAGCCGGAGCTGCTCGTCCTCGACGAGGCGTGGACGGGGCTCGACACCGGCGCCCGCGCGGAGTTCGACCGCGCCGTGGCCGAGCGGACCGCCGACGGGGGCGCCGTGGTCTTCGTCGACCACGACCCGCAACGGCTCGCGGGGCGCGCGGACGCGGTGTACGAGGTGGCCGGCGGGACCCTCGTCACCCGGCCCGACCTGCGAGGGCCCGCGGCGGACCGTGGTGGCCGGGTGCGGATCGTGGCGTCCGGGGCGGGCGGCCCCCTTCCCGAAGGGCTGCCCGGCGCGCCCCGCCGGGAGCCGGGACCGGACGGCGCCACCGTACTGACCGTGCCGGCCGCGCACGGCGACGATCTGCTGCGCGCGCTGCTGGGGGCGGTTCCGCCGTGGCACATCCGGCACGTCGCCCCCGTCGAACCCGTGGCGGCGCCGGAGGACGGTGACCGGTGACCGCGCTGATCGGCTACCAGACCGCCCTGCTGCTGGGCTCCCAGCGCTGGCTCGCCCCGCTCGTGCTGTACGCGGTCCTCATCGCGGACGGCGTGCTGTCCGGTCGCCCCCTGGAGTCCCTGGGGTACGCAGCGGCGGCCCTGCTCCCCGTCACCGCGTGGCTCGTCCGGCTCTGCGCCAACCAGGAGCCGGCCGCGGCGCGCGACGTCGTGGCCGCGCCGAGCGGTCCGGCCCGTGCGCACGCGGCGGCGCTGCTGGCGGCGACGGGCTGCGCGGGGGTGCTGGGCGTCCTCGGGACCGCGGCGGTCCTCCTCGGCAAGGCCGCGGATCCGCCGCGCGGGCCCACGGTTCCGCTGGCGGAGGCGGCTGTCGCGGGGCTGCTCGCGGCGGCGGCGTGCGCCGTGACGGGTGCGGCGATCGGGGCGGTGTGCACACGGCCGGTGCTGCGGCACGCGGGCTGGTCGTGGGCGGCGACGGCGCTGTTGTCGCTCCTGGCGCTGGTGGTTCCGTACTCGCCGGCGAACCGTGCGGTGTTCGACATGGTGGACGCGTCGGGCGCCTCGGCACCGCTGCCGGTGCTCCCCCTGGCGGCAGCGACGCTCCTCGCCTGCGCGGCGCTCGCCCTGACGTCCCACGTCACCCGCATCGGCGACCGTTAGCACGTCGAGCCGCTTGGCCACACTCGCCGTAGCCCGGCGGGCGCGTTGGTCTCTGCGACCCGGTGGGGCTTGATCGCGCAGTTCCCCGCGCCCCTAAACCCTCGTTCGTCTGCGGCCCGTGGTGGGTTCCCACGCCTCTGCCACGTGCGGCGCCGAGCAGAGCAACCCAGGGGCGCTCGGGGTCCCCCCCCCGTGCCCACAGGGCACAGGGGGCGGAACTGCGCGACAAGCCACAGACAAGCCGCAGGGGGACCGACACGCCCGCAGGGCAACGGCGAACACGTCAGAGGTGCGAGGGGGCGGCTCAGGGCGCGGGTTGCATCAGGGTGGAGACCTTGGTGAAGACGTAGCCGCGTGCTCGAAGCGCGGGGACGATCTCCCGGACCGCCTCCTCCGTCACCGGCGCCGCACTCCGCGTGCAGTGGAGCACCACCACCGACCCCGGCCTCACCTGGGTGAGGACCTGCTCCGCGACCTTCTTCGGGTCCTCCGCGAACGCGTCACCGCTGACGACGTCCCACTGCACCGCCGTCACCTTCCCCGGCGCGATCGCCCGCAGCGCCGCGTCGTCGTAGCAGCCGCCCGGGAAGCGGAAGTACGGCACGACGTTGCGCGCGCCCGCCTTCCGGAACGCCGCGAAGGCGCGGTCCACGTCCGACGCCATGTCCCGCTGCGCGACCGTCGGCAGGCCGTAGCAGGGCGTCTTGAAGGCGTGGTGGCTGTACGAGTGGTTGGCGATCTCGAAGAGCGGGTCGGTGCCGATCGACCTGGCCTGGTCGGGGTACTCCTCCGCCCAGCGGCCGGTCATGAAGATCGTCGAGGGGACCTTCAGGGTCCGCAGCGCGTCGATGAGCCCGGGGTTGTCGAAGCGTTCGCCCGCCGCCGCCCGCGGGCCCTGGTCCGCGGTCATGTCGGCGTCGAAGGTGAGGGCGACCGTCCTGGGCGCCCGGTCCGGCGGGACCGCCGAGCGTTCGAAGACGGGGGTCACCCCGCCGGGGCCGGGCGCGAGGTTCGGCGGCGCCCCCGCGCCGGGGCTCTTCCCGCCGGACGCCGCCGGGGGGCCGACCGGGGCGCGCCCGGCGCCGTCCCCGCCGCAGCCGACGAGGACGGCGACCGAGGCGCCCAGCGCGATCGCAGCCGTGAGCATGCGTACGTTGATCATCACATAACGGAAAATATGTGATGATCTCACCGTTCGGTGGACGTGTTGCGGGGGTGTCGGGAACCCGGCCAGGCTGTCCACCCGAGCGGGTCAGACCCCGGGGCGGCCCCGGAGCGGAACCCGCGTCGAGGAGGAAGACCGATGGACCAGTTGCCGGCGGCGGGAGTGCTGACAGGGCCCGTCCACGTGCGGGCCGTGGGGGCCGTGCCCGACGACCGCGGCGGCGCGCTGTGGCGGCTCGCCGCCGCGGGGCGACAGTTGGACGCCAACGTCGTCCGGGTGCGCCCCGGGACGCGCATCGACACCCACGTCGAGCCGGACCTGGACGTCCTGCTGTGCGTCCTCGGCGGCGGCGGTGAGCTGGAGAGCGCCGCGGGCCGGCAGCCGCTGGAGCCCGGCTGCGTGGCCTGGCTCCCGCACGGCACGCCCCGCGCCGTGACCGCGGGGGACGACGGACTCGTCTACGTCACCGCGCACCGCCGCCGCCCCGGGCTCGCCGTCCGCGGCACGGGCCGCGCCGCGCCGGTCGACGCGGTGGACGAGGGCGGCGAGGGGGCGTGTCTGCTGCACCGGATCTGCCCCGGCTGCGACCGCCCCTCGGACGACGCGACGGCGGCGTACTGCAGCCGCTGCGGTACGCCCCTGCCGTCCTAGGCGAAGAGGCGCACCGGGCGTTGAACGCCCCGGGCGCCCCGTGCGTATCAAGGGGCGGAGCGCCACACGGGCGCTCCGCCCCCCCCCACGGGACGTCGGGCGGACCGGACTCCGGTCCGCCCGACGTCTTCTTCCGTCCGGCTCAGTCCTGCCAGGGGCCGGTGACCGCGAAGGTCGTGCCGGGCCGGTAGCAGTTGACGTACATCGTCTCCCCGTCGGGGGAGAACACCGCCCCGGCGAACTCGCCCCACTCGGGGGCCTCGGGGGTGCCGATGTTCTGGCGGTTGCGGGCCATCTCGTACAGCTCGCCCTTCCGGGAGAGCCCGTACACGTGCTGCGCGCCGTCGCCGTCCTCGCACACCATCAGGTTCCCGCCGGGGGCGAGGCAGATGTTGTCGGGGGACTCGCCCGGCAGCTGGATGTCCGTGCTCGGGCCGAAGACCACCACGAGGGTCAGCCGCCGGCGGGCCGGCTCGTACTTCCACACCTGGCCGAAGTGGTCGCCGGCGGAACCCTGGCTGCTGCGGGCGTAGCTGGAGACGAAGTACACCGAACGCCCGCCCCACCAGGCGCCCTCCAGCTTCTGGGCGCGGGTGATGCCCTTCGGGCCGAAGTCCTGCTTGCGGACGGAGGTCTGGACCGCCTGGCCGTCCGGGACGGGGACCCACTCGACGCCGTCGAACGCGGCGCCCGGCTCGGCGACGGCCGCGAGGTCGGGCACGCCGGGCACCCGCATGGCCTCCAGCGCGCCGCCGGCCCGCAGGGAACCGGGGCCGCCCAGGGGCCGGTTGGGCAGGAAGCGGTAGAAGAGGCCGAAGGGGTTGCGGGCGTCCTCCGTCTCGTACACGATCCCGGTCTTCGGGTCGACGGCGACCGCCTCGTGCGCGAAGCGGCCCATCGCGGTCAGCGGTACGGCCCCGGAGCGGTGCGGGTCGGCGCCGTCGACCTCGAAGATGAAGCCGTGGTCCTTGGTGTAGCCGTTGGTGCCGGCCTTGTTCTCGTTCTCCTCGCAGGTCAGCCAGGTGTTCCAAGGGGTCGGGCCGCCGGCGCAGTTCACCGCCGTACCGGCGATCGCCACCCGCTCCGAGCGCACGTTGCCCCGGCTGTCGAGCTCCAGGACCGTACAGCCGCCGCGGGCCGCCGGGTCGTACGTCAGGCCGGCGACGGTGGGCACGGCGAGCGGGTCGGCGTGGTCGTTCTCGTGGTTGCGGACGAGGTGGACCCGGCCGCGGCGGCCGGCGAGGGCGGCCATGCCGTCGTGACAGCCGGGGACCGCGCCCTCGCCGGAGCGCAGCGGCTCGCCCTCGCGGGACAGGACCCGGTAGCGGAAGCCCGCCGGGAGGTCGAGCAGCCCCGCGGGGTCGGGGACAAGCGGGCCGTAGCCCCGGCGACCATGGGCGGCGGCCGTGCCCGCGAAAAGTTCGGAGACGGCGCCGGCGAAGGCGATGGAGGCGCCGAGCGCCCCGGTGCGGGTGAGGACCTGGCGTCTGGTGCTTTCGGACATGAGGCAACTCCCTGTTGGCGGACAGAGAAATGACGGTCGGTCAGACGTCCCGTGGCGAGGACCGGTGCGGCCGGTGTGTCGTACGGGACGGTGAACAGGCGCGGGGAGGCGGGGAGGTGAGGGTGGCGCACGGGTCAGGAGAAAGAAGTGACCCGCACGTGTGTAGCACGCACCTGGTGGGTGCGTGAACCGTGCGGGTCACCGATGTTCGTGTGTCGTCTGAAACTCTACGTTTCCCTGGCCAAAGGCCCGGGACGGAACGTCAGGCCAGTTCGGCGGAGAGCGTGATCGTGGTGCCGGTCAGCGCCTGGCTCACCGGGCAGTTCTTCTTGGCGCCCTCGGCCGCCGCGACGAAGGTCGCCTCGTCGATGCCGGGCACCTCGCCGCGCACCGACAGGTGGATGCCGGTGATGCCCTCGCCGGGCTGGAAGGTGACGTCGGCCTTGGTCTCCAGCCGGGTGGGCGGGGTGCCGGCGCCGGTCAGGCCGTGCGAGAGCGCCATCGAGAAGCAGCTGGAGTGCGCCGCCGCGATGAGCTCCTCCGGGCTGGTCTTGCCATTGGCCTGCTCGGCGCGGGACGGCCAGGAGACCGGCTGCGTGCCGATGCCGGAGGAGTCGAAGGTGACTTCGCCGGACCCCGTGAGCAGCTCGCCCTGCCAGATCGTGTGCGCCGTGCGAGTGGTGGCCATGGTGTGGATCCCTTCTCAAGAACAGTGGTTACGCTCCCCGAACCTACTGGTCGCGCCCCGTGTCCGGGAAACGCGCCGCTACAGGAGCGGCTTCGCGTCGCGCGCCAGCGCGGTGAGGCGGGAGATCGCCCGGAAGTACTTCTTGCGGTAGCCGCCCCGCAGCATCTCCTCGCCGAACAGCTGGTCGAAGGGGAGCCCGGAGGCCAGGACGGGGACCTCCCGGTCGTACAGCCGGTCGGCGAGCACCACCAGGCGCAGCGCCGTCGACTGGTCCGGGACCGGGCCGACGCCGGTCAGGCACACCGCGGTGATCCCGTCGGTGAGCGCCCCGTACCGGCTGGGGTGCACCTTCGCGAGGTGCTCCAGCAGGGCCGGGAAGTCGTCCAGCGACGAGCCCGGGGTGGCGTACGCGGCCTTCGTGACGACGTCGTCGGCGTACGGCGCGGGGGCCTCGGGCAGCCCGCGGTGCCGGTAGTCCTCGCCGTCGATGCGCAGCGGATGGAAGTGCGCGGACAGGCCCTGGATCTCGCGCAGGAAGTCGGCGGCGGCGAACCGGCCCTCGCCGAGCTTGCCCGGCAGGGTGTTCGAGGTGGCGGCCAGGGCCACGCCCGACGCGACCAGCTTCGCCAGCAGCGACGACACCAGGACCGTGTCGCCCGGGTCGTCCAGCTCGAACTCGTCGATGCACAACAGCCGGTGGCCGCCGAGGGTGCGCACGGTCTCCTGGAAGCCGAGCGCGCCGACCAGGTTCGTCAGCTCCACGAAGGTGCCGAACGCCTTGAGCGCCGGTTCGGCGGGGGTGGCGTGCCACAGGGACGCCAGCAGGTGCGTCTTGCCGACCCCGTATCCGCCGTCCAGGTACACGCCCCGCGGGCCGGTGGGGGCGGCGGGTTTGCGGGCGAACCAGCGGCGCTTGCCCGCGCCGCTGGCGTGGGCCCCGCCGAGCCCCGCCGCGAAGGAGGACAGGACGGAGACGGCCTCGCGCTGACTGGGCTGCGCCGGGTCCGGCAGATAGGTGTCGAAGCGCACGGCGTCGAAGCGCGGCGGCGGTTTCAACTCGGCCACCAGCCGGTCGGCGGGGACGTGCGGCTCACGCTCGCACAGCGACTGCGGCGAGTCGTGGGCTATGGGACTGGTGACAGGTGACGACACAGTTCACCACTGTAAACGCCGTGTAAGACTGCACGTCATGCGACGCCTGTTCCCTGTGACCGATTCGACAGTGCCGACGGCCGGACTCGACGACCGCGAGTGGTCGCTGGACGAGCTGGCGGATGCGTACGCGTATCCGGAGGCATCCTCCGCGGGTGACGGCGCCCCCGCCGTGTGGCTGCGGGCCAACATGGTGTCCTCGCTCGACGGCGCCGCGCAGCACGAGGGGGCGTCGCAGCCGTTGTCGAGCGGCGCGGACATGCGGATCTTCGGGGTGCTGCGGGCGCTGAGCGACGTGGTGATCGCCGGCGCCGAAACGGTACGTCGAGAGGGGTACCGGGCGGCGCGGGCCCGGGACGCCTTCGCCGCGCGCCGTGCGGCGGCCGGTCAGCGGCCCGCCCCGGCGATCGCGGTGGTGAGCGCCTCCCTCGACCTGGACTTCGGGGCTCCGCTTTTCGCCGACGCACTGGTGCCCACCCTGGTGCTGACGGGCGCCGCCGCGCCCCCCGAGCGGCTGCACGCGGCGCGCAAGGAGGGCGTCGAGGTCGTGGTCGCGGGGGAGGGCGCCGGGGTGGATCCGGCGTGCGCCGTGCGGGCGCTGGCGGAGCGCGGAATGACCCGGCAGCTCACCGAGGGCGGGCCCAGGCTGCTGGGGCAGTTCGTGGCGTCCGGGGTGCTGGACGAGCTGTGCCTGACCGTGGCGCCGCTGCTCACGGCGGGTGGCGCGCAGCGGATCGCGGGCGGTCCGGAGGTCGCCGTCCCGGAGCGGTTCGCACTGGCGTCCGTCCTGGAGGAGGGCGGCTTCCTTTTCACCCGTTACCACCGCATCTGACAATCAGCGGAATTTCTCGTTCCGGTTAGCTTCGGGCGGGCACACTTACTCCTGCAGACCCCGTGCGGGCACGGGGAAGGATGGTTTCCGCAGAAGGGCTCCTGAACGTGTTCACAACCGTACTGATGATCGAGAAGCCTCTGACCCCTGACGACGTGGACTTCGTGACGACCCTCCACGGGGACGAGGGCGTTTCCTTCGTCGTGCTGTTGCAGCCCCGCGGCGACCAGGCGGACGCATTGCTGCGCGCCATCGACGACGTGGCGCTCGGCGAGCTGAAGGACGCCGTCCACGAGGGCGAGGAACCGGAGGGCGAGGACGCGCACGCCCCCGCCGAGCTCGCCCTGGAGCACTCCGTGCGCGCGCTGCGCGACGCCGGCTCCGAGGCGGTCGGACAGGTCATCGAGCGCCACCCGCTCGACAAGCTCAAGTCGGTCGTCGAGGAGGCCAACGCCGACGAGGTGATCGTGCTGACCGCGCCGCACTACGTGGAGGAGTTCTTCCACCGCGACTGGGCGTCCCGGGCGCGCCACAAGGTCGGCGTCCCGGTGCTCAAGCTCTTCGCGCACAGCGAATAGGGTGGTCCCCGGCCGGAAGAGCGACCGGCCAAAGGCTTGCACCAGAGAGGCAGACACGCATGGCATCCGCCCTTCCCACGGCCATGGAACGCCCGCACTTCATCGGCATCGGTGGCGCTGGGATGTCCGGCATCGCGCAGATCCTCGCCCGACGCGGTGCCCAGGTCGCGGGCAGCGACGCCAAGGAGTCGCCCACGGCGGATGCCCTGCGGGAGCTGGGCGCCACGGTCCACATCGGCCACGCGGCCGGGCACCTGGCCGACGACGCGAGCTGCGTCGTCGTCTCCAGCGCCATCCGCGCCGACAACCCGGAGCTGCTGCGCGCGGCCGAGCTGTCCGTACCGGTCGTCCACCGCTCCGACGCCCTGGCGTCCCTGATGCTCGGGCGCCGCGCCATCGCGGTGGCCGGCACCCACGGCAAGACCACCACCACGTCCATGCTGGCCGTGGCCCTCGGCGAGCTGGACCTCGACCCCTCGTACGCCATCGGCGGCGACCTGGCGGGGCCCGGCACCAACGCGCGGCACGGCGACGGCGAGATCTTCGTCGCCGAGGCCGACGAGAGCGACCGCAGCTTCCACAAGTACGACCCCGAGGTCGCGATCGTCCTCAACGTGGAGCTGGACCACCACGCCAATTACGCCTCGATGGACGAGATCCACGAGTCCTTCGAGACCTTCGTCGGCAAGGTCGCCCCCGGCGGCACGCTCGTCGTCTCCGCCGACCAGGAGGGCGCCGTCGAGCTGACCTCCCGGCTGGGGGGCCGCGCGGACCTGCGGATCGCCACGTACGGGGAGTCGCCGACCGCGGACGTCCGTGTCCTGAGCATCGTCCCGCACGGCCTGACCAGCGACGTCACCGTCTCGCTCGACGGTGCGGAGCTGACCTTCACGGTCTCCGTGCCCGGCCGCCACTACGCCCTGAACGCGGTCGCCGCGCTCACCGCCGGCGCCGCGCTCGACGTCCCCGCGGCCGACCTGGCGCGCGCGCTCGGCGCGTACACCGGCGTCAAGCGCCGCCTCCAGCTCAAGGGCGAGGCCGAGGGCGTCCAGGTGATCGACTCCTACGCCCACCACCCCACCGAGATGGCCGCCGACCTGGAGGCCATGCGGGGCGCCGCGGCCGACTCCCGGCTGCTCGTCGTCTTCCAGCCGCACCTCTTCTCCCGCACCCAGGAGCTGGGCAAGGAGATGGGTCAGGCGCTGGCCGCGGCGGACGCCTCCGTGGTCCTGGACATCTATCCCGCGCGCGAGGACCCGATCCCCGGCGTCACCAGCGACATGATCGTCGAGGCGGCGCGCGCGGCGGGCGCGGACGTCACTCCGGTCCGCTCCGCCGACGCCGCCTCGGTCGTCGAGGTGGTGGCGGGAATGGCGAAGCCCGGTGACCTCGTTCTCACCATGGGTGCGGGTGACGTGACGGACCTCGGTCCGCGCATCCTGGCCCGTCTGTCGAGCTGAGGAAGCGGTTTTCATGGCGTACGACATCGAGAAGCCGGACGAGCAGTGGCGCGCGGAGCTGAGCCCCGCGGAGTACCAGGTCCTGCGGCAGGCGGGCACGGAGCCCGCGTTCACCGGGGAGTACACCGACACGACGACGGAGGGCGTGTACGAGTGTCGGGCGTGCGGTGCGGAGCTGTTCCGCTCCGACACCAAGTTCGCCTCGCACTGCGGCTGGCCGTCCTTCTACGACCCCAAGGACTCCGACGCGGTCGAACTCCTGGAGGACCGCTCGCACGGCATGGTGCGGGTGGAGGTGCGGTGCGCGCGGTGCGGGTCGCACCTCGGACACGTGTTCGAGGGTGAGGGCTATCCGACGCCGACGGACCAGCGGTACTGCATCAACAGCGTCTCCCTGCGGCTGACCCCGACGGAGAGCTGACGCGTCGCCCGACGGGACGTCCCGCTGTGGCCTTGCGGCCCGGTGGTGGGCTTGTCGCGCCGTTCCCCGCGCCCCTACGCCCTTCGGGCACGAGGGGGACGCCCAGCGCCACCAAGGCCGCACCGCACCACGTTCCCCGTGGAAGTCGGGCGGGTGCGGGCCGCAGAGACCATAGCGCCCGCAGGGTCACGGCGGGGTGGTCAGGGGCGCTGTGGTCCCCCACAGGGGGGCGGAACCGCGTGAGAAGCCGCAGACGGGCCGCAGGGGCGTGACAGGGACGTCCGGGGCGGCCCGGCGCGTGGGTGGGACAATGCGCGTATGCGTTCGTCGTTGCAGGGGGAGACGCTTCGGCGCGCTCGCGCCCTCGTCGCCCGCGGACCCCGCCGGATCCTCGGCATCGCCGGTGCGCCGGGCGCCGGGAAGTCCACGTTCGCGCGGCAGCTCGTCGAGGCGCTCGGCGGGGGCGCCGTGCTCGTGCCCATGGACGGGTTCCACCTCGCGCAGGCCGAGCTCGAACGGCTCGGGCGCGCCCACCGCAAGGGCGCGCCCGACACCTTCGACGTCGAGGGGTACCTCGCGCTGCTCGCCCGGCTGCGCACCCCCTCCGCCGGCGTCACCGTGTACGCGCCCGCCTTCGACCGGGACCTGGAGGAGCCGGTCGCAGGGAGCATCGCCGTACCTCCGGACGCACCCCTGATCGTCACCGAGGGCAACTACCTGCTGCACGACGTCGGCCCCTGGGCCCGGGTCCGGTCGCTGCTCGACGAGACGTGGTACCTGGAGCTCGACCGGGACACCCGGGTGCGCCGGCTGGTGGAGCGACACGTCGCGCACGGCAAGGAGCGCGGGGACGCCGAGCGCTGGGTGGCGCGGTCCGACGAGGCGAACGCCCGGCTCGTCGCCCCGGGCCGGCACCGCGCCGACCACGTGGTGCGGTCGGGCCCGCCCGCACGCCACGGCGCCCCGAGTTGAACCCCGCTTTGCCTGGTCGGACGATCGGGGTGGGTACGCTCGAAGAAGGGCACGGCAGTCGAGTGAAGGGCGGATGACGTGGGGTTCTTCCGGCGAGGGCCGAAGCGCGACGGACGCGACGCGCCCCGGGACCCCGAGTTCTCCTACTTCTCCGTCGACGAGGGCTCCCGCTTCCGTTCCCACGTGCGGGAAGCCTTCGCCGAGCAGGGCCTGGAAGTGACGGTGTACGCGGGCGTCGTCTCCGACAGCGCGGGCCGCCAGTTCGGCCTCGCCAACCTCGCCGCCGTGGTGCACAACGACGACCGCGGCCCCCGTGCCTGGCCCGAACTCGTCCGCAAGCACGTCGGCATGGTGCTGCGCACCATGGAGGCGCCGTCCGCCCTCGACACGCTCCCCACCGAGCAGATCCGGGCCCAGCTCTATCCCCGCGTCCTCGGCGCCGAGGGCTTCGACCCGGCCGGCTTCGAGTACGCCCGCAGCCTCGGCCCCGGCCTGTGGGAGGTCATCGCGCTCGATCTGCCGGAGAGCGTCATGATGCTCACCGACGAGGCCCTCGCACCCCTCGGAGACCTGCGCTACCTGCGGGAACAGGCCCTGTACAACCTCCGCGGACTGCCCATCGAGAGCCACGAGTCCGTCAAGGGCGAGGACGGCGTGCGCTTCGAGGTGGTCGTCGGCGACTCCTTCTACACCGCCAGCCGGGTGCTGGTGCTGGAGAGCGTGGTGCGGGAGTTGACGGGGGAGACCCTGCCGCCGGAGGGAGCCCTGGTCGCCTTCCCCTTCCGGCACCAGCTCGCCTTCCACGTCATCCGGGACGTGAGCCTGATCCCCGCGCTCAACGCGCTCGCCGGCTTCGCCGCGTCCGGTTTCGCCGACACCCCCGGCGCGATCAGCCCGTACGTCTACTGGTGGCGCGACGGGACCCTCACCCAGCTCAGCGACCGCGACGACGAGGGCGACGGCGAGGGGATGCGGATCGTGGTCGGCCGGGAGTTCCAGGAGCTGCTGGAGCGGCTGATCGCCGAGGACCAGGGGATCCCGGGCGACGACGACGGCGAGCGCGGCGACGGCCCCGGCGGGGGGCGCTGACCCCACGGGCCGTTCCGCAGCGCCCGGACAGGGGTCGCGCCGGTCACCGGCCGCGGGCACGATGGGTCCATGTCCACCGAACCCGTGTCCACGACTCCCGTGCCCGCGCCCTTCACCGCCGACGACTACCGCGCCCGCATGGACCGGGCCGCCCGGGCCGCCGCGGCCGCCGGACTCGCCGGACTGCTCCTCGCCCCCGGGCCCGACCTCGTCCACCTCACCGGCTACGGGCCGCCCGCGGACACCGAACGCCTCACCCTCCTCGTGCTGTCCGAAGGGGCCGACCCCGTCCTCGTCGTGCCCGCCCTGGAGGCCCCGGACGCCGCGAAGGCCGTGGCCGCCCCCGCGCTGGCGCTGCGCGACTGGACCGACGGCATGGACCCGTACGCCATCGCCGCGGACCTCCTCGCGCCCACCGGCCGGTACGCGGTCAGCGACAACACCTGGGCCCTGCACGTCCTCGGGCTGCAAAAGGCGCTGCCGAACACCTCGTACGCGGCGCTCACGGACGTCCTGCCGATGCTGCGCGCCGTCAAGGACGCCCACGAACTGGCGCGGCTGGCCGCGGCCGGCGCCGCGGCGGACGCCACGTACGAGGAGATCCTGAAGGTGCGGTTCGCCGGTCGCCGGGAGTCGGAGGTCGCCCGTGACCTGGACGCGCTGCTGCGGCAGTTCGGCCACTCCCAGGTGGACTTCACCATCGTCGGCTCCGGCCCCAACGGCGCCAACCCCCACCACGAGGCCGGTGACCGCACCATCGAGCACGGCGACATGGTCGTGATGGACTTCGGCGGCCTCAAGGACGGATACGGCTCCGACACCACGCGCACCGTCCACGTCGGCGAGCCGACCCCGGCCGAGCAGCACGTCCACGACGTGGTGCGCGAGGCCCAGCAGGCCGGCTGCGAAGCGGTGCGGCCCGGCGTGCCGTGCCAGGACGTCGACCGCGCGGCCCGCGAGATCGTCGAAGAGGCCGGCTACGGGGACCTGTTCATCCACCGCACCGGCCACGGCATCGGCGTCACGACCCACGAGCCCCCGTACATCGTCGAAGGGGAGGAGCAGCCGCTGGTGCCCGGCATGTGCTTCTCCGTCGAGCCGGGGATCTATCTGCCGGGCCGGTTCGGCGTCCGCATCGAGGACATCGTGACGGTCACCGAGGACGGTGGCCGCCGGCTGAACGACACCGACCGGACGATGGCGATCGTCGAGTAGGCGCCTCCGGCACGGCGCCGGCCGGGCCGTGGCAGGGAGCGTTGGTCCCCGCGGGTGCGTCGTGGTTGTTCGCGCAGTTCCGCCCCCTGTGCCCTGCGGGCACGGGGGGACCCCCAGCGCCGCTGTTTCGCTGCCCCCGCATCTCGTCCGCGGGCAGCGGCAGAGGTCTTCTGGGGGCGCGGGGAACTGCGCGACCAACCCACCACCGGGGTGACGCCATCACCGCGTGGCCCCCGACGACGCCACCGCGCCCGCCAAGGTCCTAGGGCGTGTCTGACAAATCCCGTCTGGGCCGCGACGTCCGGCACGCACACTCGCCGCGTTGTCGGATCTCCCTCGTACCACCAGTACGAGGAAGACCCTCCGCCTTGCGATTGCACGCACCGGACGCCGCGGCCCCCGCCCCAAGGGCGGACGACGCTATTTGTCAGACACGCCCTAGCGGTTGTCCCCGAGCCGGGACTGCATCTCGTACGGATACGGCAGCGGTCGGGCGCTCGCCCCGTCCAGCCGGGCCCGCTGTTCCTGCGTCAGCTCCCAGCCCACCGCGCCGAGGTGGTCCGCGAGCTGCTCCGCGGTGCGCGGCCCGAGGATCGGCGCGGTCACCCCGGGCTGCTCCGCCAGCCAGCGCAGCGCCACCTGGGACGGGGTCCGGCCGGTCTCCTCGCCGACCTCCTCCAGCGCGTCCAGCACCCGCCAGGTCTCTTCCGTCGCCTTGGAGCGCCAGCCCTCCTTGCCGCTCTGCCGCTGCCAGTACGCCTCGCGCGAACCCTCGGGCACGGACTCCATGCCCCGCCGGTACTTGCCGGTCAGCCAGCCGCCGGCCAGCGGCCCCCACGGGATGACGCCGACGCCCTGTTCGGCGCAGAGCGGCAGCAGCTCCCACTCCGTCTCCCGGCAGAGCAGGTTGTAGCGCGGCTGGAGGCAGACGTACGGCTCCCAGCCCGCGTGCCGCGCCAGGTCCAGGGAGCGCTGGAGCTGGGAGGGCGTCACGTTGCTGGTGCCCAGGTAGCGCACCTTGCCCGCGGTCACCAGGGCGTCCAGGGTCGCCAGGGTCTCCTCCAGCGGGGTCCAGGCGTCCCAGATGTGGGTCTGGTACAGGTCGACGTAGTCGGTGCCCAGCCGCCGCAGGCTCGCCTCCACCGCGGCGACGAGGTGCTTGCGGCCCAGCCCCTGGTCGTTCGGCGCGTCACCCATGCGCCCCCACACCTTCGTCGCGATGACGAAGTCCTCCCGCCGCCGCTTGGCGAGCCAGCGGCCGAGGATCTCCTCCGATGCGCCCCGTGCGTACATGTCGGCGGTGTCGATGAACGTGCCGCCCGCGTCCGCGAAGGCGTCGAGGACGCGGTGGCCGTCCTCGTCGCCGCTGAAGCTCATGGTGCCGAGGGCCAGTTCGCTGACGCGCAGGCCCGTCCTGCCGAGGTTCTTCTGCTCCATGGCACCGACCCTATGGTCAGCGGAGGCGACCGTCACGTGATCACGCAGCGGTCACGGGACGAGGACGACGGCGCAGGTGTGCGGGCCGAGCCGCAGCCCGCCCGAAGCGTCGGGCGCCCCGGCCGCGTCGGGTGGATCCCAGGAGGCCAGCACCCGGGCGCCCGCGCCCACCTGCACGCGCACCGGCTCCGTCCCGAGGTTGTAGACGATCCGCAGGTCCCCGCGGCGCACCACGAACCGGCCCGACCCGTCGTGTGCCGCCCGCACCGTCGCCAGGTCCGGGTCGGTGAGGTCCGGTTGGGCGCGGCGCAGGGCGATCAGCTCCCGGTACCAGGCCAGCAGCCGGTCGTGTGGCGGGCGGGTGCGCTCGGCCCGGTCCAGGCAGGAGCGCCGACGGGTGGCGGGGTCCTGCGGATCCGGCACGTCCCCGGCGCCCCAGCCGTGCGCCGCGAACTCCTGCCGCCGGCCCTCCTGCGCGGCCCGCGCCACCTCGGGGTCGGTGTGGTCGGTGAAGTACTGCCAGGGCGTGCGGGCGCCCCACTCCTCGCCCATGAACAGCATCGGGGTGAAGGGGCCCGTCAGCACCAGGGCCGCCGCGCACGCCGACAGGCCCGGCTCCAGCGACGCCGAGAGCCGGTCCCCCGCCGCCCGGTTGCCGATCTGGTCGTGGGACTGGGCGAAGCCGACGAAGCGGTGGGCCGGGGCGCGCGTCAGGTCCACCGGGCGGCCGTGGGTGCGGCCCCGGAAGGCGGAGTACGTGCCGTCGTGGAACCACACCCGGGTCAGCGACTTGGCGAGCGCACCCGCAGCGCCGCCCTCGGGGTGGGCGGCGAAGTCGGCGTAGTAGCCCTGGGACTCGCCGGTGAGGGCGGTGTGCAGCCCGTGGTGGAAGTCGTCGTTCCACTGGGCGTGCAGCCCGAGGCCGCCCGCGTCGCGCGCCGCGGTGGTGCGCGGGTCGTTCCGGTCGGACTCGGCGATCAGGAACAGCGGTCGGCGCAGCTCGTCGGCGAGCCGGTCCACCGCGGTCGACAGCTCCTCCAGGAAGGTGCGGGCGCGGTCGTCGACGAGCGCGTGCACCGCGTCCAGCCGCAGCCCGTCCAGGCGGAACTCCCGCAGCCACCGCAGTGCGCTGCCGAGGAGGTACGCCCGCACCTCGTCCGAGCCGGGGCCGTCCAGATTGACCGCGGGGCCCCACGGGGTGCGGTGCGCCTCCGTCAGATACGGGCCGAAGGCGGGCAGCCGGTTCCCCGACGGGCCGAAGTGGTTGTGCACGACGTCCAGGACGACGCCGATGCCGTGCCCGTGCGCGGCGTCGACGAACCGCTTGAGCGCGGCCGGCCCGCCGTACGGCTCGTGCACCGCCCACGGCAGCACCCCGTCGTACCCCCAGCCGTGCACCCCGGGGAAGGGGCACAGCGGCAGCAGCTCGACATGGCTCACCCCCAGCTCCGCGAGTTCGCCGAGCCGGTCCGCCGCCGCGTCCAAGGTGCCCTCGACGGTGTACGTGCCGATGTGCAGCTCGTACAGGACGGCGCCGCGCAGCCCGCGCCCCGGCCAGTCGTGCCGCCAGTCGTACGCGTCGGGGAGTACGACCGCGCTCGGACCCTCGGGGCCGTCGGGCTGGCGGCGCGAGCGCGGGTCGGGCAGCACCGGGCCGTCGTCGAGCGCGAAGCCGTACCGCGTGCCGTCGTCCGCGTCCGCCTCGGCGCACCACCAGCCCGGACGGTCCTCGTCGCGCTCCGTCGCCCGCCGCTCGCCCGCCAGCCACAGCGTGACCCGCTCGCGAGCGCGGGGCGCCCACACCTCGAACAGCACCGCATCCCCTCGTCCTCGACGCCGTACGCAGCCCGTACGACGGACCCGGGCCGGGCCGCCGGGGCCGTACGGCCTCCATCCTGACAAGCCCGGGGCCCGGAGGGGCGGTCGGTGCGGCCAGTGGGGTCACGGGCCACGCCGATGGCTCGCCCGGTGCGCGTGCGGCACGGGGGTGCCCGGAACTCGCTGGACACCCCCGCGCACGATCAACGCTCAGGACGGGACCGCGTACGGATCACACGGAGGTGGGCGCCGACCCCGGCAGCAGGTCGATGCGCTCCTGCACGACCGGATAGCCGGCCCGGGCGAAGTTCTTCGCCATGGGCACGTTCGGCTGGTCCGTGGCCGCGGCGATCTCCCGGGCCCCCTCCTCGACGAGCCGGTGGGTGCACTCCACCAGCAGGTCGTAGGCGTAGCCGTGGCCGCGGGCCTCGGGCACCACCCCGATGAAGCCGACGCACGGCCCGCTCGGGTTGTGGGCGGGCACGTGCAGCCCGACCAGTTCCCCGTCCGGGGCGTACGCGAACTGCAACCACTCGCGCGGCGAGGGGCACCAGTGGAAGAACTCCAACTCCTCACGGGCCGCCTGCTCCAGGCCGCCCTCCTCGATGGCCCGCAGCGCGTGCGCGTCCAGGGTGCCGGTGTGGACCCGCCGCAGCACGTCCAGCACGACCTCGTCGTCCGGCTCCGGCCGGAACACCAGCCGGCCCGGCCGCTCGGGGAGCCCGCGCTCGGGCGTCCACAGATAGCGGTACCGCTCGACGAGGACGCTCATGCCGGCGGCTTCGGCGGCCCGGATCCGGGCTTCGCCGGCGGCCTTCAGCGCCGGGTCGGCGCGCCAGTCGGCGGGCAGCACCAGTTCGTAGTCCACCTGGTGGGGAGAGGTGCGCAGCAGTTCGGCGCCGGCCTCCTCCTCGCCTTCGGCGACGTCGAACCAGTTGACGTTGAGGGGGGAGGTGTCGTCGGGGCCGCCCCACCAGGCGGCGCGGGCGACGACCCTGCCGTCGCGCAGCGCGACCCGCTTCCACTCGGGGCGGTAGGTCCTGCGGGCCATCGCCTCGGTCATGCCGAGCGGGTCGGGCAGGGTGTCGAAAAGATGGGCGTCGCCCTCGGAAAGGGCACGGATGACCAGAGAGGTCATGGAAAAAGCCTCCGGGATGCACAACTACGGATGAAGTGCGCTCCCGGTCAGCTGACGAACGCGCGAAGGTGCGGAAGGGAGCGCGAGAATGCGATGGACTGCACGGCACTCGCCTCCTTCCGATCCGGTCTCTTCGGCGTCGTGAGCACGCTAACCCGAGAGACCTCCGGCCGTCCAACGGCTTTTCCCGGGGCGCCCGTGTTTCCGAGCCGTACCGGAACCGTAGCTTCCGTGCAGGTCAACACCCGGACCGTGGCGGTCGAAGCGGCCGATCGTGTGGACACCTCGACCGTGCCGGACCGACAATTGACGGCGTGACGTCGTCCACCGAGTTCCCCGCGCTGCCCGCCGGCCCCGTACCCCCGCGTCCCACCGACGCCGAGCGGGACCGGGTCATCGGGCAGCTCACCGACGGCGCGGCCGACGGCCGGCTCTCGTACGCCACGTTCGAGCGCCGGATGGAACTGGCCCTGGCCGCCCGCGATCCGGACCAACTCAAGTCCCTCACCGCCGATCTGCGCGGCGACGGCGACCTCGCCCACCGGCTGGTCCGCTCGGTGGGCGGGGTGTCCGCCTTCTTCGTACGGCTGCGCAGGGCATGGCACGCCGAGAAGCTCCCGGCGCTGCTGCTGCCCGAGCCGGGGCCCGACGCCCTGCGGATAGGCCGCGACCCGGGCAACGGCCTGCGGCTGAGCCATGAGAGCGTCTCCCGGGCGCACGCGGAGCTGAGCCTGCGCCACGGCGTGTGGATCCTGCGGGACCTCGGCTCCACCAACGGCACCACCGTCAACGGCCGCCGGGTGACCGGCGCGATCCCGGTGCGCGCCGGCGACGCGGTCACCTTCGGCAACATCGCCTTCCGCCTCACCGCCCGCTGACGCCACGTCATCCGGCCGCGTGCGCCGTGGCGTTCAGTCGCGCGGGCGGGCCAGCAGCGCCACCGGGCCCTCCAGGAACAGCTCCGCCACCGCCACCCGCCCGCCGCGCACCGCCCGCCCTGCGAGCACGTCCGCCCACGGCCCCTCCGGCAGCTCCACCTCCGTCCCGCGCCACCCCCCGGCCCGCTCCAGCCGCAGCGCCAGCCGGGTGACGGCCACCACCACCTCGCCCTTGCGGCAGTACGCCACGCAGTGCTCGGCCGCCGGCCCGCTGACCTCCAGCGGTGCGTACGCGCCCGACGCGCCGAACACCTCCGGGCGCTCCCGGCGCAGCCGCAGCGCCGCCCGGGTCAGTGCCGTCTTCTCGTCGCCCGCACCCTCGTCGAACGGCGCACGGTTGTCCGGGTCCACCAGCGCCAGGTACTCCCGCTCCGTGCCCTGGTACACGTCCGGCACGCCCGGCATCGTCAGGTGCAGCAGCGCAGCGCCCAGTGCGTTCGCCCGCGCCCACGGCTCCAACTCGCGGGCGAACTGCGCCACCGTGTACAGCGGGGGACCGGCCGGGCCGGCCGCGACGAAGGCCGCCAGCGCCCGCTCGTACGTCTCGTCCGGCTCCGTCCAACTGGTGTGCAGCGCCGCCTCCCTGGCCCCCTTCAGCAGCGCCGCCCGCAGCCGGTCCTCGTACGGGAAGCCGAAGCCGACCGCGGTCTGCCACGCGGCCCACGCCACCTGAGCGTCGGGCGCCCGCCCGCCATCCGTGCGCGCCGCCTCCTCGGTGACCTGCGCCAAGAAGGCGTCCCACCGCTCGGGGCACTGGGACAGCACCGCGATCCGCGCCCGCACGTCCGCGCTGCGCTTGGTGTCGTGTGTGGTGAGCACCGTGCCCGTGGTCGGCCAGTCGCGGGCGATGCGCCCGCAGTGCTCGTGGAACGCGGCCGGAGTGAGGGCGGGCTCGCCCGGGTCCCCGCCGACCTCGTTCGCGCTCAGCAGCGGGACGTACCGGTAGAAGGCCGTGTCCTCCACCGACTTCGCCCGCAGCGCGGACGCCGTCTGGGCGAACCGGGCGCGGAAGGCGTCGTGGTCCGCGCCCGCGCCGAGCCGCCCGAGCGCCAGGTCCCGTACGACG
Organism: Streptomyces sp. NPDC048057; assembly: GCF_040653095.1. NCBI lineage: Bacteria > Bacillati > Actinomycetota > Actinomycetes > Kitasatosporales > Streptomycetaceae > Streptomyces > Streptomyces sp. NPDC048057. The sequence goes on from NZ_JBEZNF010000038.1 coordinate 44,377, forward strand.
TCCACCGCGGAGCTCTCCGCCAGCACCGGGAAGGTGGCCTTCGCCACCGCCGCGGCCCGCAGCGTCAGCACCTCCTCGCCGCCCACCCGGTACGGCCGGTACACCGGCAGCCGCACCAGCAGCTCCCGGACCGCGGCCCGCAGCGCCCACGGCGCGTGGTCGCGCAGCGCCGGCTCCCCGGCGCACACCCGCACCGCGAGCCGGGTCAGCGCCGCGGTCTCCGACGCCAACGCGTGGGTGACCACCCGGTGGGCGGCGCGGCGGGCCGTCGCGTCCCAGTGGCCGCCGCGGTCGCCCGCGACGTCGGTGAACCGCCGGTAGGAGGTGGTGAGTTCGGCCGCACCCTGCGGATCGGTGAAGAGGCCGTCCACGTACCGCAGCGCGTCGTACCCCGTCGTGCCGGCGACCGGCCAGGACGGCGGCAGGTGCTCGCCGCCGGCGAGGACCTTCTCCACCACCGTCCAGCACGCCCCGCCCGTCGCCTCGTCGAGCCGCGCGAGGTACGCCTCCGGGTCCGCGAGTCCGTCGGGGTGGTCCACCCGCAGCCCCTCCACCACCCCGTCCCGGACCAGCTCCAGGATCTTCGCGTGGGTGGCGTCGAAGACCGCCGGGTCCTCCACCCGCACCCCGATCAGCTCCGCGACGGTGAAGAAGCGCCGGTACGTCAGCTCGGTGCGGGCCAGCCGCCACCAGCCGAGCCGGTAGTGCTGGGCGTCCAACAGCTCCACCAGGTCCGCGTCGGGGGCGGGCCCGTCGGCGCGCAGCGGGAAGCGGTGCTCCCCGTACTCCACCGCGTCGCCGTTCACCCGTACGGCCGCCAGCTCCTCCCCGAACGGCCCGGCCAGCACCGGCAGCAGCACCCGCCCGCCGCCCGCGTCCCAGTCGACGTCGAACCAGCGGGCGTACGGCGAGGCGGGGCCGGAGCGCAGCACCTCCCACAGCGCGGGGGAGTGGCGCGGGCAGAGTGCCATGTGGTTCGGCACGACGTCCACCACCAGGCCCATGCCGTGCTCCCGCGCGGCCCGCGCCAGTGCCCGCAGGCCGTCCTCGCCGCCGAGTTCGGCCCGCACGCGGGTGGGGTCCGTGACGTCGTAGCCGTGGGTGGAGCCGGGCACGGCCTCCAGCACCGGCGACAGGTGCAGATGCGAGATCCCCAGCCCCGCGAGGTACGGCAGCACGGCCGCGGCCCGCGCGAAGGGGAAGTCGGGCTGGAGCTGGAGCCGATAGGTGGAGGTCGGGTTCATGGTGGCGTACGTACCCGCGCGGACGGCACCTGTGTCAGTGCCACCGCTCCGGGCATCCCCCGGTGGAGTGACCCCGCACCCGGTCGGCCGCTACGCGGGCCGCCGCAGCACCGTCAGACTGCGGTTCAGCAGCCGGATCCGCTGGCCGCCCACCACCTTCGTGCCGCCGCCCGGAGGCACCCCCGCCGTCCGGGCGGTGTCCACCACCACCTGCCACTCGCGGCCGTGGTGCACGGGCACGGTGAAGTCGAGGTCCGCGTCGCCGGCGTTCACCATCAGCAGGAACGAGTCGTCCCGGATCCGCTCCCCGCGCGGGCCCGGCTCGGAGATCGCGTGCCCGTTGAGGAACACCGACATCGCCCGGGCCTGCGCCGACTGCCAGTCCCGCTGCCGCATCTCCGTGCCCTGCGGGGTGAACCAGGCGATGTCCGTCAGCTCGTCGTGGGTGCCCTGCACCGGCCGGCCGCGGAAGAAGCGACGACGGCGGAAGACCGGGTGGTCGCGCCGCAGCCACACCATCGCCCGGGTGAACTCCAGCAGCGACCGCCGCGCGAGACCGTCGTCCTCCGCACCGTCCTCGGCCGGGTCGGACTGCGGCCAGTGGACCCACGCCAGCTCGTCGTCCTGGCAGTACGCGTTGTTGTTGCCGCCCTGGGTGCGGCCGAACTCGTCGCCGTGGCTGAGCATCGGCACGCCCTGCGAGAGCATCAGCGTGGCGATGAAGTTCCGCATCTGCCGGGCCCGTAGCTCCCGCACCCCGGGGTCGTCGCTCTCGCCCTCCACCCCGCAGTTCCAGGAGCGGTTGTGGCTCTCGCCGTCCCGGTTCTGCTCGCCGTTCGCCTCGTTGTGCTTCTCGTCGTACGACACCAGGTCCCGCAGCGTGAAGCCGTCGTGGCAGGTGACGAAGTTGATGGAGGCCAGCGGGCGCCGCCCGTCGTCCTGGTAGAGGTCGGACGAGCCGGTGAGCCGGGAGGCGAACTCGGCGAGGGTGCGCGGCTCGCCGCGCCACAGGTCGCGCACCGTGTCGCGGTACTTGCCGTTCCACTCGGTCCACAACGGGGGGAAGTTCCCCACCTGGTAGCCGCCCTCGCCCAGGTCCCACGGCTCCGCGATCAGCTTCACCTGGCTGACCACCGGGTCCTGCTGCACCAGGTCGAAGAAGGATGACAGCCGGTCCACCTCGTGGAACTGCCGGGCCAGCGTCGCCGCCAGGTCGAAGCGGAACCCGTCGACGTGCATCTCGGTGACCCAGTACCGCAGCGAGTCCATGACCAGCTGGAGGACGTGGGGGGAGCGCATCAGCAGCGAGTTCCCGGTCCCGGTGGTGTCCGTGTAGTGCCGCCGGTCCTCCGCCAGCCGGTAGTACGACGCGTTGTCCAACCCCCGGAAGGAGAGCGTCGGGCCGAGGTGGTTCCCCTCCGCGGTGTGGTTGTAGACCACGTCGAGGATGACCTCGATGCCCGCCTGGTGCAGCGCGCGCACCGCGTGCTTGAACTCCAGCACCTGCTCGCCCCGGTCGCCCCAGGAGGCGTACGCGTTGTGCGGGGCGAAGAACCCGATCGTGTTGTAGCCCCAGTAGTTGCGCAGCCCCGCGTCCACCAACCGGTGGTCGTGCACGAACTGGTGCACCGGCATCAGCTCCAGCGTGGTGACGCCCAGCTCCGTCAGGTGCGAGACCACCGCCGGGTGGGCCAGCCCCGCGTACGTGCCGCGCAGCTCCGGCGGCAGCTCGGGGTGGAGCATCGTCAGACCCTTCACATGGGCCTCGTAGATCACCGTGCGGTGGTAGTCCGTCCGGGGCGAACGGTCGTCGCCCCAGTCGAAGTACGGGTTCACCACCACCGAGCTCATGGTGTGCGCCGCCGAGTCCAGGTCGTTGCGGGAGTCGGGCCGGCCGAAGCGGTATCCGTAGACGGACTCGTCCCACCGCACGCTTCCGCTCATCGCACGGGCGTACGGGTCGAGCAGCAGTTTGGCGGAGTTGCACCGCTGCCCGCGCTCCGGCGCGTACGGGCCGCACACCCTGAAGCCGTACCGCTGCCCCGGCATCACCCCCGGCAGGTAGGCGTGGCGCACAAAGGCGTCCGTCTCCCGCAGCTCCACCGCGGTCTGGGACCCGTCGTCGTGCAGGAGGCACAGTTCGATGCGGGACGCGGCCTCCGAGAACACCGCGAAGTTCGTGCCGGCGCCGTCGTACGTGGCACCGAGGGGATACGCCTGCCCCGGCCAGACCTGCATGGATCGACTCTGCCCCTTCTGATCCGGGCGGGTGGGGGACGCGGGGCCCGGTTCCCGACCGAACGTACCCCGAGCACCCCCCGACCGCCCGCGGACGGCGCCGGACGGCGCAGGTCAACACGGAGCGCGTGCCGTCACCCGCAAGGCGCCCCGGACGGCGGCCGACCGTCCGCCCCGACCGCTCCGGCGGGCACCCCGGCCCGCCGCGCCGGTCCCACCGCTATGAATCCGCTCACTCCCCGGACCGCGGCCGAGGAGAACGTCCGCAACCCGGGCGGGAGTTGGGAAAGGAGCCTGTGCATCCGGCTGCACCTTCTCACGCTTGCGGAGTAGTCTTCGGTGATCTTTGGTGGGGGACGGGAAGGGGCACGCCGGTGAGCTCGGGAGGGCTGGAGCTACCCCCCGGTGACGGTGGTCACGAGGGGGACACCGCCGACGTACCGCCGGGCGCGGTCTCCCTCGCCAGACCGGTGGAGATCGGGGCGGAGCTGGAGTGGGACGCGGAGTCCTGGCGCGAGGTGCGCACCCGCGCCCAGCGCGCCGGCCGCGCCTACATCTGGCTGAACCTGGTGGAGCAGCGGCTGCGGGCCGTGGTCGCCGCGGTCCTGCGCCCCATCTACGAACCCGTGCACGGCGACGACTGGGTCGTCGCCGCGGCCGGCCCCGCGGGGCAGGAGTGGGTGCAGCGGGCCGTCGCCGTCCGGGAGGTCTCCCGGCGCAAGGGCTACCTCCTCGACCCCGCCGACGACAACGTCCTCTCCTTCCTGACCCTGCCGCAGCTGCGCGAGCTGATGGTGCAGCACTGGCCCTGCTTCGAGCCGTACTTCGACGACCGGCGCGACGTGGAACTCGCCCTGGACGAGCTGGAGGTGGCGCGCAACGTCGTCTCCCGCAACCGGGCCCTGAACGAAGCCGTCCTCGCCCAGGCCGAACGGGCTTCCGCCCGGCTCCTGGAGATGCTCGGCACCGGCGCCCGCTCCGTGGACCGGCTGCCCGTCGACGCCGTCGAGGACCTCGTCGGAGACCGGTACGCGGACGTCGTCTCCGTCCACCCCGACCGGGTGCGCCTCCAGCGCCAGATCCCGGCGGAGGACCTGTTCGGCGGGGCGCGCCGGCTCGACGCCGTCGGCATCGGCCTCAACCTGCTCGTGCAGAACTTCTCCGGCCGCCGCCTGGTCCGGCTCGCCGAGGCGGGCGCCCGGGTGCGGCTGCTCTTCCTCAACCCGGCGAGCAGCGCGGTCAAGCGGCGAGAGCGCGAACTGGGCCTCAAGAAGGGCGAGCTGAGCCGGACCGTGGAGATGAACATCCTCCACGTGCGCCGGGTGCGCTCGCGGCTGCGGGACCCGGGGGCGTTCGAGATCCACGTCTTCGACGAGACGCCCCGCTTCACCGCCTACCTCGTCGACGGCGACGGCCCCGACGGCGTCGCCGTCGTCCAGACGTACCTGCGCAAGGCCCGCGGCATCGAGGCGCCGGTGCTGGTGCTGCGCGGCGGCGGCCGGTCGGTGGTGCGGGCCACGGATCCGGACGACCCGGGGGAGCACGGACTGTTCCAGATCTACCGCGAGGAGTTCGAGTCGGTGTGGGCCGACTCCCGCCCGGTCTCCTGAATGTCAGTGCGGCATGCGAGGGTGAAGGGCAACTGGGGGAGCGTCATGGAGAAGGGGCCCGGGATGACTTGGCACACGCAACCACTGGTCGGCTTCGACCTGGAGACGACGGGCACGGAGCCGTTCCAGGCCCGGATCGTCACGGCCGCGATCGTCCACATGGGCGTGGCGGGGCCCGTGGACCGCCGGGGCTGGCTCGCCGACCCCGGGGTGCGGATCCCGGAGCAGGCGTCCGCGATCCACGGCATCACGACGGAGCGGGCGACGGCGGAGGGCCGCCCCGCGCGCGAGGTCGCGGACGAGGTCGCCGCGGTCCTCTGTGAGCACTGGGAGCGCGGCACCCCCGTCGTCGCGTACAACGCGGCGTTCGACCTGACCCTGCTCACCGCGGAGCTCCAGCGCCACGGCCTGCCGACGCTCTCGGAGCGCCTCGGCGGTCGCGACGCGGCGCCCGTGATCGACCCGCTCACCATCGACCGCGCCGTCGATCGCTACCGCAAGGGCAAGCGCACCCTGGAAGCGGCCTGCGCGGAGTACGAGGTCGTGCTCGCCGACGCCCACGACGCGACGGCGGACGCGGAGGCGGCGGTCCGGGTGGCGCGCGCGGTGGCGTCGCGCCACGCTTCGGTGGCGGCGAGCACGGCGACCGATCTGCATGCGCGTCAGATCGTGTGGTACGCGGCGTGGGCGAAGGACTTCGAGTCCTTCCTCCGCCGCAAGGGCAACGCCTCGGCGGACGTGGACGCGTCCTGGCCGTTGCGCGCCCCGGCCCCGGCGTCTCGCTGACGCGCCGACCGGACCGGACCCACCACCGTATCGCTACGGGCGTTCGGTCACTGCGGACCGTGCCTGGCTTGTCGCGCAGTTCCCCGCGCCCCTGAAACCCCTCGCCCTACGGGCGAGGAGCAGCACCGACGCAGTACGCCCGCAGGGCGTGGTTCTTGGGGGCGCGGGGGTGCCAACACGCCCTCCGGGCGTAGGGGAGGAACTGCGCGACAAGCCACCCGCCGGGCCGCGGGGACCAACGCTCCCACCGGGCAACGGCGGGTCAGGGGGCGACGCCCGGCGTCAGGGGGTGGAGCAGACCGCGAAGGGGCGGAAGTTCGCCGGCTGGCCGCCGATGTTGCGGTACGTCACGATCCACTCGTCGCCGTCCGCGAAGGACTCCGTCATCACCAGGAAGTCGTTCGGGGACTTGCCGCCACCCCCCGTGGGCACCGTCCCCGGAGGACAGTGCACCCCCTGGCCGTGGATCGTGTTCGGCAGTACCTGACGCAGATCACCCTGTACCTGGGTGAAGGGGGCCCGCGCCTCCGTGCCGCTCTCGTTCTGTGCGACCGCCACGGTCGTCATGCAGGCCGCGGCGAGCGCCAGGGCCACCAGCGCGGGGATTCGGAAACGTTTCATCGCTACCTCCGAGGGGTGGGGGGAATGCGGGTGCGACGCTTGGATGCCCCGTGTCACCCGCCGCCCGCGCCTTCCCCACCCCACCGGGGCAAGCAGAAACGATTGCTCGCCCCGCAGTGGAGTGGCCCCGCCCCGGTGGGAGCACGGCTCAGAAGGGGTACCAGCGGACCTCGGCCCGCTCCTCGCGCAAGGACGCCACCCGGCGGGAGAACTCCTCGCGCGCCTTCGGGTTCGTCGGGGCGTGCTGCGCCACCCACGCGCAGCTCGCCGTCTCCCGCGCCCCGCGCAGCACCCCGCAGCCCTCCCACTCGCGCACGTCCCAGCCGTACGCCCGGGTGAACGCGTCGTACGCCGCCGAAGGCAGGCCGTACCGGTCGCGGGAGAGCGCCAGCACCACGAGGTCGTGTTCGCGCAGGTCCGCGGAGAACGTCTCCAGGTCCACCAGGACCGGTCCGTCCGGGCCGACGTGGACGTTGCGCGGCAGGGCGTCGCCGTGGACGGGGCCCGGCGGCAGATGCGGCGTCAGCGCCGCCGCAGCCACCGCGAAGCCGTCCCGCCGCGACCGCAGGTACGCCGCGTCCGCCGGGTCGATCGCGTCGCCCGCGAGCCGCAGCCACCGCTCCACCCCGGCCAGCAGCTCACGGGGCGGCAGCGCGAAGTCGGGCGCCGGCAGGGCGTGCACCTGCCGCAGCAGCGGCGCCAGGTCGGCCGGCTCGGCGGGGCGCACCGCGGCCGGCAGCCGGTGCCAGAGCGTCACGGGGTGCCCCTCCACCAGCCGTGCGCCGCCCTCAGCAGGCCGTACCGCCGGGACACCTGCCGCCGCCAGCCACGCCCCGACGGCCACCTCGCGCTCCGCGCGCTCGAACAGCTCGTGCGAGCGGCCGACCTTGACGACCACGTCGTCGACGGCGAACACCGCGTTCTCGCCCAGCGCGATCAGCTCCGCGCCGCCCGACGACCCCGCCGCCCGCAGCCCCGCCGTGTCCAGAACCTGCCGTGCCCGTGCCTCGTCCATCCCTCGCGTCCCGCGCCTTCCGTACTCACCTGTGCGAACTCGCCAAAGTGTCGCATTCGCGGCAGGCGTCCTTGACGCCCGGTGGGGCCGTCACGACGATGTCACAGGCCCGCAGGAGCAGGCCGCAAAGGCAGCCGCGGCGCAGGCCGGCGCAGAACCGAAGGAGTCGTAACCGTGACAGCGGCGACCGCGGCTCCCAGCACCGACACCGACACCCGCCCCCCGAAGCGCCGGCACCTGGACCACGGCGCCTGGTTCCTCGTCCTGCCCGCGCTGCTCCCGATCCTCGTGCTGAGCGTCGGTCCGCTGCTGTACGGGATCTCCCTCGCCTTCACCGACGCCCAGGCCGGCCGCACCCAGCCCACCCAGTGGATCGGCACCCTGAACTTCCAGGACCTGCTCAAGGACACCCTCTTCTGGGAGTCGTTCGGCATCGGGCTGCTGTGGGCCGTCGGCGTCACCGTCCCCCAGTTCGCCCTCGCCCTCGGGCTCGCCCTGCTGCTCAACCAGGACCTGCGGCTGCGCTGGCTGGCGCGCGCCCTCGCGATCGTCCCGTGGGCGATGCCGGAAGTCGTCGTCGGCATCATGTGGCGCCTGGTCTACAACCCGGACGCCGGGATCCTCAACGAAACCGTCCGCGACCTCGGCCTCGGCGACGGCCAGGCATGGCTCACCGGCCTCGGCACCGCGCTGCCCGCCGTGATCGTCGTGGGCATCTGGGCGGGCATGCCGCAGACCACGGTCGCCCTGCTCGCCGGCCTCCAGAACACCCCGCAGGAGCTCCACGAGGCCGCCGCCCTCGACGGCGCCGGGGCCTGGCGCCGCTTCCGCACCGTGACCTGGCCGGCGCTGCGGCCCGTCGCCCTGGCGATCACCGCGCTCAACTTCATCTGGAACTTCAACGCCTTTGCCCTGGTGTGGGTGCTCACCGCCGGCGGCCCCGGCGGTCGCACCCGGCTCCCGATGCTCTTCGCGTACGAAGAAGCCTTCCGCTACGGCCAGTTCGGCTACGCCGCGGCCATGGGCTGCGTCATGGTCGCGGTCATCTCGGTGCTGCTCGCCTGCTATCTGGTGGGCCGGCTCAAAGGAGGCGACGAGCGGTGAAGCAGCCCAGCGGCACCATCGACCCCGCCCGCACGGCCGCCCGGGCGCCCCGCCCGGCCCGCCGCCGTCGCCGCGGTGCCCGGGCGACGGCCGGCCGCGCCGGCCAGTACCTGGCCCTCCTCGGCTATCTGCTCTTCCTCGCCCTGCCGTTTCTGTGGCTGGTGTCCACCGCCTTCAAACCGGCCCGCGAACTCGGCTCGCTGCACCCCACCTGGATCCCGAAGGACCCCACCCTCGACAACTTCCGCCAGGCGTTCGACGAGCACCCGCTGCTGCGGGCCGCCGGCAACAGTCTGCTCGTGGCGATCTCGGCGGCCCTGATCGCGGTGGTGATCGCCACCCCGATGGCGTACGTCATCGCCCGCGTCCGCACCCGGCTGGCCACCGCCGCCACCGGCTGGGTCGTGCTCAGCCAGGCGTTCCCCTTCGTCCTCCTGATCATCCCGCTCTTCCTCGTCCTGAAGAACCTGCGGCTGATCAACACCCTGTCCGGGCTCGTCCTCGTGTACGTGGTGTGGGCACTGCCGTTCGCGCTGTGGATGCTCAGCGGATACGTGCGGGCGGTGCCGCGCGAGTTGGAGGAGGCCGCGGCGGTGGACGGCGCGAGCCGGGCCCGCACCCTGGTGTCGGTCACCGCGCCGCTGCTCGCGCCCGGCATCGTCGCCACCGCGCTCTTCGCCTTCGTCACCGCGTGGAACGAGTTCTTCTTCGCGCTCGTCCTGCTGAAGTCCCCGGAGAAACAGACCCTGCCGATCGTGCTGACGCACTTCATCGGCGCGGAGGGCGTCGCCGACCTCGGCCCGCTCGCCGCCGCCGCGTTCCTGGCGACCCTCCCGTCCCTGTTGGTCTTCGCGCTCATCCAGCGGCGGATCACCGGCGGCGTGCTCGCAGGGGCGATGAAGTCATGACCCAGACGAAGCGAATGACCCAGACGAAGCGGACGAAGCTGCTGACCCTCCTCGCCGCGTTGGCCCTGCTGCTGACCGGCTGCACCGCGGACGACGACGGACCCGACGACGGCACGATCCGCCTCCGCTTCCTCTCCCTGGCCTGGCAGAAGGAGTCCGTCGACGCCAACAAGGCGCTGGTGCGGGAGTGGAACGCGGCCAACCCCGGCGTCCGGGTGAGGTACGTCCAGGGCAACTGGGACAGCGTCCACGACCAGCTGCTGACCTCCTTCGAGGGCGGCGAGGCGCCCGACGTCATCCACGACGCCTCCGACGACCTCGGCGACTTCGCCTACGGCGGATACCTCGCCGACCTGCGGGGACTGCTGTCCGATCGGCTGGTCGACGACATCCCCCGGGAGAGCTGGCTCACCACGACCTTCGGCGAGGGCGTGTACGGCGTCCCCTTCCTTCAGGAACCCAAGGTCCTCATCGCCAACCGGAAGCTCCTCACCGCCTCCGGCGTCCGTGTCCCCACCCCCGAAGCCCCCTGGACCTGGGAGGAGTTCCGCCAGGTCGCCAAGGACCTGACCGCCCGGATGGGCAAGGGGAAGCACGCCGTCGCCTGGCCGCTCAAGGAACCGGTCTCCATCAGCCTCAACATGGGGCTGTCGGCCGGCGGACGGCTCTTCCACCGCGAGGACGACGGCAAGGTCCGCATCCGCTTCACCGACGCGGACGGCGTGATGCCCGCCGTCGTGCGCGACCAGGTCAACCGCGACCGCACCGCGGCCCGCACCACCCTCGGCGGCGGGGGCTCCGACGCCCTGCCCGGCTTCTTCGGCGGCAAGTACGCGATGGTGCCGCTCGGCTTCTCGTACCGCCAACAGGTCGTGCAGCAGGCCCCCGAGGGCTTCGAGTGGACGGTGCTGCCGATGCCCGTCGGGCCCGGCGGTGCCGTGCAGGGCGTGAGCCCGCAGACCCTGTCCATCGCCGAGGACACCCGCCACAAGCGGGAGGCCGCCCGCTTCGTCGACTTCCTGCTCCAGCCCGAGCACGCGGTCCGACTCGCCCGCGGCGACTGGATGCTCCCGACCGGGACCCGCGCCCTGGCCGACCCGTCCCTGCGCACCGTCGAACACGGCTGGGCCGTCGGCACCGCCCTGGCGCGCGGACTGCGCCCCGCGCCCGCCCAGTCCGTCCGCGGCTACCCGGAGTGGAAGGACAAGGTGGCGACCCCGGCGTACCAGGAGTACTACAGCGGCGCCATCGACGAACGCGAGCTGCGCAAACGGCTGGTCCGCGACGGGAACCTGGTGCTCGCCCGCTACCAGCGGGACTGACCCCCGCTGTCGGACCCGGTCCCTACAGTGAGGTGCATGAGTACGAGATACGCGGCGCTCCTGCGCGGGATCAACGTCGGCGGTCACCGCAAGGTCCCCATGGCCGAACTGCGCGCCGTCATCGCGGACCTGGGCCACCGTGACGTCGTCACCCACCTCCAGAGCGGCAATGCGGCCTTCACCGCCGCCGACGACGCCGACGGCGAGGCGGTGCGCCGCGCCCTGGAGGAGGCCGTCGAGGGCCACTTCGGCTTCGCCGTCGACTGCCTCGTGCGCGACGGGGACTACCTGAGCGCGGTGGTGGCCGACTGCCCGTTCCCCGCCGATGCGCTGGAGGCCAAGCAGCTCCACGTCACGTACTTCTCCGGGCCCGTCACGCCCGAGCGTTTCGACGGCATCGACCAGGCGGCGTTCACGCCCGAGGAGTTCCGCATCGGCGACCGCGCGCTGTACCTGTACGCCCCCGAAGGGCTCGGCCGGTCCAAGCTCGCCGACGCCCTCGCCCGCCCCTCCGTCACCCGCGGCCTGGTCGCCACCACCCGCAACTGGAACACGGTGACCAAGCTGGTCGAGTTGACCAGGGCGTAAGACACGCCCTAGTGGCGGCGGGAGTCCCGGCGCAGGCTGAAGCCGCCGGGCAGCCGCACCGCGGCGCTGCGTCGGCCGTGGCTGTCCCGCGTCAGATGCGCCCGTCGGCCGCCGAGCGACCAGGACCAGCCGTGCCGACTGATCGTGACGTGCAGCAGCTTCGGGATCAGCGTGATCCGCTTGTGGTAGTGGAACGGCATTCCGGCCTCCCGCCCTCGTTCCCCCGATGGTGCCCGACCCCCGCTCCGGCCGCGTCACCGAGGTGCCACGAGCGCGTCACGGACCACCGACCGTACCGGGCGCTACGCGGAAACCTCGATCCGTGCGGGCGCCGCACGCTCGCCGCGGGCCGCGGCGACCGCCTGCTCGTACCGTTCGACGAGCAGCCGCGCCAGTTCGGGCGAGGGGCCGAGGACGTCCGCGAGGACGTCCGCCTCCCGGGCCCCCGCAGCGATCCGGTCCGGCAGCCGGCCCGGGGCGATCACGTACGGGGCGACGGCCACACGCGCGCAGCCGTCGGCCCGCAGCGCGCGCACGGCGTCCTCCGTGCGCGGAAGGGATGCGGAGGCGAACGCAGGCCGCACGGAGCACCAACCGGTGCGCCGCAGCTCCCGCGCCGTTTCTGCGATCGCTGCGATCGCCTCCGGGTCTGTGGAGCCCGCCGAGGCCAGGACGACCCCGGTCGAGCGTCGGACGGCGGCGGACGGCGCCGCCCCGGCCTCGGTCAGCCGCCGCTCCAGCGCAGCCAGCAGCAGCGGCGAGGGGCCCAGGGCCTGTGGTGAGTTGTCCCGCGGCGTCGCGGTGCCTGGCACCGCCGCCTCCGGCGTTGTCGTCGGTCGCGATGGCTCCGCCATCACTCCCTCCTCCGCCTTGGATCCGACGCCACCAGGCGCCGCTCCTTGCTCCACGGGACAACTCACCACAGGCCCCAGCACCTCCGCCTGCCGGACGCGCAGCCGCGGCAGCCGGGCGGACGCCTCGGCCAGCACGGCCGGGATGTCCGACTTGGCGTGGAAGGCGCGCGTCAGCAGCAGCGGCAGCGCCACCACCTCCACCGCGGCGCCCCGCGCCCCCGGCTCGTCGGCCGCCAGCCGCTCCAACACCTGCGGCACCGACGGCGCGTTGAAGTCCAGGAACCCCGTCTCCACGCGCACTCCGGGCCGCAGCGCCCGCACCCGCCCGACCAGGGCGTGCACGGTCGCGGCGTGCCGGGGGTCACGGCTGCCGTGGGCGACGACGAGGAGACGGGGAAGGGACATGACGGCGCTCAGTTCTTGACGAGGAGACCGCGACCCCGCAGGATCGCGCGCTCCAGCGGGCTGAAGATCAACAGGTCGATGGCGATGCCGACCACCAGGATCAGCAGGATCGCCAGGAAGACTCCCGGCATGTCGGAGTTGTTGCGGCCGTTCTCCAGCAACTGGCCGAGGCCGAGGCCCAGATCGGGGGAGGAGGCGATGATCTCCGCCGCCATCAGGGACCGCCAGGAGAACGCCCAGCCCTGCTTGAGCCCCGCCACGTAGCCCGGGAGCGCCGCGGGCATCACGATGTGCCAGGTGCCCTTGAGGCCGGTGGCGCCCAGCGTGCGCCCGGCCCGCAGGAACAGCGGCGGGACCTGGTCCACGCCGGACACCAGCCCGTTGGCGATCGACGGGACGGCGCCGAGCAGGATCACCGCGTACATCATCTGGTTGTTGAGCCCCAGCCAGATCACGGCGGGCGGCACCCACGCCACCGAGGGCAGCGACTGGAGGCCGGAGAGGATCGGCCCGATCGCCGCCCGGACGAACTTCACCCGGGCGACGAGCAGCCCGAGCGGGGTGCCGATCGCCAGCGCCAGCAGGAAGCCGAGCAGACCGCGCGAGACGCTGGTCCACACGATCTCCAGTAGCGTCCCCTGGAGCCACAGGTCGGACAGGCTGTCCCACACTGCGGACGGAGCGGGCAGGGAGCCCGCGTCGGTGACCTCCGCCCACACCAGGGTCTGCCAGACCGCCACCACCAGGGCGACCGCCACCAGCGGCGGCAGCACCTTGTTCAGCAGGACCTGCCGCAGCGGGGTCCGCTGGGTCTGTACGGCGTCCAGGGCGTCCAGCCCCGCCTCCAGCCCGGCGAGGTCCCCCGAGCCGGCCCGGGCCGCCCCGGCGTCCTCGCCGCCCGCAGCGCCTTTGGCGCCCTTGGCGTCCTTCGCCGGACTTTCAGTGCTGGCCATGTCGGCGGATCTCCCCCCGCAGTTCTTCGGTGATCTCGATGGACAGCTCCGCCACCTCGGCGTCTTCGATGCGCCGCGGCTGCTCGATGCCGACCTTCCACTCGCGGGCGATCCGCCCGGGCCGGGACGACAACAGCACCACCCGTTCCGCCAACCGGACCGCTTCGCGGACGTTGTGCGTCACGAACAGCACCGACAGCTGCGTCTCCCGCCAGATCCGGGTCAGCTCGTCGTGCAGCACGTCCCGGGTGATGGCGTCCAGCGCCGCGAACGGCTCGTCCATCAACAGCAGTTGGCTGTCCTGGGCGAGCGCCCGCGCCAACGCCACGCGCTGGCGCATCCCGCCGGACAGCTCGTGCACCCGCTTGCCGTACGCCCCGCCCAGCCGCACCAGTTCGAGCAGCCGCTCGGCCTCGGGGCGCCGTTCCGCCTTGGGGACGCCGCGCAGCCGCAGCGCCAGCTCCACGTTCCGGCCCGCGGTCAGCCACGGGAACAGCGCGTGCTCCTGGAACATCAGCGCCGGGCGCCCGCCGGGGGTCTCGATGGCCCCCGCGGAGGGCGCGTCCAACCCGGCGACCAGGTTGAGCAGCGTCGACTTGCCGCACCCCGAAGCACCGAGGAGGGTGACGAACTCGCCCGGAGCGACATCGAGCGTGATGTCGTCCAGGACGAGTTGCCGTCCCGCAGGCGTCGCGAAGGACTTCGAGACGTGCTCGATCCGCGCGGCGTACCCGGCCGTCGTACGGGCCCCGGCCCGGTCCTTCGTCACAGTGGCGCTGGCCATGGTCGTCACCTCCTGGGAGTGGCTTACGGCTTACTTGACGCCGAGACCGGCGTCGGGGACCTCGGGCTTGCCTTCGGCCTTCAGCACCTTGTTCAGGGGCCGCAGGTCGTAGATGCCGGCCAGGTCGGGCTCCTTCAGCAGGCCCGCCTTCACGGCGTGATCGGCCTGGGCCTGGAGGGTGCTGGCCAGCGGGTCGTCCAGGAACTGGATCGACGGCCACGCGCCGTCGATGATCTCCGCGGGCAGCTCCTTGCCGGTGAGCGCCTTGAGCTTGGTGTTCGCGGACTTCTTCGCGGCGTCGGAGTTCGCGTTGATCCACGCGTTGGTCTTCACCGTGCCGCGGACCACGGCCTCCACCACGTCGGGGTGGTCCTTGAGGAACTTCTGGTTCACGATCACGTTGGTGATGACGAACTTCTTGTCCGGCCACAGCGTGGACTCGTCCAGGAGTTCCTTCGCCCCCAGACTGACCAGTCGGGCGGCGGTCGGCTCGGGCACCCAGGCGCCGTCGATGGAACCGGACTTGTACGCGTCCGGGGTGATCTTGTTGTCCGAGCGGACCACGGAGACGTCGCCCTTGCCGCTCTGCGCGTCCGTCTTCCAGCCCTGCTCCGCGATCCAGTTCAGGAAGGCGACGTCCTGGGTGTTCCCCAGCTGGGGGGTGGCGATCTTCTTGCCCTTGAGGTCGTCCAGCGTCTTGATCTTCGCCGGGTTGACCACCAGCTTGACCCCGCCGGACGCCGAACCGGCGACGATCCGCAGGTTCTTCCCCTTGGACTTGGTGAAGCCGTTGATCGCGGGGGAGGGGCCGATGAAGCCGATGTCGATGGAGCCCGCGTTGAGCGCCTCGATCTCGGAGGGGCCGGCGTTGAAGGTCGTCGACTTGATCGCGGTCCCGCCGAGCTCCTTCTGGAGGATGCCCTCCTGCTCACCGACGAGCGCGGTGGCGTGGGTGAGGTTGGGGAAGTAGCCGAGGCGCACGGTGTCGGCGGAGAGCTTCTTCCCCTTCGCGGCCGGGGCGACGTCGTCGTCCTTCTCGGCCTCGGAGCCGTAGCCGCAGGAGGCGAGCGCGCCGATCAGCAGCGGCAGTGCGGCGGTCAGGGCGAGGGCACGGCGGAGGGCGGGGCGGGTGGCAGGCACGGGAGGGGTTCCTCTCGTTGTCCCCGGAGGTCACGCCGGTGCGGCGGGTCCGGGGAGTCGTCGGGTAAGGGTTTTCGTTTTCGGCGCGGGTGGATCGGGACGCGGGTCAGCGCGCACATCGCTCCACACCTCCCGAACCTGCGCCGAGGGTGCCACTACCCACCCGACCGCCCTCTTTCGCGAAGGTGGCGAACACGTTCGTCATCAGAAGTCCCACTCCGACTTCTCGTCCGGACCCTCGGCCGGCTCCGCGGCGGCCCGCGCCGAGCGGGCCGCGGTCACGAAGCTGTCGCCTGTCATGGCGGCGGTGAGGGTGGTGCCGTTGTTGGGGTCGATGAGGAGGAAGGCGCCGGTGCGGCGGGAGTGGGTGTAGGGGTCGAGGGCGA
>NZ_JBEZNF010000039.1:0-59939 GCF_040653095.1 Streptomyces sp. NPDC048057
CCAGAAGGGCGTCCAGGTTTGTCTTCACACACCGACCAACGGGCGCCCTTCGCCATGGTCGCGGCCAGCACAAACATCGGACTCATTCATCTAGGGGGCGTCCGGAAGGTCCCGCCTGGTTGACGACGCCCGGTACGACCTGGGCCCGACGTGACGACGGCCGGGTCCGACCTCCCCGGAGGGGGGCGGACCCGGCCGTCCTGTCATGCGCGGCGGTCGACCGCTGCGCTCAGCTCGTCACCAGCGCGTACGGCGCGAGGACCGCAGCCAGCTCCTCGTGCACCCGGGCCTTGAGCAGGGTGCCCTCGGAGGTGTGCTCCTCGGTGACGACCTCGCCCTCGGCGTGCACCCGGGAGACGAGTCCGCCCTGGGTGTACGGAACGAGCACCTCGACCTCGACCTCGGGTCGCGGCAGCTGGAGGTCGATGAGCGCCAGGAGCTCCTCGATACCCTCGCCCGTCCGCGCCGACACCGCGATGGCGCTGCGCTCGACGTGCATCAGGCGCTGGAGCACCAGGGGGTCCGCCGCGTCCGCCTTGTTGATCACCACGATCTCGGGCACGTCCAGCGCGCCCACGTCGCGGATCACCTCGCGCACCGCGGCCAACTGCTCCTCCGGGGCGGGGTGGGATCCGTCCACGACGTGCAGGATGAGGTCGGAGTCGCCGACCTCCTCCATCGTGGAGCGGAACGCCTCGACGAGGTGGTGCGGCAGGTGGCGGACGAAACCGACCGTGTCGGCCAGGGTGTACAGCCGGCCGCTCGGGGTCTCGGCCCGGCGCACCGTCGGGTCCAGGGTGGCGAACAGTGCGTTCTCCACCAGGACGCCGGCGCCGGTGAGGCGGTTGAGCAGAGAGGACTTGCCGGCGTTGGTGTACCCGGCGATCGCGACCGAGGGCACCTTGTGGCGCCGGCGCTCCTGCCGCTTGATCTCGCGGCCGGTCTTCATCTCCGCGATCTCCCGGCGCATCTTCGCCATCTTCTCGCGGATCCGCCGCCGGTCCGTCTCGATCTTGGTCTCACCGGGGCCGCGGGTGGCCATGCCGCCGCCACCGCCGCCGCCCATCTGCCGGGACAGCGACTGACCCCAGCCGCGCAGCCGCGGCAGCATGTACTGCATCTGCGCCAGCGCGACCTGCGCCTTGCCCTCGCGGGACTTGGCGTGCTGGGCGAAGATGTCGAGGATCAGGGCCGTACGGTCGACGACCTTGACCTTGACGACGTCTTCGAGGTGGATCAGCTGGCCGGGGCTCAGCTCACCGTCGCAGACGACGGTGTCGGCGCCGGAGTCGAGGACGATGTCCCGCAGCTCCTGGGCCTTGCCCGAACCGATGTAGGTCGCCGGGTCCGGCTTGTCCCGGCGCTGGACGACGCCGTCGAGCACGACCGCACCCGCCGTCTCCGCGAGGGCCGCCAGCTCCGCGAGGGAGTTCTCCGCGTCCTGTGCCGTCCCGGAGGTCCAGACGCCGACCAGCACCACGCGCTCTAGGCGCAGCTGTCGGTACTCGACCTCGGTGACGTCCTCAAGCTCGGTGGAGAGGCCCGCCACGCGCCGGAGCGCGGCGCGGTCGGAGCGGTCGAACTGGTCGCCGTCCCGGTCTCCGTCGATCTCGTGGCTCCAGGCGACGTCCTCTTCCATCAGGGCGTCCGCCCGCAGCTTCTCGGGCTTGTCGGTGCCTGTCCGAGCGAAGGTCTGCTCGTCCTGGGAAGGGGATGAAGAGGAGGTCATTTGATCCTTACGTCGATGGAGTGGAAATCCGCTGTGTCAGTCACAACGCGTGACCGTCCCGGATGATTCCCGGTCGGTGGATCGGGGCGCGATCCACGCCGGACACCCGGCTCCGGCAGCGGCGCCGACACCTCGATGGTCCCACGCGGTCCGCACGCCCGTCACCCCGGTTTACACCGCGGTCGCGGGGGCGGCTCTAGGTGACCGGCGGGGTGCTCTGCCAGTCCGGGTGGCCCGGCATGGGCGGCGTGCGCTGCCCGTACACCCATCCGTCGAAGAACGCCGTGAGGTCACGCCCCGCGATCTTCGAGGCGAGGTGGACGAAGTCGGCGGTGGAGGCGTTCGCGTCGCGGTGGTCGCGCACCCAGGCGCGCTCCAGCCGCTCGAAGCCCTCCCGCCCGATCTCCTGCCGCAGGGCGTACAGGACCAGGGCGCTGCCGTCGTACACCACCGGCCGGAAGATGCTGATCTTCTGGCCGGGCGACGGGGGCTTGGGGGCCGCGGGCGGGCCGCCGGAGGCGCGCCACTGGTCGGAGCGGCGGTACGCGTCGCGCATCCGCTGCTCCAGGGTGCCGCCGCCGTGCTCCTGCGCGTACAGCGCCTCGTACCAGGTGGCGTGGCCTTCGTTCAGCCACAGGTCGGACCAGGTCCGCGGGGTGACGCTGTCGCCGAACCACTGGTGGGCCAGCTCGTGGACCATGATCGAGTCCACGTACCACTCGGGGTACGAATCGCTGGTGAACAGGGCCCGCTCGAAGAGCGAGAGGGTCTGCGTCTCCAGTTCGTAGCCGGTGTTCGCGTCGGCGATCAGCACCCCGTACGTCTCGAAGGGGTAGCGGCCGACCCGTTCCTGCATCCACGCCACGTGGTCGGGGGTCTTGGCGAGCCAGCGCTCCAGCTCGTCGCGGTCCGCGGCGGGCACCACGTCGCGCAGCGGGAGCCCGTCGGGCCCCTCGCGGGTCGGGACGGCGGAGCGGCCGATGGAGACCTGGGCGAGTTCGGTGGCCATGGGGTGGCGGGTGCGGTACGTCCAGGTGGTGTTGGCGCCCTCGGTCCGCCGCTCCTTCCTCAGGCCGTTCGCGACCGCGGTCAGCTCGCTCGGCGCGGTGATGCGGAAGGTGAAGTACGCCTTGTCGGAGGGGTGGTCGTTGGAGGGGAAGACGCGGTGGCCGGCGTCGGCCTGGTTCGCCATCGCCAGCCCGTCGCCGGTGCGCACCCAGCCCCCGGCGCTGGCCTGACCGCCGGGGTCGCTGGTGTGCCGGACCGTCACGCGCATCCGGGTGCCGCGCTCCAGGGCCCGGTCGGGCTGGATGACCAGGTCCTCCTGCGCGGTGGCGAAGTCGGCCGGTCGGCCGTTGACCTCCACGGTGTGCACCGTGCCGTGGGTGAAGTCCAGGTTGACGCGCTCCAGGCGGTCCGTGACGCGGGCGTCGATGATGGTCACCGCGTCGAGCGGCTGGGTGTTGCTGCCGCCGTAGGTGAAGGCGACGTCGTACGCGACGACGTCGTAGCCGGGGTTGCCCAGTTGGGCGAAGAGCGTGTCGCCGATGCCGAGCGCGACCGGCTCGGGCGGTGGCAGGGCAGCGGCGACGAGGGCTGCTGAGACGGCGGCGAGCGCCCCGGCACGCAGCGTCCTGCGGGCGGGGCGGCGGGTGGTGGGCGGCATGTGCTACCGCTACCCGCGGCGCGCCGCCGAGGTGCGTCGCCGCGCGCGGCGCCACCCGAACGAGATCAGCCGGTGGCGGCCGGATGCTGGGCGCGGCTGACGTCGTACACGCCGGCGACGTCCCGCATGGCGCGCATCAGCGCGGGAAGCCCGGCGGCGTCCGGCAGTTGAAGGGTGTACGTGTGCCGTACGCGCTGCTGGCTGGGCGGCTCCACGGTGGCGGAGACGATGGCGGCGCCTTCGGTGGCGATGGCCTCGGTGAGGTCGGCCAGCAGCCGGGGGCGGCCGAAGGACTCGGCGACGAGGGTCACCCGGCAGCCCGCAGCGTCGCCCCACCGCACGGGGACGGGGGCGCGGTCGAGGGACCTCATGCGGGAGACGGCGGGGCACTCCTCGCGGTGGACGGTCACCACTCCCCCGCGCACGGAGAAGCCGGTGACGGCGTCCGGCGGGACCGGGGTGCAGCAGCCGGCCAGCCGTACGGCCGCATCCGCGTCGGGCAGGTCGACGACGGCGCTCACGGTGGTCGGGCGGTCGGCGGCGACGGGGGTGAGGGCGGCCCGGCGGGGCGCGGCGGCGGGCGGCTGCGCCAGGTCGGGGTGGGCTTCCAGCCAGGCCGTGATGGCGATGCGCGCGGCCGGGGTGCGGGCGTGGTCCAGCCAGTCGGGCTCGGGGCCGGAGACGGCTTCCTGAGCGCCCTTGAGGGACCCGCCGGCGCCCCTGGAATCGTCGTCGCCGCGGAGCAGGTGCACGGTGTCACCGTCCTTCAGGACGGTGCCCAGGGCTGCGAGGCGTCCGTTGACCCGCGCGCCGATGCAGGAGTGGGCGCGTTCGCCGTACTGGGCGTACGCGGCGTCCACGCAGGTCGCGCCGGCCGGCAGGCCGAGCATCCGCCCGTCGGCGGCGAAGACGGTGATCTCGCGGTCCTGCGCCAGGTCGGCGCGGAGCGAGGTCCAGAAGGCGTCGGGGTCGGGGGTGGCCTGCTGCCACTGGAGGAGACGGGAGAGCCAGCCGGGGCGGGTGGGGTCCACGCGCTCGCCGTCGACGTCGGACGGCCCCGTGGCGGGGTGCTCGACGCCGGTCGCCTCGGCGGACGCGTAGGGGTTGCCCAGCGCGATCACGCCGGCTTCGGCGACCCGGTGCATCCGGTGCGTACGGATGAGGACTTCGGCGACCGCGCCCTGCGGGCCGGCGACGGCCGTGTGCAGCGACTGGTACAGGTTGAACTTGGGGGCGGCGATGAAGTCCTTGAACTCGGAGACCACCGGGGTGAAGCAGGTGTGCAGCTCGCCGAGGACCGCGTAGCAGTCGGCGTCCTCGGCAACCAGGATCAGCAGTCGGCCGAAGTCGGTGCCGCGCAGCCGGCCGCGCTTGGTGCTGACCCGGTGCACGGAGACGAAGTGGCGCGGTCGGATCTGGACCTCGGCGGTGATGCCGGCGTCCTTGAGCACCGCCGAGATGCGCTCGGCCGTGGTGTCGAGGTCGGCCCCGGCGTCGGCGTTCTCGGCGATGAGGGCGCGGGTGCGCTCGTACTCCTCGGGCTCCAGGATCGCGAAGACGAGGTCCTCCAGCTCCGTCTTGAGCGCCTGGACGCCGAGGCGCTCGGCCAGCGGGATCAGGACGTCCTGGGTGACCTTGGCGATCCGGACCTGTTTCTCGGGGCGCATCACGCCGAGCGTGCGCATGTTGTGCAGCCGGTCGGCCAGCTTGATCGACATCACCCGGACGTCGTTTCCGGTGGCGACGAGCATCTTGCGGAAGGTCTCGGGCTCGGCCGCCGCCCCGTAGTCCACCTTCTCCAGCTTGGTCACCCCGTCGACCAGATAGCCGACCTCGGCGCCGAACTCCCGTCTGACCTGGTCGAGCGTCACTTCCGTGTCCTCCACGGTGTCGTGGAGGAGCGAGGCCGTCAGGGTCGTGGTCTCCGCGCCGAGTTCGGCGAGGATCAGGGTCACCGCGAGGGGATGCGTGATGTACGGCTCCCCGCTCTTGCGGAACTGGCCCCGGTGGGACGATTCGGCGAGCAGGTAGGCCCGGTGCAGCAGCGTCAGGTCCGCGTCGGGGTGGTGGGCGCGGTGGACGTCCGCGACGTGGCCGATGGCGTCGGGCAGTCGGTCGCGGCCGGCCGGGCCGAGGAGCGCGGCACGCCCCAGCCTGCGGAGGTCGATCCGGGATCGGCCGCGACGGCGGCTGTGGGCACCGGGGTTGGCGGCCTCTGCACTCATGGGGGGTACCTCCGGGCGGCAATCGACCGGCGGTTGGAGGTGCAGGCGTGCCCTCCGGGCCGGTGCTTGATGCTACCGAGCCCACCACGTGGAGCAGTCCGGCTCTCGCCGAGCGTGAACCGGATCACCCGTTCGAGCGAAGCTCTATCCGGCTGTGGTTTCAGCGGGTTCGGTGGGTTCTGCCGGTTCAGCGGGCTCGACGGGTCGGAGCAGGGCAGCCGCCAGCCGGCCCGTGGCGACGATCACGGCGGGGCCCGTCATCTCTACCTCGCCGTCCGGCCGCTCCGTGATCACCAACCGCCCTCCGGGCAGGTCGACGCGGTACGTGACGGGGACACCGGTGCGCGCGGGGTCGGCGCCGTCCCGGCGCGCCGCCGCGACGGCGACGGCGCAGGCTCCCGTGCCGCAGGAGCGGGTCTCGCCGGAGCCGCGTTCGTGGACGCGCAGGGCCACGTGCCGCTCGCCGCGGTCGACGACGAACTCCACGTTGACCCCGTTGGGGTACACGGCGGCGGGCGCGAAGGCCGGCGCGGAGTACAGGTCCCCGGCGTGGTCGAGGTCGTCGACGAAGGCGACGGCGTGGGGGTTGCCCATGTTCACGTTGCGGGTGGGCCAGCTGCGGCCGTCCACCGTGACGGTGACGGAGCCCTCGGGCAGGGTCGCCCGGCCCATCCGGACCGTGATGTCGCCGCTGTCGGGGTCGTGCGCCGGGCCCTTGGCGATGTGGACGTGCTTGACCCCGCCGCGGGTGGCCACGGCCAGGTCGCCGGCTTCGACGTGGCCGGCGTGCTGGAGGTAGCGGGCGAAGACGCGGACGCCGTTGCCGCACATCTCGGCGATCGACCCGTCGGCGTTGCGGTAGTCCATGAACCACTCGGCCTCGTCCGCCATGGCGCGCGCTTCGGGGTGGGCCGCGGACCGTACGACGTGCAGGACGCCGTCGCCGCCGATGCCGGCCCGGCGGTCGCACAGCCGGGCCACGACGGCGGCGGGCAGGTCGACGGCGTTGTCCGGGTCCGGGACGATCACGAAGTCGTTCTCGGTGCCGTGGCCCTTGAGGAAGTCGACCGGCTGCGGCTCGGCGCCCTGAGGGCGGTGGCGGGCCGGGTCCTGCGGGGGCAGCGGAGGCTGTGCGGTGGTCACGCCGTCCATCGTACGAGTGCGGGGGCGGCGCCGTCGTACGCGCCGACGCCGGGGCTCACGGGACGACGGGGCGCGGCGGGGGCTCAGCGCAGACGGGCGACGCGCCACACGGCCAGCGCGACCAGCAGGAGGCCGAAGCCGACGTAGAGCGCGAGGATCCGCCAGTCCGGCCGCTCGCCCGAGCCGCGCTGCGGCAGCCCCGGCCAGGTGTGACCGACCCGACGGGCCGCCATCACACCCCACCCCGCGGCACAGCAGCTGATCAGCAGGCCGAGCATGGCGACCACGGGACCGCCGTCGCCGGAGCCGAAGGCCAGCGGGAAGGCGAACATCAGGGAGCCGACGGCGGCGAGCATCACGATGGGCGCGAGCTGCCAGATCCGCAGCCGGCGCACGGGGCGCAACTCCACCTCGACCTCGGCCTCGTCGGCGACCAGCTCCTGCTCGTCGGGACCGTCGGGGCTCAATCCGGGCACGCCCTCAACCGCCCGTGGCTGCTGCTCGGTGCCGTGAGGGCCGGCCTCCATCGCCACGCGCCCTCCCCACTCGGACTCCACGTCAATCGATGCTCGATGATGGCACGGTCGGAGATACCTGGATGACGGGCGTGGCGTCCCGATGCCATCACGTGATCAGGCTGTAACCGCTCGTTCGATCAACGCCAGGGCCCGTCGCGGAAGTTCCCCGCGGTCCTCGACTGCTCCACTGAGCCAATGCACCCTCGGATCCCTCCTGAACCATGAATCCTGACGGCGCGCGAAGCGCTTGGTGGCGCGCACGGTCTCGTCGCGCGCCTCCTGCTCGGTGCACTCCCCCGCAAGCGCCGCGAGGATCTGCTGGTAGCCCAGGGCCCTGGCTGCCGTACGCCCCTCTCTGAGCCCCTGCGCCTCCAGCGCGCGCACCTCCTCGACGAAGCCCGCGTCCCACATGAGGTCCACGCGGCGCGCGATGCGCTCGTCGAGTTCGGGACGGGCCACGTCGACCCCGATCTGAACGGTGTCATACACGGCGTCGTGCCCCGGGAGGTTGGCGGTGAAGGGCCGGCCCGTGATCTCGATCACCTCCAGTGCCCGGACGATGCGGCGGCCGTTGCCGGGGAGGATGGCGCGGGCGGCCTCGGGGTCGGCGGCGGCCAGCCTGGTGTGCAGCGCGCCCGGCCCCTGGTCGTCCAGTTCCGCTTCCAGCCGGGCTCGGACGGCCGGGTCGGTGCCGGGGAACTCCAGGGCGTCGATGGCGCCGCGCACGTACAGCCCCGAGCCGCCGACGAGGACCGGGGTGCGGCCCTCGGCCAGGAGGCGGTCGATCTCGGCCCTGGCCAGCCGCTGGTACTCGGCGACGCTCGCGGCCTCGGTGACGTCCCAGACGTCCAGGAGCCGGTGCGGCACTCCGCCGCGCTCGTCGACCGTCAGCTTGGCGGTGCCGATGTCCATCCCCCGGTAGAGCTGCATGGAGTCCGCGTTGACGACCTCCCCGCCCAGGTGGCGGGCGAGGAAGACCCCGAGATCGGACTTTCCGGCCGCGGTGGGACCGACGACGGCGATGACCCGCGGTGCGGGGGCTGCGCTACTCACCGTCCCAGTCTCCCAAACCCGTGGCGGTGTCCCCGAACGAGCGAGGTGACGGCCCGTGCGGGGCTTCGTTGCCTGTTGCGAGGTGGCGAGCGCCGGTCGGCGCACCCCTGCGGCCGGTCGTCCCCGGGCGGCGCGGCAGGGCGCCCCCGGCGCCGGCGGTCCTCGCCCGTACGAGTAGCTGCCGCACGAGTACCTGATGGAGTCTTCAATGGGTGTTTTTTCATGGTTCAGCCGTAAGCCGAAGGGCTCTTCCAGCGAGGCGCCGAGGGGAGCCTCCGCCGAGGCCGAAGCCCCGGCCGCCGCTGCGGACGAGACCGGGGCGAAGCCCTCGGCGACGTCGGAGCCGACCGAGGTGGAGACCGCTCCGGCCGGTGCGGCCAAGGACGCCGGGGCTCCCGGGCCGTCCGGGTGCCCGGACGCCGCGGGTGTGGACATCCCCCGTCAGCAGTCGGCGGGGGACGCCGCGGACAGCGAGGCCGGGGAGAGCGCCCGGCAGTAGCCCATGCGGGCATGTCCCGACGCAAAACGGGCAGTGGTTTGTCACACTGGATGTCAGCAGTCGCTCACGAGGGAAGGTGGCCCATGGGTCTGATGGACACGCTGAAGGCCAAGCTCGCCCCGGCGAAGGAAAAGGTCTCCGACCTCGCGCAGCAGCATGGGGACAAGATCGAGCACGGTCTGGACAAGGCCGCGAAGGCGGTCGACTCGCGGACCAAGGGCAAGTACAGCGGCAAGATCGAGACGGGCACGGGCAAGGCCAAGGAAGCCTTGGGGAAGATCGCCCACAAGGACGACGGCGGCACCCCGCCGTCCCCGCCCCCGTCCTCGCCGCCGCCGGCCGCCTGAGCCCGGGCGTCTGACGCAACGACGGCCTTCGAGGGCCGCGCCGCACGCAGCGGCGCGGCCCTCGAACGTGTCCGGGCCCGTACGGGGGAGCCTCAGGGCGCCGTCCAGGAAGCGACGAAGTAGCCGACGCCGTAAGGGGCGTCGTCGTACAGCATCTGCCCCGTGAGCCCGGCGCCTTCGGCGGCCCCGGCGAGCACCTGCCAGGCCGGGCGGCCGGCGGCCTTCAGTTCGTACGCGAGGGAGGCGTCCAGCGCCCGGAGCCCGGCCGGGTCGGCCTCGGCGAGGGCCCGCGCCACGGCGGCGTCGTGGTCGGCGGCGCGTTCGTCCAGATAGCCCGGCGCCTTCAGGCTCCGGCAGGCGCTGGCGTCGCCCATCGCCAGCAGAGCCACGCGCTCGGCCCGGTCGGCGATCTTCCGGCCCTCCTCGAAGCAGCGCTCGGACGTCGCCCGCTCGTCGACGCCGAGGCCCTCCACCGGGGTGGCCCACTCGGCTGCCTGGAGCAGCCAGGCGCCGACGGCCAGCGCCGGGGGCAACGAGGCCCGCCCGGTGGCCGGGGTCGCCGTACCGAGGCGCACGTCGAGGCCGACGCCGAAGCCGCGGAAGGATCCGGTGGTCCCGGAGGGGTACGTTCCGGCCGCCTCCGCGGTCGTCGGGCCCACCACCACCAACAGCTCGGGCCGAGCCGCGGCGAGCGCCGAGACGGCCCGTGCACAGGCGTCTCTGGCCGCGTCGAGCTCGGGCGCGGCGCCCGAGGCGACCTCGGGCACCAGCAGCGGCGGACAGGGGCACACGGCAGCGGCGACAAGCATGATCGGCAGCCTAATGCGGTGCCACGACCCTCATGCGCCCGGTGGCCGGCGGCGTACGGTCCCGCGGGGGGGGGACACGGCCGCCGGTCCTGAACGGATCAGTGCGCGGCGCAGCCCGGCGCCGCGGCGGCCGGCAGCGGGGCCGGGGCGCCGATCGTGGGCAGGCCCAGCATGACGCCCGCGGGCTTCGCCGCCTGCGTCTCGTTCCGCTTCTGCCAGGCGTCGCCGGCGCGCGTGCGGCGCACGGCGGACACCTCGCCTTCGGCGAGGAGGTGGTGCGGGGCCGCGTAGGTGATCTCGACCGTGACCACGTCGCCGGGGCGGACCTCCTGGTCCGGCTTGGTGAAGTGGACGAGCCTGTTGTCCGGGGCCCGGCCGGACAGCCGGCGGGTGGCGTCGTCCTTGCGGCCCTCGCCCTCGGCGACCATGACCTCCAGGGTCCGGCCGACCTGCTTCTTGTTCTCCGCCCAGGAGATCTCCTCCTGGAGGGCGACGAGCCGCTCGTACCGCGCCTGCACGACCGCCTTCGGGACCTGTCCGTCCATGGTGGCGGCGGGGGTGCCGGGGCGCTTGGAGTACTGGAAGGTGAAGGCGTTCGCGAAGCGGGCCTCGCGGACGGTGTGCAGCGTCTGCTCGAAGTCCTCCTCGGTCTCGCCGGGGAAGCCCACGATGATGTCGGTGGAGATGGCCGCGTGCGGGATGGCCTCGCGCACCTTGCTGATGATCCCGAGGAAACGCTCCTGCCGGTACGAGCGGCGCATCGCCTTGAGAACGGTGTCCGAGCCGGACTGGAGCGGCATGTGGAGCTGGGGCATCACGTTCGGCGTCTCGGCCATCGCGGCGATCACGTCGTCGGTGAAGTCACGGGGGTGCGGCGAGGTGAAGCGGACGCGCTCCAGGCCCTCGATCCGGCCGCAGGCCCGCAGCAGCTTGCTGAACGCCTCGCGGTCGCCGATGTCGGAGCCGTACGCGTTCACGTTCTGGCCGAGCAGGGTGATCTCGCTGACGCCCTCGGCGACCAGGGCCTCGATCTCCGCGAGGATGTCGCCGGGCCTGCGGTCCTTCTCCTTGCCGCGCAGCGCGGGCACGATGCAGAAGGTGCAGGTGTTGTTGCAGCCGACAGAGATGGAGACCCAGGCCGCGTACGCGGACTCGCGGCGGGTCGGCAGGGTCGAGGGGAACGCCTCCAGGGACTCGGCGATCTCGACCTGCGCCTCCTCCTGGACGCGGGCGCGCTCCAGCAGGACCGGCAGCTTGCCGATGTTGTGGGTGCCGAAGACGACGTCGACCCAGGGCGCGCGGGTGACGATCGTCTCCCGGTCCTTCTGCGCGAGGCAGCCGCCGACGGCGATCTGCATGCCCGGGCGCTGGGCCTTCTTCGGAGCGAGCCGGCCGAGGTTGCCGTACAGCTTGTTGTCGGCGTTCTCCCGGACCGCGCAGGTGTTGAAGACGACGATGTCGGCGTCGCCGTCGGAGCCCTCGGCCGCCCGGACGTAGCCGGCGTCCTCCAGCAGGCCCGAGAGGCGTTCGGAGTCGTGGACGTTCATCTGACACCCGTAGGTACGGATCTCATAGCTTCGGGTAACGCCCACTTCGTCCACCGCTCCAACCCGGTCACTGCTGCTGGTCATGCCACAAGGGTAAAGGCGCGCCGGAGCCGCCCCCTCCACGCCTTGGCGGACCCCTTCTGGCGTCTCCTCGCCAACACCTGGTCATCACGGTGAGTGAGCTGGCAGGATCGCAAGCATGTTCATGAGTCGCCTGCGCATCGGCCGTCGCCGCGTGCTGGCCGCCGGTGCGGCGGTCCTCGCGGTGTTCGGGCTGCTGCTGTGGTGGCTGCTGCCGCTGGGGGAGCCCGAGCCCCGGGGCGAGGTCACCTTCAGCACCGGCGTGCGCGACGGCGTCTACCAGCGCTACGGCGACCTGCTGAAGGGCGTCCTCGCCCACGACCTGCCGAAGGTGGACGTGGAGCTGCGGACGAGCGAGGGCTCCCAGCAGAATCTGGAACGCGTCGCGTCCGGCGAGGCGGACTTCACGATCGCCACCGCGGACGCCGTCGCGAAGTACCAGCGGGACGGCAAGGCGGGTGCGGAGAAGCTGCGCGGCTGCGCGCGGCTGTACGACGACTACGTGCAGTTGGTGGTCCCCGCCGACTCCTCCGTGCACAAGGTGGCGGACCTGCGCGGCAAGCGGGTGGGGGTCGGGCAGGACCGCTCCGGGGTGCGACTGGTCGCCGAGCGGCTGCTGGAGGCCGCGAAGCTCGACCCGAAGAAGGACGTCGAGGCGGTGCCGAACGGCATCGACACCGTTCCCCAGCTGCTGGAGCAGCGCGACATCGAGGCGTTCTTCTGGTCGGGCGGGCTGCCGACGCTCGCGGTGCAGGCCCTGTCCGAGCGCTTTCCGATACGGCTGGTTCCGCTGGAGAGCGATCTGATCGAGAAGGTCCACGCCACGGGTGTTCCGACCAGCCACTACCGGTCGGCCGTGATGCCGCCCGACCTCTACCCGCTGGCGCAGAGCGGCCTTCCGGTGAATTCGATGGCGGTGGCGAATCTGCTGGTCACCACCGATCGAATACGTCCCGACCTTGTGGAGGGGCTCACCCGGACGGTGATCAAGAGCCGGGACGACATCGGGAACACCGTGCACCCGGCCCAGCTGGTCGACCTCAGGACCGCGATCTACACGGCTCCGCTCGATCTCCACAAGGGAGCCCAGCGGTACTACCGCTCGGTCAAGCCGTAGCCACGACCAGCCCGGTGAGGACCGCAGGGCGAAGGCGGGGAACCAAGGGCCGGGGGTGTCAGTCGACTCCGTGGGCCGCGTCCGGGGGCGGGGTGCGGGGAACGGTGAGGGTGACCTTCAGTCCGTGGGGTTCGTGGTGCTCATAGGCGATCCGACCGCCGCCGGCGGAGAGGAGGGCGCGGGAGATGGAGAGGCCGAGTCCGGAGCCCTTGACGTTCTGGTGCCGGCCGCTGCGCCAGAAGCGGTCCCCGATGCGGGCCAGTTCGTCGTCCGTCAGACCGGGCCCGCCGTCGGTGATCACGATGCTGCACGTGGTGCCGTGGGAGGCCGCCGTCACCGTGACCGACGCTCCCCGGGGGGTGAACTTCACCGCGTTGTCGATCACCGCGTCCAGGGCGCTGGACAGGGCGATCGGGTCCACCCACGCGGTGACCGCGCTTCCGTCGTCGCCGAGGTGGACGCCCTTCTCCTCCGCCACGGGACGCCAGGCGGCCACGCGTTCGGCGGCCAGTTCGCCGATGTCGGCGAGTTCGAGCGCGGCCGACGAGTGCTCGGCCAGCGCGAGGTCGAGCAGGTCGTCCAGCACCTGGGCGAGGCGGCGGCCCTCGGTACGGACCGAGGCGATCTCCGCGTTGCCCTCGGGCAGTTCGAGGGCGAGGAGTTCGATCCGCAACAGCAGCGCGGCGAGCGGGTTGCGCAGTTGGTGCGAGGCGTCGGCGACGAAGGCCCGTTGCTGTTCGAGCACGCCCTCGACGTTGTCGGCCATCTCGTTGAAGGAGCGGGCGAGCCGGCGCAGTTCGGGAGGGCCACTCGCGGCGGCGACCCGGGAGTTGAGCTGGCCGGTCGCTATGTCGTGGGTGGCCGCGTCCAGGACGCGCACCGGCCGCAGCACCCACCCGGTGAGCCGGAAGGCGGCCCCGACGGCGAGCAGCATGGCCGCGCCCTCGCCGGCCGCGATCAGGGCCCAGCCCCGCAGGGTGCGCTCGCGCAGGTGGTCGGTGGGCGAGTCGGTGAGCACCACGGCGACGACGTCCCCGTCCCGTACGACGGGTGAGGCGACGACCAGCCGGCCGTTCAGCTGCCAGGGCCAGACCTGGGGCGGGTCCTGGCTGCGCCGGCCCGTGAGCGCCTCGCGGAACGCCTTCTGGCCCTCGCCGTCAGAAGGCACCCCCCACCGTTCGGGCGCCTGGGCCATGGCGGAGGTGCCGTTGCGGAGGAAGACGCCGACGTTGATGTCGTAGGTGGCGTGGTAGCGGTCGAGTTGGTCCTGGAGGGTGGTGATGCGTTCGTCCACGACGGTCGGGCCCTCGGAGACGAACTGTGCGAGCGCCGCGAACCGTACGGTGTCGTCGATCCGGTCGACCACCACCTCCTGCTGCTGCGCGGCGGCGACGCTCACCGCCAGGGGGAACCCGAGCGCGAGCAGCACGCCCGCCATGAGCACGATGAGCAGCGGGAGGAGGCGGGTACGCACCGGGCGGTCAGCAGGTTGGCGCGACGAGGCGGTAGCCCACGCCGCGCACGGTCTCGATCAGCGCGGGCATCCCCAGCTTGGCGCGCAGGGAGGCCACGTGCACTTCGAGGGTGCGGCCGGTCCCCTCCCAACTGGTGTGCCAGACCTCGCTGATGATCTGCTCCCGTCGGAAGACGACGCCCGGCCGCTGGGCGAGCAGCGCGAGCAGGTCGAACTCCTTGCGGGTCAGCGGGACGGCCTCGCCGTCGACGCTGACGCGCCGGGTGGGCAGTTCGACGGTCACCGGGCCGAGCCGGAGCACGTCGTCGCTGCCGCCCGCGGCCTGGGACGGCTCGTCGCCCGCCGCGGTGCGCCGGGCCACCGCGTGGATGCGCGCCAGCAGTTCCCCGGGGTCGTACGGCTTGACCACGTAGTCGTCGGCGCCGAGGTTGAGGCCGTGGATGCGGGAGCGCACGTCACCGCGGGCCGTCACCATGATCACCGGGGTGGAGGTCAGCTTCCTCAGCTTTCCGCAGACCTGGTAGCCGTCCTGGTCGGGCAGCCCCAGATCGAGCAGGACCACCCCGAAGGGCGGCTTGCCGGGGTGGGCGGTGGGCAGGACGGCGCGCAACGCCTCCTCGCCGTTGCGTGCGTGTACGACGTCGAACCCGTGCCGGGCGAGTATGTCGGACAGGGCCGCGGCGACGTGGTCGTCGTCCTCGACGAGCAGCAGCCTCATGGCCCCCCTTCGGTCGGTGGTCCCGTGACCTGGTCGGTCCGTGATCCCTCAGTTGCTCTTCCCGGCACGCGCCGTCGCGTACCCACGGCATCAAGGCTGATTCCCGGGCGGGGAGTCAAGAGAGATTCGACCCCCGGCCGCTTTCCGTTACCCAGCCGGTACGCCGACGGTAACCGCCCTCACGCATCGTGTCCGTACGAGGCCAGATCGTTATGCTCAATTTCCGCTCAGATGTAATGACGCTGGTCGCACCGCGTCACTACTGTCCTCCCAACCGAGGAGGACGGAGCTGTGGGCCGATGAGCGGAGTGTCTGTGTCCAAGGATGCCGGGGACGCCGTTCCCGCCCAGGAGCCCCAGGGCGACCTGGTCGTACTGAGCAATGTCAACAAGCACTTCGGTGCCCTGCACGTGCTTCAGGACATCGATCTGACCATCACCAGGGGTGAGGTCGTCGTGGTGATCGGACCTTCCGGGTCCGGCAAGTCCACGCTCTGCCGCACCATCAACCGGCTGGAGACGATCGACTCCGGGTCGATCGTCATCGACGGCAAGCCGCTGCCCGCAGAGGGCAAGGAGCTGGCCCGGCTGCGGGCCGACGTGGGCATGGTGTTCCAGTCCTTCAACCTCTTCGCACACAAGACCGTGCTGGAGAACGTCATGTTGGGCCAGCTCAAGGTCCGCAAGACGGAGAAGGGCGCCGCCGAGAGCAAGGCGCGCGAGCTGCTGGACCGCGTCGGCGTCGGATCGCAGGCCGACAAGTACCCCGCCCAGCTCTCCGGTGGTCAGCAGCAGCGCGTCGCGATCGCCCGCGCCCTGGCGATGGAACCGAAGGTCATGCTCTTCGACGAGCCCACCTCGGCGCTCGACCCGGAGATGATCAACGAGGTGCTGGAGGTCATGCAGCAGCTCGCCCGGGCCGGAATGACCATGGTCGTGGTCACCCACGAGATGGGGTTCGCCCGTTCCGCGGCCAACCGCGTGGTGTTCATGGCCGACGGCAGGATCGTCGAAGAGGCCACGCCCGACGAGTTCTTCAGCAATCCGCGCAGCGACCGGGCCAAGGACTTCCTGTCGAAGATCCTGCACCACTGACGCACCGCGACACCCGCTGACGCATCCGGCCCCGCACCCGCGTTCCCGCGGCGGCGGGCCGGCCGCGTCACCTCTGGACCCGTCGGCCGACATCTGCAACCCGGCGCCGGACCGTACCGGCCTTCCGTGCCGAACTCCGTGCCGGCCGACGCAGCGGCTCGACGATCGGCGAACCACGACGCAAGGGATGTTCACCATGAAGCTCCGCAAGGTTTCCGCGGCCGTCGCCACGGTCGTTGCCCTCTCGCTGGCCGCGACCGCGTGCGGCAGCAGCGACGACTCGGGCAGCGGCGGCGGCAAGATCAAGATCGGGATCAAGTTCGACCAGCCCGGCATCGGCCTGAAGACCCAGGACGGCAAGTACACCGGCTTCGACGTCGACGTCGCCACGTACGTCGCCAAGGAGCTGGGCTACGACGCCAAGGACATCGAGTGGAAGCAGACCCCGAGCGCCCAGCGGGAGACGATGCTCGCCAACGGTGACGTGAAGTTCATCGCCGCGAGCTACTCGATCACCGACCAGCGCAAGGAGAAGGTCGACTTCGCCGGCCCGTACCTGCTGGCCCACCAGGACCTGCTGGTCCGCGCCGACGAGACCTCGATCACCAAGGCCGAGGACCTCAACGACAAGAAGCTCTGCTCGGTCACCGGCTCCACCTCGGCGCAGAACATCCAGAAGGAGATCGCCCCCAAGGCCGACCTCATCCCGGTCGGCGGCTACTCCGAGTGCCTGACCGGGCTGGAGAACAAGTCCGTCGTCGCGCTGACCACGGACGACTCCATCCTGGCCGGTTACGCCGCCCAGAAGGAGCACCAGGGCAAGTTCAAGCTCGTCGGTCTGAAGCTGAGCAACGAGAACTACGGCATCGGCATCAAGAAGGGC
The DNA here is from genome assembly GCF_040653095.1 of Streptomyces sp. NPDC048057. Classification (NCBI taxonomy): domain Bacteria; kingdom Bacillati; phylum Actinomycetota; class Actinomycetes; order Kitasatosporales; family Streptomycetaceae; genus Streptomyces; species Streptomyces sp. NPDC048057. The sequence goes on from NZ_JBEZNF010000039.1 coordinate 16,904, forward strand.
GACAAGGACCTCCAGGACAAGATCAACAAGGCCCTGGAGAAGATGAAGTCGGACGGCTCCTGGAAGAAGTTCGTCGAGGCCAACTTCGGCCCGGCGGGCTACAAGAGCGAGCCCGCGCCGGAGATCGGCAAGCTCAGCTGAGCCAGCGGTGACGTGCCGCCGGCCCACCCCGGCCGGCGGCCCTGATCCCCTCCTTCCGAACGTTCCGACCAGGAGAGATCGCGGGTCAACGTGTTCGACTTCCTCGATTCCGGGCAGTACGACCTGCTCGACGCGTTCTGGGTGACGGCGAAACTCGCCGTCTACTCGGCAATAGGTTCCCTGATCTGGGGAACCCTGCTGGCCGGCATGCGGGTCGGCCCCGTCCCCCTGATGCGGGCCTTCGGCACCGGCTACGTCAACGTCATCCGCAACACCCCGCTGACGGTCGTCCTCATCATCTGCTCGCTGGGGCTGAGCCAGACGATGGGCGTCAACCTCGGCGCCGACAACTTCAAGGACATCGGCTTCCGGATGGCCGTGCTGGGCCTGGTCGCGTACACCGGCACCTTCGTGTGCGAGGCGCTGCGCTCCGGCATCAACACCGTGCCCGTCGGACAGGCGGAGGCCGCCCGGGCACTGGGGCTCGGCTTCTTCCAGGTGCTGACCCTGATCGTGCTGCCCCAGGCGTTCCGCGCGGTCGTCACCCCGCTGGCGAACGTGCTGATCGCCCTCACCAAGAACACCACCGTGGCCTCGGCGATCGGCGTCGCCGAGGCGTCGGCCCTGATGAAGACGATGATCGAGAACGAGTCCGACGCGCTGATCGCGGTCTTCGCGGTCTTCGCGTTCGGGTTCCTCGTCCTGACCCTGCCCACCGGTCTGGTGCTGGGCTGGGTCGCCAAGCGCGTGGCGGTGAAGCGATGACGTCCGTCCTGTACGACGAGCCCGGCCCGAAGGCGAAGGGCCGCAACATCCTCTACACCGTCGTCTTCCTGGCGGTGATGGCCCTGGCGGTCTGGTGGGTGCTCAGCACCATGGCCGACAAGGACCAGTTGGCGTCGGAGAAGTGGAGTCCGTTCGTCAACGACTCCAAGGTCTGGACGACCTTCCTGCTGCCCGGACTCTGGGAGACGGTGAAGGCCGCGGGCATCTCCGTGGTGATCGCCCTGCCGCTCGGCGCCGCGCTCGGCATCGGCCGGCTCTCCGACCACGCCTGGGTGCGGGTGCCCGTCTCCGCCGTGGTCGAGTTCTTCCGCGCCATGCCGGTGCTGCTGCTGATGCTCTTCGCGTACCAGGCGTTCGTGGAGTTCTCCTCCATCGAGTCGGACATCCGACCGCTGTACGCGGTGGTCACCGGCCTGGTGCTCTACAACGCGTCCGTCATCGCCGAGATCGTGCGCGCCGGCATCCTCTCGCTGCCGAACGGGCAGTCGGACGCGGCCAAGGCGATCGGCATGCGCAAGGGCCAGACGATGACGTTCGTCCTGCTGCCGCAGGCGGTCACGGCGATGCTGCCCGCGCTGGTCAGCCAGCTCGTGGTCATCGTGAAGGACACCGCCCTCGGTGGCGCGCTCCTCGGCTTCACCGAACTGCTGTACCAGAACCGGGCGATCACGGCGAACTACGGCGCCAACACCATCGCCACGCTGACGGTCATCTCCGTGCTGTTCATCCTCCTCAACTTCCTGCTGACCTCCTTCGCGAGTTGGCTGGAATCGCGGATACGCCGCGGGAAGAAGAGCACCGGCGCGGTGGTGAACCGGGAGGAGTTGGAGGCGGGCGGCATCGTCGACGCGAAGCTCTGACGCGGGAGCGGTTCATCCATCGGTCCACGGCCCCGAGCGGGCCGGGCATCCGGGAGGCGGTGGTGCGGCGGCGCCACCGCCTTCCGGTGTCTCGACGCCCGGCTCCTCCCCGGGCCGGTGCTGCACCATCCGCCCCGTTGGCTGATGCCCGTCCCACGAACCACCGTTCGACCCGCCGGGTCCCAACCGTCCGTCGACACCGCCCGCTCCTCCCCCGCATCCCGCTTTCCCGAGCTCAGACGCCCCGCCGCCCCCGTGCGGACCAGTGGCCGCCATGCCGCTCGGGGGTCACTTGACGCGGGCACCCCCAATCGGTTGCATACGTTCTGTGATCGCGCACCGGGGCTCCACCGCACCTCCCCCTACGACGACTACGACGACGACCGTCCGCACGCCCCTGCGAGCCCGAGGAGCCGCGTCGTGGACCCGGTGATCGTCGTCGGTGCGGGTCCGGTCGGGCTGGCGCTCGCCCTGGCACTCGCCCAGCAGGGCGTGTCGACCGTCGTGCTCGACGAGGGCAGCGGCGACGACGACCCGCGCCCCGCGCGCACGGCCGTCCTGCGCCCCGACACGGCCGCCCTGGTGGAGCGGCTCGGCTGCGCCACCGTCCGTGACGAGGGCGCCCGGTGGACCGGCTGGCGCACGATGCGCCGGAAGCAGGAGCTGCGCCGGCTGCCGCTCGGCGCCGACACCGTATCCTCGCCGCTGCACGTGCCCCAACACGCCCTGACCCGTGGACTGCGGGCCGCCGCCACCGCCGAGGAGTCGGTGGAACTCGTCGTCGAGAGCCGGGTGGACGCCCTGGAGCAGGACGCCGACGGCGTCACGGTGCACACCCGCGGCCCCAAGGGCACGTGGTGGCGCGGCAGTCACGTGGTGGGCTGCGACGGCGCCCGGTCGACCGTGCGCAAGCTGCTCGGCGTCCGCTTCCCCGGGCGCACCGCGGTGGAGCGCCACGCCGTCGCCACCCTGCGCACGGAACTGCCCTGGCCCGACGAGGCGGTGCTGCACCGTCAGCCGCCGTGGCGCGGCAGCGGCAGCGAGATCACGGCCCGTCCGCTGCCGGACGACGCCTGGCGGCTGGACTGGCTGCTGCCGCCGGACGGCGAACTGGTCACCCCCGACGCCCTGGTGACCCGGGTGCGCGACACCCTCGCGGGCTGGTGCGACGGCAGCACCCCGCCGTACGACCTGCTCGACACGGGCGTGTACACCGTGCACCACCGGCTGGCGCGCCGCTGGCGCGTGGACCGGGCGTTCCTGGCGGGCGACGCGGCGCACCTGGTGGGCGCGCTCGGCACCCAGGGCCTCGACGAAGGGCTGCGGGACGCGGAGAACCTGGCGTGGAAGCTGGCCCACGCCTGGCACCACGGCGGGTCGCCCGCCCTCCTGGACAGCTACCAGTCCGAGCGCCGGGCCGCGGTCGCCGCCCGGCTGCGCGCCGCCGACCACGCCCTGCCGGCGCTGCGCGGCACCAGCCCGCTGCGCGCCTATCTGCCCGGTGCGGCGCGCGGGCACGACGCGCTGCTCACGGACGCGCACCTGGGGCAGGGTCCCCTCGGCGCGCTCCCCGTCTACGTGCACTCCCCCCTCGCGCCGGAGCACGCCCCCGCCCACATCCCCGTCGGCACGGAGACCGGTGCCGTGGTGGAGGACGTACGGGTGACCACCCCCGACGGGACGAGCGCACGGCTGCGGGACCGACTGGGCCAGGGGCAGTTGCTGGTGCTGTTGGTCGCCCCCGGCACGGGCGTGTGGGACCGCCGGCACTGGCAGAGCGCCGGCGTGATGCCAAGGCTCGCAGCGGCGGTGTCAGCGCTGCCCGTACGGGCCGAGCTGCTGGTGACGGAGGAGTACCCGGGCGCTTCGGCGCACGCGGTGCTGCTGGTCCGACCGGACGGCCACCTGGTCGCGGCCTTCGCGGGGGTGCGGCCCGCGGAGTTGTACGCGGCGGCGGACGCGGCCCGCGGCGGTGCGCCGGCCCCGGTGACGAGCGACAGCACCGCTGACGTCAATTGACCCTCCGGTGAGCACCGTGGTGTACTCCCGACCATGACCGGCACCGACGTGCGCCTGTGGCGGAGGGTCCACATGGACTTCCTCCGGTACGCGGGCTGCCTGTGTCGACCGTCCTGCTGACTTCGCTGCCCCGCGCCTGACTGCGCGGGGCCCCTCGTCATCCGCGCGCCCGCGGGTCGCTGCGCCGCACCCCTGCGCGCCCTTCAGCGAACTCCCAGGACGGTACTCCGTGTCCCAACCGACCCCGCACTCCACGCCCCGGGCCACCGCCGCGGCGTCAACGACCGCATCTGCCCCTGCCCCTTCCACCGCCGCACCCACCGCCGCCGAGCTGCTCGACTTCGTACGGAGCGCGGCGGCCGACGCCGAGCTGATCGCCTCGCTCCCCCTCGATCCGGAGGGCCGCACCTGGGTGCGCCTGGACGGTCCGGGCGGCAGCGAGGCGTGGCTCATCGGCTGGCCGCCCGGCGCGGGCACCGGCTGGCATGACCACGCGGAGTCCGTCGGCGCGTTCGCCACCGCGGTGGGCCTGCTGACGGAGCACTCGTTGGCCGCACGGCTTCCGGCCCGCGGGTGGAAGACCCTCGAACTGAGCGAAGGGCTGGACCGCGAGCGACGGCTGACCTCCGGTCAGGGCCGTGCCTTCGGTCGGCACCACGTCCACGAGGTGCTCAACGAATCGTCCGAGCACGCCGTCTCTGTCCATGCGTACCATCCGCCGCTGCCGCTGATCCGACGGTTCAGCCGCAGCGGCCCCGTGCTCCGTCTGGAGCAGGTCGAACGTCCGGAGGACTGGCAGTGACCGTACCTTCCCAGCCCGTGCCCGCAGGGCCCGTCGGCATAGACGAACTCCTGGAGCGCGTCCGGGAGAAGCTGGACCGGGTGGACGCCCGGCGCGCCTTCGACGAGGCGGCGGCCGGCGCCCTCCTGGTGGACACCCGCTATGCGGCCCTGCGCGACCGGGACGGGCTGATCCCCGGCGCCCTGGTCGTGGAGCGCAACGAGCTGGAGTGGCGCCTGGATCCGCAGGGCAGCCACCGCGCGCCCGAGGCGGTCAGCCACGACCTGCGGGTGGTGGTGATCTGCAACGAGGGGTACGCCTCTTCCCTCGCCGCTCTCTCCCTGCGGCAGCTCGGTCTGCACCGTGCGACGGATCTGATCGGCGGCTTCCAGGCGTGGCGGGCGGCTGGCCTTCCCGTCACGGCCGAAACCGCTCCCTCCACCACGGTGGATTCCTCCCCGAACACCGCGCTGTCCGCCCCGGAGGGCTGACGGGGCTAGGGCCTGCCTTATGGATCAGGCTGGGTGAGTGTGGGGTGCCCCCACGCCCTCCGGGCGTGGGGGGAGGGGTCTGGTGCCGTGGATCGCAAGGCGGAGGATGGGGGTACTCCCCCACGGCTACGCGTGGGGGCGCCCCCACCCGGGCCGCTAGGCCCAGGGGGAGAGCCAATGCGGTGGGGGTACCGCCCGTGCCCGCAGCGCACAGGGGGCTATTGGCGACCGACGACAGGGCGGAGTGGGGGCACCTCCCGGGCCGAAGGCCCAGGGGGAATGGTGCCAGGGCACGCGAGCCCAGCAAGATCCGTAAGACAGGCCCTGGCCGCGCCCCCGGCCTTTGCCGCCTTCCCCGCCTCCGGCGCGGGAGGCGGTGGAGGCCGGTCGGGGGCGGCCGTGGTCTCGATGGCCCCCGTGGCCGCTCACCACGGCTCGGTCAGCTCGTCGAGGTCCTGCTCGCCCTCCTCTTCCAAGGCCTGCCGTACGACCTTGAGCGCCAGGCCCTCGCCGTAACCCTTGCGGGCCAGCATGCCGGCCAGCCGGCGGATGCGACGGTCGCGGTCGAGCCCGCGGGTGGCCCGCAGCTTGCGGGCGACCAGCGCGCGGGCGGTCTCCTCCTCGCGCTCCGCGTCGAGCTGGCCCACCGCCTCGTCGACGAGGGCCGGGGCCACCCCCTTCGTCCGCAGCTCACGGGCGAGGGCGCGGCGGGCGAGCCCTCGGCTGTGGTGCCGCGACTCGACCCACGCCTGGGCGAACGCGGTGTCGTTGATCAGCCCCACGTCCTCGAAGCGCGAGAGCACCTCCTCGGCCACCTCCGGAGGGATCTCCCTCTTGTGGAGCGCGTCCGCCAACTGCTTGCGGGTGCGCGGCGTCCCGGTGAGCAGGCGCAGGCAGATCGCCCGCGCCCGCTCAGCCGGGTCCTGGGGCGACAGCTCCTTCTCGGCCCTCGACGAGTCGGTGCTGTCGCCCGGCCACTCGGTGCGCCTGGTCACGCTCAGCCCTTGGTCGCCGCCGCCTTGGCCGTCTTGGCCTTGGTGGCGGGAGCGGGCACCGACTTCGCGTCAGCGGCCGGGGCCGCCGCCGCGCCCGCCGCGTCGCCGCCCGTCTCGTCGGCAGCGGTCTCCGGCCGGACGCCGACGCCCAGCTTGTGCTTGATCTTCTTCTCGATCTCGTTGGCCAGGTCGGGGTTGTCCTTGAGGAAGTTGCGCGCGTTCTCCTTGCCCTGGCCGAGCTGGTCGCCCTCGTAGGTGTACCAAGCACCGGCCTTGCGGACGAAGCCGTGCTCCACGCCCATGTCGATCAGGCCGCCCTCGCGGCTGATGCCCTGGCCGTACAGGATGTCGAACTCGGCCTGCTTGAAGGGCGGCGCGACCTTGTTCTTCACGACCTTGACGCGGGTGCGGTTGCCGACCGCGTCCGTGCCGTCCTTCAGGGTCTCGATGCGGCGGATGTCGAGCCGCACGGAAGCGTAGAACTTCAGGGCCCGGCCACCGGTCGTGGTCTCCGGGGAGCCGAACATGACGCCGATCTTCTCGCGGAGCTGGTTGATGAAGATCGCGGTCGTCTTCGACTGGTTCAGCGCGCTGGTGATCTTCCGCAGGGCCTGGCTCATCAGCCGGGCCTGGAGGCCCACGTGCGAGTCGCCCATCTCGCCCTCGATCTCCGCCTTCGGCACGAGGGCCGCGACGGAGTCGATCACGATCAGGTCGAGCGCGCCGGAGCGGACCAGCATGTCGACGATTTCGAGCGCCTGCTCGCCGTTGTCCGGCTGGGAGAGGATGAGGGAGTCGATGTCGACGCCCAGCTTCTTCGCGTACTCCGGGTCGAGGGCGTGCTCGGCGTCCACGAAGGCGACGGCGCCGCCGGCCTTCTGGGCATTGGCCACCGCGTGCAGCGTGAGGGTCGTCTTACCGGAGGACTCCGGTCCGTACACCTCGACGACCCGGCCGCGCGGCAGTCCGCCGACGCCGAGCGCGACGTCGAGCGCGGTCGATCCGGTGGGGATGATCTCGATGGGCTCGTTCGGCCGCTCGCCCAGGCGCATCACCGCGCCCTTGCCGAATTGGCGTTCAATCTGCGCGAGCGCGGCGTCGAGCGCCTTCTCGCGGTCGGTTCCTGCCATGGGTTCCACCCGATTTGCTTGTGTCGATCGCTTCACGTCAAAGACGCTAACCCCTGCCACTGACAACGGGCCCCGACGCCCGTCCCGCCTGTGGACAACTCTCCGGTGAAGCGCGGCGCCGGAGCCCCCATAAGAATGGATGTTCGATTTTGGTGTCAAGCACCCCACCCGGCGCGCCGCCGGTCGAGTGATCATGGGGGACGGCCCGGTCCGAACGGCGGGGCGGGCCGGGAACGGACGAGCGAGCGGGAGCGTGCACACCATGCGGGAACACCCGGGAACCGAGCGGGACGGCCACGACGCGAACGGGCTGATCGTCTTCTTGAACGGCACGTCGAGCTCCGGCAAGTCGAGCATCGCCCGGGAGCTCCTCACCCTCCTCGACGAGCCGTACTTCCACCTGCCCGTGGACGCCTTCCACGCCATGCGGTCCCGGCCGCAGCTCACCCCCGCCGAGGTCGACGACACCCTCAAACGCACGTGGCGGGGGTTCCACCGGGCCGTCGCGGGCATGGCGGCGGCCGGCAACAACGTGGTCGTGGACCACGTCCTGAGCGAACCGTGGCGCCTTGAGGACTGCCTCGCGCTGTTCCCGGCCGACCAGGTCGTCCTGGTGGGCGTGCACTGCCCGGTGGACGAGTTGGAGCGCCGGGAGAGGGCCCGCGGCGACCGGCCGGCCGGCCTCGCGGCGTCCCAGGTCCCGCGCGTGCACGCGCACGGCACGTACGACGTGGAGTGCGACACCGGCACGGCGACCCCGCTCGACTGCGCCCGCCGCATCGCGCACTTCCTCCCCGAGCGGCCCGTGCCCACCGCCTTCCAGCGGCTGCGGCGCCAGCACGGCATCTGACGGGGCGGCCGACCGCACGCCCCCGGCGGGCCCCTTCCCCGGAGCCGGCCGGGCCCGGCCATACCGGCCATTGCGGCGGAGAACGCCGGCAGGCACTACTACGCTGCCTTCCACGTTCGTGATCTGTGAGGGGGGACCTCGCGATCGCTTCTACCCACACGTATGTAGCGCGAGGTGATGTGCCATGACGTCCGCCGGTGCAGCGGAGGCGACTCCGCCCGAGGCGAACAGCTTCCAGGTCGATCTACGCGGTCTGGTCGACCTGCTCTCCCACCACTTGTACTCCAGCCCTCGGGTGTACGTCCGCGAACTGCTCCAGAACGCCGTGGACGCGGTCACCGCGCGACAGGCGCTGCACCCCGACGCCCGGGTCCGCATCAGGCTCTCCAGCTCGGCGGGGACCGTCTCCATCGAGGACAGCGGCATCGGGCTCACGGCCGACGAGGTCCACACCCTCCTCGCCACCATCGGCCGCAGCTCCAAACGCGGCGGCGAGCACGGCCTGGAGTCGGCCCGCCGGGAGTTCCTGGGCCAGTTCGGCATCGGGCTGCTCGCCTGCTTCGTCGTGGCCCGCGAGATCCGCGTGGTCACCCGCTCCGCCCGGACGCCCGACGCCGCCCCCGTGGAGTGGCTGGCGTCCGACGACGGTTCGTACACCGTGCGGACCCTGCCCGACGAGGCCCGGCCCGAGCCCGGCACGACGGTGCACCTGGAGCCGCGCCCCGGCTCCGAGGAGTGGACGCGCCCGGACCGCGTCGAGGAGCTGGCCCGGGACTTCGGCTCCCTGCTGCCGTACGACATCGCCTTCAGCACGGACGGCGGCGCGGAGCGCCCTATCACCGACCGGCCGGCCGTCTGGGACCGCGAGCACCCCTCCCCCGCGGCCCGTCGGGTCGCCCTCAGCGGGCACTGCGCGAAGCTGTTCGGCTTCACCCCGCTGGACACCATCGACCTCGACCTCCCGGTCGCCGGGGTCCGCGGCGTCGCCTACGTACTGCCGGAGCCCACCAGCCCGGCGCACCGGGCCGGCCACCGCACGTACCTCAAGGGCATGCTCCTGACCGACCGTGCGGACAACCTGCTGCCGGAGTGGGCCTTCTTCGTCCGCGCCGTCGTCGACACGGACACGCTCCGCCCCACCGCCTCCCGGGAGAACCTCTACGACGACGAGACGCTCGCCGCCGTCCGCGACGCCCTCGGCGGCGCCGTGCGGCAGTGGCTGGCGGAGCTGGCGGCGAGCGACCCGCAGCGGCTGGCCTCCTTCCTGAGCGTGCACCACCTGGGGGTGAAGTCCCTGGCGCGGCACGACGCGGAGCTGTTCGAACTGATGCTGCCCTGGCTGCCGTTCGAGACCAGCGACGGCCAGCTGAGCCTGGAGGAGTTCGCCGCGGCGCACGGCGAGGTCCACTTCACCCGGACCGTCGAGGAGTTCCGCCAGATCGCCCCCATCGCCGCCGCGCACGGCCTGGGCGTCGTCAACGCCGGATACACCTACGACGCCGACCTGCTCGCCCTGCTGCCGACGGTCCGCCCCGCCGTGAAGGTCACCGAGTTGGACGCGGGCGCCGTCACCGAACGCCTCGATCCGGTCGCCACCTCCGCCGAGCTGGCCCTCGCCTCCTTCCTGGCCACCGCGCGCACCCGACTGGACCCGCACGGCTGCGACGTGGTGCTGCGCGCCTTCCAGCCCGTGACGGTGCCCGCGCTCTTCCTCGACGATCGCCAGGCCCGCCACGAACGGGACCGCGCCACCGCCCAAGAGAACGCCGACTCGTTGTGGAGCGACATCCTCGGCTCGCTGCGCAACACCGCGCCCCGGGCCCGGCTGGTGCTGAACCACAACAATCCGCTGATCCGCCGGATCGCCGCGCTCCCCGATCCGGAGCTGACCGCCACGGCGGTCGAATCGCTGTACGGGCAGGCACTGCTGATGTCGCAGCGGCCCCTGCGCCCCGCCGACACCACCCTGCTCAACCGGGCCTTCCTCGGGCTCTTGGAATGGGCGACGCACTCCGCCGTCCAGGGCGCCACCCCCCAGGAGGACCAGCCGTGACCGCACCCATGTCCCCGATGTCCCCGCAGGAGATCCGGCAGGGCCTCTTCGAGAACGCGGGCGCGCCCCACGGCTCGGCGCGGGTGACCCGGGCCGAGTTCCTGTCGGCCGCCGCCGAGGCGTCCGGGGAGGCCGACCTGTTCCGCCAGTCCCTCCAGGGACTGGTCGACGCGTACGAGTACAGCTCGGAGCGCACCAAGATGGTGGTGCCCTTCGCCCGGCTGCTCCAGGAGTACGACCGCGACCCGTCCTCCTTCGCCGCCCACGAGGCCCGCAGCCTGTACTGGCGGTTCAAGTGGGTGGCCGGCGGGATCGTCGAGTCCCCCGACATCCCGCTGGCGTCCGTGGACCGCTGGCTGGTGGACATGGAGCGGCGTTACCGGCTGGCCGGCTACAGCGAGCGCGCGGTGCGGCAGGCCGAGTTCTATCTGGCCGACGCCACCGGGGACACGGACCGGATGGAGCGGGCGGTGGCCGGTTGGACGGTCGCCGAGCGGGACGAGATGAGCGACTGCCACGCCTGCGAGCTGAACACCCAGGGGTGGTACCGCTCGCGCCGGGGCGAGGACGCCGATGCGGTGCGGATCTGGGAGCCCGTACTGGCCGGCGGGCTGTCCTGCATGGAGGAGCCGCACCGGGTGCTCGCCCACTCCCTGCTGCCCCTGGTCCGCCTCGGCCGCGCCGGCGAGGCGCGCGCCCACCACTTGCGCGGCTACCGCATGGCCCGCGGCAACGAGAGCCTGTTGCGCTCGATCGGCGAGCACATCGAGTTCTGCGCCCTGACGGGGAACGAGTCCCGGGGCCTGGAGATCCTCGCCGAGCACGCCGCCCACCTCGGGCCGCTCGGGGACGTCGAATCTCAGTTGGAGTTCACCGGCGGCATCCTCGTCCTGCTGCGGCGGCTCGCGGAGCTGGGGCTGGCGGACCGGGCCACGGTCCCCTACCAGGGATCGGTCCGTACGGTCGGGGAGCTGTACGAGCTGTTGGAGGCGGACGCCGCGGCGATCACCGCCCGCTTCGACGCGCGCAACGGCACCGCGCTCGTGTCGCAGCGGCTGACCGGGCGGATCGCGCAGCAACCGCTGCTGGACGCGCTGCCCCTCGGGGTGCGCAGTGCCGCGCTCCCGACGTCGGCGGGTGCCCCGGCGGCCTCCCGCGCCCCGGTGACCGGGGCCGTCCCGACCGCCGCGCAGGACGGCGCGGACAGCTTCGACGCATTGGTCGAGCGGGCGCGGGCCGCGCGGGCGGAGGGCCGTCCCTCGGCCCGCGCGCTGTGGGCCGAGGTGGCGCGCCGCGTCGAGGCGGGGCCCGGGCCGGCGCCGGATCCGGCGCTGGCCGCGGATCTGCTGGAGCACCGGGCGATGACCGCGCTGCACGCCGGGGATCCGGGGGCGACCGCGGTGTTCGCCCGGGCCGCCGAGGCCCAGCGGGCGGCCGGTCGGGAGAGCCGGGCGGCCTTCGCGGACCTGGCGGCGGCCGGCAGCGCGACCGAGCTGGGCGCGCCGGCCGAGGAGGTCCGCGCGCTGCTCGCGGCGGCCGTGCGGTCGGCCGGTGAGCTGCCCGCGACGGACCCGATGCGCCCGCGCCGCACCGCGCTCGCCGAGCTGACGACCCTGCGGATCGAGGCGTTCCTGACGGCGAACGAGCAGGAGACCGCCGCTCGGGAAGCCCGGCAGGCCCCCGGGCGGGACCGAGAGGACCAGGAGCTGGACGCGGGTCTGGTGACCGCGCTGCGCGGCTTCATCGCCGCCCGCGGCGACACCGATCCGCCGCACGGCGCGGTGGACGTCCTCGGCCAGGCCGAGTTGGACCTCGCCCGGGCCCTGCTGTCCGCGGGGGACCTGCGGACGGCGGAGCCGCTGCTCGCCTCGGCGGCCGGCCACCAGATCGCCGGTGGCCGCCCGTGGGACGCCTGCCAGCCGCTGTCGATGCGCGCCGGTGTACTGGCCGCGATGGGCGATCTGGCGGCGGCCGAGGCCAGCGCCCGCGCCGCCCTCGGCCACTCCCTTGAGCTGGTCGATCCCCAGGAGCAGTCCTCGGTGCGGTTGACGCTGGCGGACGTCCTGCTGGAGCGCGGCGACGGGGCGGAGGAAGCCGCGGAGCACGCGCTGGAGGCCACCCATTGGCTGGACCAGGCAGGGCTGGCCGCAACGTCCGGAGCGCGGGCGCGCACGGTGCTGGCCCGGGCGTACGCGGAGGCGGACCGCACCGTCGAGGCGGTGGAGGTGCTGCATTCGGTGCTGCCCGACCTCGTCGCGGCGCACGGCGAGGACGAGGTCGTCCAGGCGCGGCAGTTGTTGGGCCGGCTGCTCCAGGAGCTGAACGACCCCAAGGGCGCGGCCGAGCAGTTCCTCTTGGGCGCCGAGATCACCAAGGGCTGGGAGGATGTCCGCACGCAGGCGTCGCTCGCCAATTCGGCGGCGGACGCGCTGTCGGCCGCGCACCTGGGCACCGAGGCGCGGTCGGCGTACGAGCAGTCGCTGGAGCTGTGGCGACGCGCCGGCGGCCATCCCGTCGCCGAGGTGCGGGTGCTGCGCTCCTTGGCGTGGTTGGCGGTGGAGGACGTCGACTACGACGAGGCGGAGGACGGGGCCGAGGACGACGAGCAGGCCCTCGCTCGTACCACCGCGGCGTACGCCCGGGCCCGAGCACTGATGGACGAGGCGTTCGCGGTGCTCCGCGACGTCGACGCCCCCCAGTGCCGCTACGAGTGGGCGCAGACCTGCCAGCAGGTGGCCCGGCTCCTGGAGGAGGAGCTGTACGGCCGCGAGATGGCCGACGACGACCTGCCCGGCCCCGATCTCCAGGAGCGCCGGGCCGTACGGGAGCGGGCGCTGCAGCTGGCGCTGGAGGCGGCGGAGGTCTTCACCGAGTTCGGCGGGGCCGCGCTGCGGGACCGCTTCCAGTCCCTGGTGCGGGCCTCGTGGACGGAGCAGGAGTTGGGGCGCGCGGAGGAGGCCGAGGCTCGGCTCACGGCCCTGGTCGCGGAGCTGTCGCAGCAGGAGGGCGCGGAGGCGGAGGAGCTGATGCGCCAGGCCGAGCAGATACGCGACCGGATGTGAGCGGAGCCCCGTGGACGACGGCGGGGTGGACGACGGCGATCCGTCGTCCACCCCGCCCCGGGGCCCTGAGGCGCCGGCTCAGGCCCCTTCGCCCGGCTCGGGCTGCGGCTGGGCGCGCCGTATCCCCGGCACTCCCTTGATCCGCTTGAGCAGTTGCCCGCCGTGCCGCCGGTGCCCCTGCACCCGGGGGTCGTCGGTCACGGCGTACCGCCGCACGTACGCCCCCAGGAACGCCTGGAGCGTGGCGACGGCCGGGATCGCGATGAGCGCGCCCACCGCGCCCATCAGGGCCGTGCCGGCGATGACGGAGCCGAAGGCCACGGCCGGGTGGATGTCGACCGTCTTGGAGGTGAGCTTGGGCTGGAGTACGTAGTTCTCGAACTGCTGGTACACCACGACGAACCCGAGCACCCACACCGCGTACCAGGGGTCGACGGTGAAGGCGATCAGCATCGGCAGGGCACCCGCCATGTAGGTGCCGATCGTCGGGATGAACTGCGACACCAGGCCGACCCAGACGGCGAGCGCCGGCGCGTAGGGCACGCCCAGGATCTCCAGCAGCACGTAGTGCGCCACTCCGGAGATCAGCGCCATCAGGCCGCGCGAGTAGAGGTAGCCGCCGGTCTTGTCGACGGCGATCTCCCAGGCCCGCAGCACCTCCGTCTGCTTGGCGGGCGGCAGCACGGAGCACAGCGCACGTCGCAGCCGGGGGCCGTCCGCGGCGAAGTAGAACGAGAAGAGGAAGATCGTCAGCAGTCGGAACAGCCCGCCCAGCACGGTGGCGGAGACGTCCAGGACCCCCGTCGCGCTGTTCTGGACGTAGCTCTGGAGCCAGTCCGAGCGGAGCACGCTGTCCTGGACCTCCACCCGCGACAGCTCGGTCTTGAAGGTGTGGTTGATCCAGTTGATCACCGAGTCGAGGTACTTGGGGAAGTCGTCGACCATCGTCACGATCTGGTCGGCCAGCATCGACCCCAGGAGCACGACGAAGCCGACCGTCGCGACCAGGATCCCGAAGAAGACCAGGAAGGTGGCGACTCCGCGCCGCATGCCGCGCGAGGCCATCCGTCCCACGGCCGGCTCTATGGCGAGAGCCAGGAAGAAGGCGATCAGGATGTTCGTCAGCAACCCGATGAGCTGGTGGAACGCCCAGCTGCCGAGCTGGAAGCACGCGTAGAGCGCCAGCGCGAGCAGGATGGCGCGGGGCAGCCAGCGGGGCATGCGCACCGGCCCGAGCGCACCGCCCGCCGCGGCGGGCGGCGGCTCGTTGGGCGGGGTCGCGCCTTCGGACGGGGTGTGTTCGTGCGGCGCGTGGGGGCCGGGCGCGGCGCGGCCGTCGGCCGTCCGCGTCGCGGTTGCGCCGCCGGCCGGGCCGGGGGTCACGCCCTGCGCGGGTACGGCGGCGCGGCCGGCCGCCGCGGCCCCGCCGCTGCCGCCGGCACCGCGCCCGCCTTGCTCGTCGCGTCCGTACTCGGCCCGATCTGCGTCGGGCTCGTTCTCGTCATGCTTGTCGCTCTTCGGGGCCACCGGGTCAGTGTCGCGTACGTTCGGGGCCGTCGAGGACCCGGCCCGGTGTCGGAACGCTCTCGATGCGTCGCGTCACCGCTTGTCGGCGGGGACGTCCACCGCGGCGCAGACCGCGCGCCACACGGCCTTGGCCTCCCAGCCGGCGTCCAGCGCCTCGTGCACCGTCCGCCCGCCGAGTTCGGCCATCACGTGGTCCCGCGCGAACGAGTCGGCGTAGGAGGCCCCGAAGTGGTCCGCCATCCGCTCCCAGAAAATCGTCAACCGCATGACGTCAGTATCCCGCCCCCGGGGGTGCGCCGGTCGTCTCCCGTGCTCGGGGCCGCCCGGGCGCTCTACGGTCGGGGCATGGCTGACACCGGAACGGCTTCCGAGTCCCCGCCGCCGTCGTCCCTGGCCCGCGCGGAGCACTTCGTCTGGCTCACCGCCCGCGTCCTGGAGCAGCGGCGCTTCGCCTACCACTTCCTCGGCGGCGGCGCGGACGCCGTCGAGGCCGCCCTGTCGCCGTACCTCAACGAGGACGGGGGCTACGGCCACGCCCTCGAACCGGACCTGCGCGGTCCGGTCAGCCAGCCCCTGCACACCGCGCACGCCCTGCGCGTCCTCGACTCCATCGGCCGCTGCGGCGGGCTGCGCGCCGAGCGCCTGTGCCGCTACCTCACCGGGGTGTCGACGCCGGCGGGCGCCCTGCCCGCGATCCACCCCTCCCAGCGCGGCTATCCGACCGCGCCGTTCGTCCGCGTCGTCGACGACCCCCCGGGGTCGCTGCTGACCACGGGCCCGGTGGTGGGGCTGCTGCACCGCAACGAGGTGTGGCACGCGTGGCTGTTCCGGGCCACGGACTTCTGTTGGTCCGCCGTCGAGTCGCTGGAGCGGACCCATCCGTACGAGGTCGAGGCGGCGGTCGCCTTCCTCGACGGCGTCCCGGACCGGGCCCGCGCGCGGACGGCCGCGGACCGGCTGGGGCGCCTGGTGCGGGAGCAGCGGCTGGTGGTGCTCGACCCGGCCACGGCCGACAGCCAGCCGGTCGCCGCCGGGTACGCCCCGGGCGAGCACCACTTCGCGTACGACTACGCCCGCACGCCGCAGTCCCTGGCCCGCCACTGGTTCACGGACGAGGAGATGGACCGCGGCCTCGACCATCTGGCGGACGAGCAGCGCGAGGACGGCGGCTGGCCGCTGACCTGGCGGCGGTGGGCGCCGGGCACCGCGCTGGAGGCCCGGCCGATCGTGACGATCGAGGCGCTGCGGACCCTCGGTGCGTACGGACGGGACGTCAACGGGGGCGCCGGGCGTCGGTGAGGGTGCTCCCGCGTCAGCCGCCGATCGCCCGTACGCCGGCGGTGACCAGCACGGCCGCGGCGACGACCACGAGGAAGGGCGCCCGCAGGACCAGGGCCACGGCTGCCGCGGCCACCCCGGCGGCCCGGGCGTCGATCATCAGGGAGCCGGCCGTGCTGAAGGTCTGCTGGGCGGTGAGCGCGGCCAGCAGGGCGACGGGCAGGAGCGCTGCCAGCCGTTGGACCAGGGGGCGCTCCAGGGCGTTCGCCGGCACCAGGAGACCGGCCAGTTTGACGACGTAGCAGCCGACGGCCGTCACGGCGATCGCGATCCAGACGCTCATCGGGCGTCCCCCTCCGACAATTGCTGTGCCTGGTCCTTAGGTTCGTCCGTGCCGCCGCCGCGGCCCTTGAACCACAGCACCGCGGGCGCCGCCAGAGCCGCGACCAGCACGGGAACCCCGGCCGGCAGTACGGGCAGCAGCCCGAGCATGAGCACAACCGCGAGCCCGGCCACCACGCGCTCGGTCGCCGTGCGCACCATGGGGGCCAGCAGTGCCAGGAAGACGGCCGGGCCGGCGGCGTCGAGCCCCCAGGCGTCGGTGTCCCCGATGGCCTCGGCGCCGAGCGCGCCGAGGAGGGTGGTCGCGTTCCACAGGACGTACAGCGTCAGCCCCGTCACGGTGAAGCCGAGCCGTATGGAGCGCCGCGTCGGCTGGGCAAGCGCGACGGCCGTGGTCTCGTCGATCACCCAGTGGGCGGCGAGCGGCCGGAGGGCGCGGGGCAGCGCGAGGAGCTGCGACAGCCGCAGCCCGTAGAAGGCGTTCCGCACCCCGAGGAAGAAGGCGCCGGCCGCCGCCGTGAAGGGGTTGCCGCCCGCTGCCAATGCTCCGACCAGCGCGAACTGCGATGCGCCGGTGAAGACCAGCAGGCTCAGTGCACACGTCTGGAGGACGGTGAGGCCCGAACCGGCCGCCGTGACGCCGAAGGCGAAGCCGGACAGCCCGACGGCCACGCCGACGCCGAGCGCGTCCCGTACGACGGCCGAGTCGGGCTTGGCCGTCGCCTCGGTGTCGTGGGGGCGCGCGGTGGGCTCGGGCGGGCCGCTGTCCGGTGGTGCTGTCGTCTCTGCCATGTGTGGACGGTACGGCCGACCGCCGCCGGTCGTCTTGTACGTTATTGCGCTCCGGTCGCGCGGGGCGCGGCCGGGCGCTCACCCCAGCCCCGCCCGCTCCTTGCGGTACGCCCCCGGCGGCACGCCCACGATCCGGGTGAAGTGCCGGTTCAGGTGCGGCTGGTCGGTGAAGCCCACGTCGGACGCCACCTGCGCCGGCGGGTGCCCTTGCGCCAGGAGGAGCTGGGCCCTGCGCACGCGCGCGTCCGTCAGCCAGGTGTGCGGCGGCATGCCGTACTCGGCCTTGAAGGCCCGCAGCAGCGCGTACGGGCTCGCCCCCACTTCGCACGCCAGCAGCTCCAGGGACGGCGGCTCGGTCATCCGCGCCTCCAGCAGCGTCCGGGCCAGGGCCGCCGCGCGCCGCCCGGCGGCCCTGGGCGCACGGGCCGGCAGCGGGGTGCCGTGCCGCGTCAGCAGGCGGGTGACGGCGGACCGCAGCAGGATGTCGGCGGCCAGGGCGTTGCCGCCGTCGGCCGCCTCGTACGTCCTCCACAGCAGCCGGGCCGCGTACGGGTCGCCGGCGACGGGCCCGGAGAACCCGGGGGTGCCGCGCAGGGTGCTGATCTCGTCGGCGATCTGCCGGACGGTGTCGAGCTGCGGATAGAGGGCGACGTAGGCCCAGCCGTCGGGGTGACCGGAGCGGGCGGCGTGCGGCTCCTCCGGGTTGAGGGTCATCACGGAGCCGGGCAGGACGTGGATCCCGCCGCCCTGCACCCGCATGTCCTCCACGCCGCGCAGGACGGTGGCGAGGAGGTAGCCCTCGTGGCTGTGGCGGGGGAAGGTGTGGCTGACGTACTGGGCGTGCAGCAGGTCGAGGCCGGGCAGTGCCTCGTACCGCCAGTGCCTCGCCCACTCCTGCCTCGCGGGCCCGCTCATGCACCCCATTGTGCGCCCGTCGCTGCGGCGCTGACCTGCGGGTCCGATGGACGGGTGGGGGCGGCGGGGGCCGATTGTCAGTGGTGCGGTGCACGATGGGGGACATGGCCGGCCATGCGCTCGACTCGTTCTCTCCCGCGACCCGGGGATGGTTCGCGGGGGCCTTCAGCGCGCCCACGGCCGCGCAGGAAGGCGCGTGGCGGGCGATCGGCGAGGGGTCCGACGTCCTCGTGGTGGCTCCGACGGGCTCCGGGAAGACGCTGGCCGCCTTCCTCGCGGCCCTGGACCGGCTGGCGTCCACGCCGCCGCCGGCGGATCCCCGGGCGCGCTGCCGGGTGCTGTACGTGTCTCCGCTCAAGGCCCTCGCGGTCGACGTGGAGCGCAATCTGCGCAGCCCGCTGACGGGCATCCGGCAGGAGTCGGTGCGCCTCGGGCTGCCGGAGCCCGAGGTGCGGGTCGGGATCCGCTCGGGTGACACCCCGGCGGCCGAGCGCCGGGCCCTGGCCACCCGCCCGCCGGACATCCTCATCACGACGCCCGAGTCGCTGTTCCTGATGCTGACCTCCGCCGCACGGGAGGCCCTCGCCGGCGTGGAGACGGTCATCGTCGACGAGGTGCACGCCGTCGCGGGCACCAAGCGCGGCGCACACCTGGCGCTCTCGCTGGAGCGGCTGGACGAACTGCTGCCGCGGCCGGCGCGGCGCATCGGGCTGTCCGCGACCGTGCGTCCGGTGGACGAGGTGGCCCGCTATCTGTCGCCGCAGCGGAAGGTGGAGATCGTCCAGCCGCCGTCGGGCAAGGAGTTCGACCTGTCGGTGGTCGTCCCGGTGGAGGACCTGGGCGAGCTGGGCGGCTCCCCCGCCACCGACGCCCCCGGGGCGCCCGGCGGCGACCGCCCCTCGATCTGGCCGCACGTGGAGGAGCGCATCGCCGACCTCGTCGAGGCCCACCGCTCGACGATCGTCTTCGCGAACTCCCGCCGTCTCGCGGAGCGCCTGTGCAACCGCCTGAACGAGATCGCGTACGAGCGCGCCGTGGGCGAGCCGCTGGCCGAGGGCGCTCCGCCCGCGGAGGTCATGGCCCAGTCGGGGGCCGCGCGCGGTGCGCCGGCCCTGATGGCCCGGGCGCACCACGGCTCGGTCTCCAAGGAGCAGCGGGCGCTCGTCGAGGAGGACCTGAAGGCCGGCCGGCTGCCGGCGGTGGTCGCCACCTCCAGCCTGGAGCTGGGCATCGACATGGGCGCGGTGGACCTGGTCGTCCAGGTCGAGTCGCCGCCGTCCGTGGCGTCCGGGCTCCAGCGCGTGGGGCGGGCGGGCCATCAGGTCGGCGCGGTCTCCCGCGGCGTCGTCTTCCCGAAGTACCGGGGCGACCTGGTGCAGGCCGCGGTGGTCACCGAGCGGATGCGCACGGGCGCGATCGAGGCGCTGCGCATCCCGGCGAATCCGCTGGACGTGCTGGCGCAGCAGCTCGTCGCGATCGTCGCCCTCGACAGCTGGCAGGTGGACGACCTGCTGGCGCTGGTGCGGCGGGCGGCGCCCTTCTCGTCCTTGCCGGAGTCGGCGTTCACGGCCGTGCTGGACATGCTGGCCGGGCGCTATCCCTCCGACGCGTTCGCCGAGCTGCGTCCGCGCGTGGTCTGGGACCGGGTCGCGGGGACGGTCACGGGGCGCCCCGGCGCCCAGCGCCTGGCGGTCACCTCGGGCGGCACGATCCCCGACCGCGGCCTGTTCGGCGTCTTCCTCGCCGGCAGCACCTCGGAGAAGGGCGGCGGCGGGCGGCGGGTCGGCGAGCTCGACGAGGAGATGGTGTACGAGTCCCGGGTGGGCGACGTCTTCACGCTGGGCACCTCGTCCTGGCGCATCGAGGACATCACCCGCGACCGGGTCCTGGTCACCCCCGCGCCCGGGGTGCCGGGCAGGCTCCCGTTCTGGAAGGGCGACCAGCTCGGCCGGCCGCTGGAGCTGGGCCGTGCGGTGGGGGCGTTCCTGCGGGAGGTCGGGGCGCTCACCCCCGAGGACGGGCGGCTGCGGCTGCTCGCCGCCGGTCTGGACGCCCTGGCCGCGGAGAACGTCCTCGCGTATCTGGACGAGCAGCGCCGGGCCTGCGGCCACGTCCCGGACGACCGGACGATCCTGGTGGAGCGCTTCCGGGACGAGCTGGGCGACTGGCGGGTGGTGATCCACTCCCCCTTCGGCGCCCAGGTGCACGCGCCCTGGGCCCTGGCGCTGGGCGCCCGCCTCGCCGAGCGCTACGGGCTGGACGCCCAGGTCATGCACGCCGACGACGGCATCGTGCTGCGGCTGCCGGACGCCGACCTGATGGGTCTCGACCTGCTCGACCAGGACCCGACGCACCTGGACGCCACGTTCGACGGCGACCAGGCGCCCGTGGGCGCCGCCGACACCGTCTTCGACCACGGTGAGATCGGCCAGGTCGTCACGGACCAGGTCGGCGGCTCGGCGCTGTTCGCCGCCCGGTTCCGCGAGTGCGCGGCGCGCGCCCTGCTGCTGCCCCGGCGCAGCCCCGGCAAGCGCACCCCGCTGTGGCAGCAGCGCCAGCGCGCCTCGCAACTGCTCCAGGTGGCGAGCGAGTTCGGCTCGTTTCCGATCGTCCTGGAAGCCGTGCGGGAATGCCTCCAGGACGTGTTCGACGTCCCCGGGCTCACGGAGCTGATGGGCGACATCGAGGCGCGCCGGGTGCGCATGGTCGAGGTCACCACCAGCGAGCCCTCGCCCTTCGCCCGCTCCCTCCTCTTCGGTTACGTCGCCCAGTTCCTGTACGAGGGGGACTCCCCGCTCGCGGAGCGGCGGGCCGCGGCCCTGTCGCTGGACTCCCGGTTGCTGGCGGAGCTGTTGGGGCAGGCCGAGCTGCGCGAGCTGCTGGATCCGGAGGTGCTCGTCGCGCTGGAGCAGGAGCTCCAGTGGCGCACGGACGACCGCAAGGTCAGGGACGAGGAGGGCGTCGCCGACCTGTTGCGGATCCTCGGGCCGCTCACCGATGCCGAGTTGGTGGAGCGCGGCGCGGACCCGCAGTGGCCGCGGTCGCTCGCAGCGGCCCGGCGCGCCATCCGCGTCCGGATCGCCGGCGAGGACCACTGGGCGGCGATCGAGGACGCGGGCCGGCTGCGGGACGCCCTGGGCACGGCGCTCCCGGTCGGCGTTCCGGAAGCCTTCACCGAGCCCGTCAAGGATCCGCTCGGCGACCTCCTCGCCCGGTTCGCCCGTACGCACGGCCCGTTCACCTCGGCCCAGGTGGCGGCCCGCTTCGGACTGGGCGCCGCGGTGACGGACGGCGCGCTGCAGCGCCTGGCGGCGGGCGGCCGGGTGGTGCGGGGCGAGTTCCGTCCGCATCTGGTGGCGCACGACACCCTGAGCGTTCCCGCGTCCGAGTTGGAGACGGGGCAGGAGTGGTGCGACGCGACCGTGCTGCGGCGGCTGCGGCGCCGTTCGCTGGCCGCGCTCCGGCAGGAGCTGGAGCCGGTGCCCCCGCCGGCGCTGGCCACGTTCCTGCCCCAGTGGCAGCACGTGGGCGGCGGCCACGGCCTGCGCGGCATCGACGGTCTCGCCCGGGCCGTCGAGCAGTTGCAGGGGGCCGCGGTGCCCGCGTCCGCGTTGGAGAAGCTGATCCTGCCGTCCCGCGTGCAGGGCTACTCCCCCACCCTGCTCGACGAGCTGACCAGCACCGGCGAGGTGGTGTGGGCGGGTGCGGGTTCCCTGCCCGGCAAGGACGGCTGGGTCTCGCTGTACCTCGCCGACGCCGCGCCGCTGTTGCTGCCGTCGCCCCATCCACTGGAGACGACCGCGCTGCATGACGCGGTCCTCACGGCCCTCGCCCCCGGCTACGGCCTTTTCTTCCGCCAGATCGCCGACCAGGTCCGGGCCACCACCCACCCGGACGCCACCGACCCGCAGTTGGCCGATGCGATCTGGGACCTGGCCTGGTCCGGGCGGCTGACCAATGACACGCTCGCCCCGCTGCGCTCCCTGCTCGGCTCGGGCCGCACCGCGGGCGCCACCGCCCACCGGGCCAGACGGTCCGTGCCCCGGGGGCGGTACGGCGGGCTGACGGCCGCGGCCCGCCCGGCGTCCCGCGGCGGACCGCCGACGGTGAGCGGCCGGTGGTCGGTGCTGCCGTCCCCGGAGGCGAATCCGACCCAGCGCGCCCACGCCCTCGCGCGCACGCTCCTGGACCGGCACGGCGTGGTGACCCGCGGTGCGGTGGCCGCCGAGGGCGTCGAAGGCGGCTTCTCCGCCGCGTACCGCGTGCTGTCCGCCTTCGAGGACAGCGGCCAGGCCCGTCGGGGCTACGTCGTCGAGGGGCTGGGCGCGGCCCAGTTCGCCATGGACGGCGCGGTGGACCGGCTGCGTGCGGCGGCCACCGCCCGTGAGCGCGGGGACGAGCACACCGCCCCGCGGGCCGTGGTCCTGGCCGCCGCCGACCCGGCGAACGCCTACGGGGCGGCGCTCTCCTGGCCCGATCCGCCGGACGGCGCGGGCCACAAGCCCGGCCGGAAGGCGGGCTCCCTCGTGGTCCTCGTGGACGGTGACCTCGCGCTCTATCTGGAGCGCGGCGGGAAGACGCTCCTGGCCTGGCCCGACCCCGAGTCACCCGCGCTGCACAGCGCCGCGCAGGCGCTGGCGGAGGCGGCGCGGGCGGGTGCGCTCGGCACCGTCACGGTCGAGCGGGCCAACGGTGCGTCCGCCCTGACCTCGCCGTTCGCCCGGGCGCTGGAGACGGCTGGCTTCCACGCCACCCCGAGGGGCCTGCGCCTCAGGCCCTGACCGCCGTGCGGCAGGCGGGTCCTCGGCCGACGGCCCGTGCCGTACGCGTACGTCGCAGCCGCGCCCCGGGGCCGCCGGTCGCCCATCATGGATGCCATGCCCGAAGGAGACACCGTCTGGCTGACCGCGCACCGGCTGCACACCGCCCTCGCCGGCCAGGTGCTGACCCGGTTCGACCTGCGCGTCCCCCGGTTCGCGACCGTGGACCTGACCGGCCGGTCCGTCCAGGAGGTGGCCGCCCGGGGCAAGCACCTGCTCATGCGGTTCGACGGCGGCCTCACGCTCCACTCCCATCTGCGGATGGACGGCGCCTGGCGGGTGTTCGCCGTGTCCGAGCGCTGGCGCGGCGGGCCGGCGCACCAGATCCGCGCCGTCCTCGGCACCGCCGCCCGCACCGCCGTGGGCTACCGGCTCCCGGTGCTCGACGTCCTGCGCACCCGTGACGAACCACAGGTCGTCGGCCATCTCGGGCCGGACCTGCTCGGCCCGGACTGGGACGCCGCAACAGCGTTGGCGAACCTCACCTCCGACCCCGCCCGCCCGCTGGGCGATGCCCTGCTCGACCAGCGCAACCTCGCGGGCATCGGCAATGTGTACCGCTCCGAGCTGGCATTCCTGGCGAGGGTGACGCCCTGGCTCCCGGTCGGCGAGTTGCCGCAGGGAATCGCCCCGCGGCTCGTCGCCACCGCCCACCGGCTCCTCGAAGCGAACAAGCACACCTTCGACCGCCGCACGGTCCCCGGCACCGCCCGCCCCCTGTTGTACGTGTACGGCCGCCGCGGCGAGCCCTGCCTGCGCTGCGGCACGCCCGTACGCAAGGCGGCCCAGCGCGAAGCGCGGCCGAGCACCGCGGGCGCGGAGCCCGACGACGGCGAACGCGTCACGTACTGGTGCCCCGGCTGCCAGTCGGGCCCACAAGACCGCTCGTTCCCCGCCCCCACCCGCTAGTTGACGGTGCGTCAGATTTGGTCGTACGGTCCCGGCATGGCCCTCCCCGCATACGACCTCACCGGCCGGACCGCGCTCGTCACCGGCGCCGCCAGCGGCATCGGCCGCGCCTGCGCCGCGCTCCTCGCCGACGCCGGAGCGACGGTCCACTGCGCGGACGTGGACGAGGGCGGCCTCACGGGGACCCGGACGCTGATCGAGGACGCGGGCGGCACCGCGTACACCCACCCCCTGGACGTCACCGACCGCAGCAGCGTCAGGGCCGTGGTCGACTCCGTCGTCCGCACCTCGCACCGCCTCGACGTCCTCGCCGCGGTCGCCGGCATCATGCACAGCAGCTCCGTCCTGGAGACGAGCGACGAGGACTTCGACCGCGTCATGGCGGTGAACTTCAAGGGAGTGCTGTACGCCTGCCAGGAAACCGCCCGCGTCATGATCGCGGCGGGCACGCCCGGTTCGCTCGTCACGATGGCCTCCGGCGCCGTGGACGCCGCGCACCCCGACCTGCTCTGCTACAGCACCGCCAAGGTGGCCGTCGTCCAGCTCACCCGGACCCTCGCCACGGAACTCGGCCCGCACGGCATCAGGGTGAACGCCGTCGCCCCGGGCTGGATCCGCACCCCCATGACCGACCGCCACGACGCCGAACTCCAGAGCCGGGCCGAAGCAGCCATCGTCAAGGTCACCCCGCTGCGCCGGGTGGGCGGGGCCGAGGAAGCAGCCCACGCCGTGCTCCATCTGGCCTGCGACGCCAGCGCCTTCACCACGGGCCAGATCATCCGCCCGAACGGCGGCGTCGCCATGCCGTGGTGAGCGCCTCGCTCCGCAACCGGGATGCGCCGGTGCGTCCGGTGAAGGCCGTCACATGGACCGGCAACAGACTCAGCCCCCAGCCGCCGGCCGCGACCGCCCCCTCCACCAGACCGGCCCGCTCGGGCACCAGCAGCAGCCGCACCACGGCCCACCACCACAGCGCGCCGCCGACGAAGGCCGCGAGCCCGAGCCCGAAGGCACCCATCGGCACGCGCACGAACCCGCGTCCCGCCATGGCTGCCTCCCTCCGGACGACCCTAGACGGGTGCGGTCACCCACAGGGAGGGCGCACCGGATGCAGACCCGGCACGCACGCCCCCGGCGCACGACGCGTCCGCCCCGGGCGGACGGCACCGGCCGCGGCTCCGGGAGCCGCCCCGGCCACCGCGCCGGCGCGCCCCTGACCTCACACGCTCTCCGCCTGGAACATCCAGGCGTGCTTTTCAACGTCGGCCGTGAGGCCGATCAGGATGTCCTGGCTCACCGGATCCGGGTCCCCGGTGACCGCGATGCGCTCCCGCATCCGCGAGATCACCGCGCCGAGCGCGTCCACCAGGATCCGTACCGCGTCGGTGTCCTTGACCCAGCCGTCCGGCACCCCGTTGATCGCGCTCTGCGACGCCACGGTCGCAGCCCGCCCGTCCGGCGGCACGCCGATCGCGGAACAGCGCTCGGCCACGGTGTCGGAGTGCAGCCGCGCCGTGTCCACGACCTCGTCGAGTTGGAGGTGGACGGACCGGAAGCGCGGCCCCATCACGTTCCAGTGCACCTGCTTGGCCACCAACCCGAGATCCACCAGGTCGACGAGTGCGCCCTGGAGCGCTTCCCCGACCGTCTTGAGGTCGGCGTCGGACAGCGGGCTCTTCACGACAGACATGCGTCCTCCACTCGGTTTCCGGTCCGCTCCCTCTCACCATGACATAGCACCTGAGAGGGAACATTTCGACAGTGGGCGCCTGCCCCGGATCGCGCGTGGAAACCCCGGATACGCCTCGACGAGACGCCGAGACGCCCGTACGTCTCGTGGAGACACCGGTCGTGAAGAAGCCCCGGCCGTCCGACCGCGTGCACGAGCACGCCGTGATCGGACGACCGGGGCTCAAGCCAGGGTCGAGGTGCGCGTCAAGCCGCGACGACGTCGACGGCCTCCGCCGGCGCCTTGATCGTCACGCGCTCCGTCGGCACACCTGCCACCGACGTCACGGAGACGGTGTTCAGCATCGGGCGCACCGGTGCGGGCACCGGTTCGCTCGCCGCCGCCGACTCGGCCAGCTCGGCCAACGAGAGCTCGTCGCTCACTTCCCGCATGAGCTCGGACATCCGTACGTCAAGCGCGTCGCAGATCGCGGAGAGCAGCTCGGAGGATGCCTCCTTCTGCCCCCGCTCCACCTCGGAGAGATAGCCGAGCGAGACTCGGGCGGACGAGGAGACTTCGCGCAGAGTACGGCCCTGGCGCTGGCGCTGCCGACGCAGCACGTCACCCAGCAGGCGACGGAGCAGAATCATCGGTGGCTCCCTCCTCGGACCGCGTAGCCGCATCCTTCACGCCCCACCGTACCGCCTCGCGCTGCGGCCGTGCGGGGAGCGATGACGTGTTCACTCAGGGCTGTAAACATCAATTCCCCCCGTTCTGTTCCGTATCCTTCGCCCGCACGGTGCCGTGCAGTTCACCCAGGAGCAGTTCCAGCACGCTCCGTACACTCTCTTTACGGATTTCCGCCCGGCTGCCGTTCAACCTCAGCGCCGTCACTTTCTCGCTCCGGTCCGGTCCCGACACGGCCACGAAGACCGTGCCGACCGGCTGTCCGTCCTGGGCGTCGGGTCCCGCGACGCCCGTCGTCGCGATCCCCCAGTCCGCCCCCATCCGGGCCCGCACACCCGCTGCCATCTGCGACGCAACCGTCGGATCCACCGCGCCGCGCTCCGCCAGAAGGGTCGCGTCGACCCCGAGGACGTCCCGCTTCAAGGCCGTCGCGTACGCCGTCACCGACCCGCGGAAGGAGCGCGACGCACCGGGCACCCCGGTCAGTTCCCCGGCCACGAGGCCGCCCGTCAGGGACTCGGCGACCGCCAGGGTCTGACCACGCTCCGCAAGCAAGTCCAGGACGCGCGCCGCGACCGTGCCGTCCGCCACCGGGTCCCTCACCGCCCGCCAGGGGCAGTGCTGCGCTCCTTGGCGAGTCCCCTGCGCCGCAGCAGGACCGCCTGTCGCACGTAGTCCAGACCGGTGACCACGGTCAGCACGACCGCGAGCCCCATCACCCAGAAGCGCAGGGTGGCCAGCGGCCCGACGAGCGCGAGCACGTACATGCCGACCGCGGTGCCCTGCGCGAGGGTCTTCATCTTGCCGCCGCGACTGGCCGGAATGACCCCGTGCCGGATCACCCAGAACCGCATCAGGGTGATCCCCAGCTCGCGGAAGAGGATCACGCCCGTCACCCACCACGGCAGGTCCCCGAGGACGGAGAGGCTGATCAGCCCCGCGGCCATGATCGCCTTGTCCGCGATGGGGTCGGCGATCTTCCCGAAGTCCGTGACCAGGTTGTACGTACGGGCCAGATGGCCGTCGAAGACGTCGGTGATCATGGCGACGGCGAACGCCGCCCAGGCCCAGGCGCGCCAGGCCGGGTCGTAGCCGCCGTCCTGGAACAGCAGGATGACGAAGCCGGGCACCAGCACCAGCCGGAGCATGGTGAGGATGTTGGCGATGTTCCACAGGCTGGCCTGATTGACGGCCGCAGCGCCGAGCTTCCCTCCGGGCGCGGGTCGACCGGGCCTGCCGGTGCCACCCCCCGCGGATGCCGGCACTCCGGTCATCTGGCCGCCTCCTCGCCCACCGCGCGTCGACCGCCCTCCCGCACCGGTCCGCGGGCGCCCAGGGCGGTAGCCCCGTTCACCAGCGCGTCCAGGGCCGAGGTCCCGCCGCTGGCCGCGGTGGTGCCGGACGGTGCCGGGGCCTCCTGCGGCAGGCCGACGTACTCGGCCACCAGGTCGACACCCTCCGTGGCGACGACCTTCGCCAGCACCATCCGGCCGGGCTCCAGGCCGTCGGCAGAGGTGAAGACGACCTGCCCGTCCGTCTCGGGCGCCTGGTGGGTGCCGCGCCCCACCGCGGGCTCCTCACCGTCGTCGTCCCCCGAGGAGACCGACTCGACCAGCACCTCCAGCGTCTCGCCCAGCCGCTCCTCGGCGCGCTGCGCGGTCAGCTCCTCCGCCAGCCGCGACAGGTGCGCCAGCCGCTCGGCGACGACGTCCTCGGGCAGCTTGTCCTCGTACGTCGCGGCCTCCGTGCCCTCCTCGTCGGAGTAGCCGAACACACCGATGGCGTCCAGCCGCGCATGGGTGAGGAAGCGCTCCAACTCGGCGAAGTCCGCCTCGCTCTCGCCGGGGAAGCCGACGATGAAGTTGGAGCGCACGCCGGCCTGCGGCGCCTTGCCGCGGATCGTCTCCAGCAGTTCGAGGAAGCGCTCCGTGTCGCCGAACCTGCGCATCGCCCGCAGCACCCCGGGGGCGGAGTGCTGGAAGGAGAGGTCGAAGTAGGGCGCGACCTTGGGCGTGGAGGTCAGGACGTCGATCAGCCCGGGCCGCATCTCCGCGGGCTGGAGGTAGCTGACCCGTACGCGCTCGATGCCGTCGACGGCCGCCAGCTCCGGCAGCAGCGTCTCCAGCAGCCGGATGTCCCCGAGGTCCTTGCCGTACGAGGTGTTGTTCTCGGAGACGAGCATGACCTCCTTGACGCCCTGCTCGGCCAGCCAGCGGGTCTCACCGAGGACGTCGGCGGGGCGCCGCGAGATGAAGGAGCCGCGGAAGGAGGGGATCGCGCAGAAGGTGCAGCGCCGGTCGCAGCCGGAGGCGAGCTTCACGGACGCGACGGGGCTGCTGCCCAGTCTGCGGCGCAGCGGGGCACGCGGACCCGATTCGGGCGCGACGCCCGCCGGCAGGTCCGCGAGGTCCGCCGGGGAGGGGCTTGTTTCCTCGGCGGGCGCGCCGTGTCCCGGCAGTGCGACGCCGGTGGCCGCCTGCCGCTCCGCCGGGCTCAGCGGCAGCAGCTTGCGCCGGTCGCGCGGGGTGTGGGCGGCGTGGATCCCGCCGCTGAGGATGGTCTGGAGACGGTCGGAGATGTCGGAGTAGTCGTCGAAGCCGAGGACTCCGTCGGCTTCGGGCAGGGCCTCGGCCAGCTCCTTGCCGTAGCGCTCGGCCATGCAGCCGACCGCGACCACGGCCTGGGTCTTGCCGTGGTCCTTGAGGTCGTTGGCTTCCAGCAGGGCGTCGACGGAGTCCTTCTTCGCGGCCTCGACGAAGCCACAGGTGTTGACGACGGCGACGTCCGCGTCGGCGGCGTCCTCGACCAGCTCCCAGCCGTCCGCTGCCAGACGGCCCGCTAGCTCCTCCGAGTCCACCTCGTTACGGGCGCAGCCAAGAGTGACAAGGGCGACGGTACGGCGTTCGGGCATGGGCTCAAGACTACTTCGTCCCGAGCCGCGCCCTCTCCCCCAGCCCGTCCAACCAGGGCGTACGCACCGTTACGGGGTCTTCGTCGGCGTCCGGGGACCGCCGGGCGTCCGGTCAGCCGGCCTCGGGGTCACCCTTCGTGTACGACACGCGTTCGACCTGGCCGGGCCGGAAGTCGTCCTCGATCTTCTTCCCGTTGACGAACAGCTCGATCGCGCCGGCGTTGCCGAGGATGAGGTCGACGCGCCGGTCGTCCTGGAAGGTCTTGGTCTGGCCCTTGTTCAGCGTCCCGTCGAAGATCTGCTTGCCGGTGGCCGACTTGGCGGAGATCCAGCTCCGGTCCTTCAGCACGGTCAGCTTGACGGTGACCTTGTCCGCGGGCGCCCCCGCGATCGCGGAGTCCGAGGGCACCGGCGCCGGGGCGCCCGTCCGCCCCTTGGACGGTCCCGCGCTGCTGGACGCCGACCGCTCGGCCTCCGGCCCCTTGGCGACGGGGCCCTTGTCGCCGCCCTCGTCACCACCGGAGAAGAGGGTGAAGCCGACGAAGCCGACGACGACGACGATCGCGGCGACCATGGCCGCGGTCCAGTTGGGCCGGCGCGGCTCGGGGCGGATGCGTTCGGCTTCGAACAGCGGGGCGGCGGGGGTCGGCGCGGGCCGCCCGCCGTGCTCGGAGTCGTACTGCTCGACGAGCGGATCGGGGTCGAGGCCCACGGCGCGGGCGATCATGCGGATGTGTCCGCGGGCGTAGACGTCGCCGCCGCTGCGGGAGAAGTCCTCGTGCTCGATGGCCTGGAGGATGGGGACCCGGACGCGGGTGGTGGCGCTGACCTCGTCGACGGTCAGACCGGCCGCGATGCGGGCCTGTTGGAGGACGTGACCGATGGGCGGCTGGTCGTCCCGGGCGGAAGGCCGGTCGTCTTCGGGGGAGTTGCCGATGGACACGGGGGCGCCTTTCGAGCGTGTAACCACCTGCTGGAGGTTCAGTCTAAGGGTGGTACGAAAGGGTGGGGCAACCGGGCGGCGGGACTTTGTACGCCATCGGAATGGCCGGTGCACCCCGGGCGTCGGGACCGGTCTATCCTGCCCCTCTTCCCAACTTGACGTAACGACAAGGGAAACGGTTGCTCGACCGTCGAACGGGGTGGCGACGACCGTGGAGGACGGCGCGTCATCCGGTCCGTGCACCGGCCTCCGGCGTGTCGCAACGGTGTCCGCGCCGGCCGGTGCGCGTCCCTTCCTCAGGCGGACTCGCCGCGGATCACGGCCAGCACCCCGTCCAGTTCGTCCGGCTTCACCAGCACGTCCCGCGCCTTGGAGCCCTCGCTCGGCCCGACGACGTTCCGCGACTCCATCAGGTCCATCAGCCGCCCCGCCTTCGCGAAGCCCACGCGCAGCTTGCGCTGGAGCATGGACGTGGACCCGAACTGCGTGGACACCACCAGCTCCGCCGCCTGGCACAGCAGGTCCAGGTCGTCGCCGATGTCCTCGTCGATCTCCTTCTTCTGCTTGGAGCCGACGGTGACGTCCTCGCGGAAGACGGGCGTCATCTGGTCCTTGCAGTGGCGTACGACGGCGGCGACCTCGTCCTCCGTCACGAACGCGCCCTGCATGCGGGTGGGCTTGTTGGCGCCCATCGGCAGGAAGAGCCCGTCGCCCTTGCCGATCAGCTTCTCCGCACCGGGCTGGTCGAGGATGACCCGGCTGTCGGCGAGCGAGGACGTCGCGAAGGCGAGCCGGGACGGCACGTTGGCCTTGATCAGACCGGTGACGACGTCGACGGACGGCCGCTGGGTGGCGAGGACGAGGTGGATGCCGGCCGCGCGCGCGAGCTGGGTGATGCGCACGATGGCGTCCTCGACGTCGCGCGGCGCGACCATCATCAGGTCCGCCAGCTCGTCCACGATGACCAGCAGGTACGGATACGGCTGGAGGTCGCGCTCGCTGCCCTCGGGCAGGGTGACCTTGCCGGCGCGAATGGCCTGGTTGAAGTCGTCGATGTGACGGAAGCCGAAGGCCGCGAGGTCGTCGTAGCGCAGGTCCATCTCGCGGACGACCCACTGGAGGGCCTCGGCCGCCCGCTTGGGGTTGGTGATGATCGGGGTGATCAGGTGCGGGATGCCCTCGTACGCGGTGAGCTCGACCCGCTTGGGGTCGATCAGCACCATCCGGACGTCCTCCGGGGTCGCCCTTATCATCACCGAGGTGATCAGGCAGTTGATGCAGGAGGACTTGCCGGAGCCGGTCGCGCCGGCGACGAGCACGTGCGGCATCTTGGCGAGGTTGGCCATCACGTAGCCGCCCTCGACGTCCTTGCCGAGCGCCACCAGCATCGGGTGGTCGTCCTCGGCCGCGTCGGCGAGCCGCAGCACGTCCCCGACGTTCACCATCTCCCGGTCGGTGTTCGGGATCTCGATGCCGACGGCGGACTTGCCGGGGATGGGCGAGATGATCCGCACGTCCGGACTGGCCACGGCGTACGCGATGTTCTTGGTGAGCGCGGTGATCCGCTCGACCTTCACCGCGGGCCCGAGTTCGACCTCGTAGCGGGTGACCGTCGGACCGCGGGTGAAGCCGGTGACGGCGGCGTCGACCTTGAACTCGGTGAAGACGTTCGTCAGTGAGGCGACGATGGCGTCGTTGGCGGCGCTGCGCGTCTTGCCGGGGCCGCCGCGCTCCAGCAGGTCGAGCGAGGGCAGCGCGTACGTGATGTCACCGGCGAGTTGGAGCTGCTCCGCCCGCGGCGGCAGCGGCCGGTCCTCGGCGGGCGCGGGCTTGGTCAGATCGGGTACGGACGAGGACTCCTCGGTGGGCTCCGCCGCCTTCGGCTCGCCGGTCGGCCGCGGTTCACGCGCGGGCGGTACGGGGGAGGACGCACGGCGGATGTCCGCGGTGACGTCCTTCGTCAGATCGGCGACCAGCGGGGACGGCGGAAGGCCGTTGTAGACGGCACCGTCGAGCGCGGCGGCGGCAGCGGCGGCCACGTCCACGGCGTCCATCGGCCGGTGCATCGCCGGCTGTACGGAGCCCCGGCGCGGCCGGCGCCGCTGCGCCAGCTCCTGGGACTCGGCATCGGCGTCGGCGTCGAAGGGGGCAACGGCGTCGCTGACGGGACGGCCCCGGCGGCGGCTCGGTCCGGCGGGCACGGCCTCGCGCCACTGCTCGTCGTAGCGCCGGTCGTCGTCGCTCCCGTACGACCCGTCGGCTTCGCCCTGCTCGTGCAGGGGCTGGACCAGACCCAGCTTGACGCCGAGCAGCCGCAGGCGTTGCGGAATCGCGTTCACCGGCGTCGCCGTCACGACGAGCAGTCCGAAGACCGTGAGCAGCACCAGCAGCGGAACGGCCAGCACCTCGCCCATCATGAAGACCAGCGGCTTGGAGGCGCCCCAGCCGATGAGGCCGCCGGCGTCCTGCATGGCCTCGTTGCCGTCGCCGCGGCCCGGTGAGCCGCAGGCGATGTGGACCTGGCCGAGGATGCCGATCACGAGCGCGGACAGCCCGATGACGATCCGGCCGTTGGCCTCCGGGCGCTGCGGATACAGGAACAGGCGCACCGAGATCGCGCCGAGCAGTATCGGCACCAGCAGGTCGAGCCGGCCGAAGGCGCCGGTGACCAGCATTTCGACGAGGTCGCCGACGGGACCGCGCAGATTCGACCAGGTGCCCGCCGCGACCACCAGGGCCAGGCCCAGCAGCAGCAGCGCGAGGCCGTCCTTGCGGTGTGCGGGGTCGAGGCCCTTCGCGCCGCGCCCTATGCCGCGGAACATCGCTCCGACACCGTGGGCGACGCCGACGCCGACCGCGCGCACCACCCGGTACAGACCGCCGGTCGGTGACGGTGCCGGCTTGGGCGCGGGCTTCTTCGCCGCGGGCTTCTTGGCCGGTGCCTTCTTCGCGGGCGACGCCTGGGCAGGCCTCGCCGTCTTCTTCGCCGCGGGTTTCTTGGCGGCGGACTTCTTCGCGGGCGCCGCCTTCTTGGCGGCGGGGGCACCGTTCGTACGGCCGGGGCGCGGCTTTTCGGTGCCCGACGTGCCCTGGGAACCCTTGCCGGACGTACGTGAGGCCATGGGGGTGAGGTTACCGGTGTGAAGGGCGGTGGACACGCGTGCCCACCGCTTCACCCCAACGTGTCGCCTTGACGCGGCGCAAAGGTGACGCCCGCTCAGCCGGGCCGGTCCGGAACACGCTCGACGGCCCTCGCGGCGGTCCCGCGGGGGCGTCGGCTACAGCGGTGGGGCGGAGGCGCCGCCGGTGCCCGGCTCCAGCGCGTCCAGTGCCCTGCGCAGCCCGGTCAGTTTGCGTTCGAGATGGGCCGCGGTCGCCACGGCCGCCGCGTCGGCGGACTCGTCGTCGAGCTGCTTGGACAGGGCCTCGGCCTGCTCCTCGACGGCCGCGAGCCGCGCGGAGAGCTCGGCGAGGAGCGCCACCGGCTCCCGGCCGAGAGCGCCCGTCACGCCCTGACCACCGCCTTCGAGCTGGAGGCGCAGCAGCGCTGCCTGCTCACGCAGTTGGCAGTTCTTCATGTACAGCTCGACGAAGACGGAGACCTTCGCGCGCAGCACCCACGGGTCGAACGGCTTGGAGATGTAGTCGACCGCGCCGGCCGCGTACCCGCGGAAGGTGTGGTGCGGGCCGTGGTTGATCGCGGTGAGGAAGATGATCGGGATGTCGCGGGTCCGCTCCCTGCGCTTGATGTGCGCGGCCGTCTCGAACCCGTCCATGCCGGGCATCTGGACGTCCAGCAGGATGACCGCGAAGTCGTCCGTCAGCAGCGCCTTGAGCGCTTCCTCCCCGGACGATGCCCGCACCAGCGTCTGATCGAGCGCGGAGAGAATGGCCTCCAACGCCAGCAGATTCTCCGGCCGGTCATCGACCAGGAGGATCTTGGCCTTCTGCACCATGCCCCGTCCTCCTCGCCCCGGATTGGGGTCTCCCCGACTCCATGAGCACGGGAAACACACCGGGCGCCGCCCCGGGGGACGGCTCCCTTGCGCCGCCCGCCCTTGTGCCGGTCATGGTAGCCGCACCCCGCCTGTCGCCACACCCTGTCACCGCGATGTCACAGTGCCCGGAGCTGAAACGGACGCGGAGACGAAAACGTTCCCCGAAAACCACCGTCGCACACACCTTCAGGCAGACTCAGTCAGTAACCGACACGGAAACGGCATGGACCGGCAGTGGTTTCCTCATTGCGCGATCACGCCACGGTCACTCGCGGTCACTTTTCGTGCATCCACTGCTCCATCACCGACAGCAGGTGGTCCGGGTCCACCGGCTTGGTCACATAGTCCGACGCGCCCGACTCGATGGCCTTCTCCCGGTCGCCCTTCATCGCCTTCGCGGTGAGCGCGATGATCGGCAGCCCGGCGAACTGCGGCATCCTGCGGATCGCCGTCGTCGTCGCGTAACCGTCCATCTCCGGCATCATGATGTCCATCAGCACGACCGTCACGTCGTCGTGCTGCTCCAGGACCTCGATGCCCTCCCGGCCGTTCTCCGCGTACAGCACCGACAGCCCGTGCTGCTCCAACACGCTCGTGAGCGCGAAGACGTTGCGGATGTCGTCGTCGACGATCAGTACCTTCTCGTTGTCGAAGACGAACGTGCGGCGCGGCTCCGACGGCTCCTGGGGCTCGGGTGCCTGCGGCCCCCGGCCCGCCGCGGAACCGAGGTGCGGCACCGGCGCGGCGCCGTTGGAGGCGACGCCGCCGCCCGTGGCCGTGCTCGGCAGCGCCGGCTTCTCCGGCAGCCCGCTCAGCGCCTTGCGCCGCCGGCGGAACAGCGCGCCCGGCCCGGTGTCACCCGACACGATCCGCTCCGGCCGCTCCAGCGGAGCATGGGCCTCCGTGCCCTCGCCGCCGTGCCCGCCCTGTCCCTGCGTCGACTGCTCGACGGGGTGCAGCGGCAGGTACAGCGTGAACGTCGAACCGCGGCCCGGCTCGCTCGCCGCGTGGATCTCGCCGCCGAGCAGCCGTGCGATCTCCCGGCTGATGGACAGCCCCAGGCCCGTCCCGCCGTACTTGCGGCTCGTCGTCCCGTCGGCCTGCTTGAACGCCTCGAAGATGACCCGCATCTTGCCGGCCGCGATCCCGATCCCGGTGTCGGTGACGGAGAACGCGATCAGCTCGGAGTCCGCGTCCTGGAGCGATCCGCCCTCCAGCAACTGCTCCCGGATCGACTGCGGCACGTCCGCGCCGGCCGGCCGGATCACCAGCTCCACCGCGCCCGAGTCGGTGAACTTCACCGCGTTCGACAACAGATTGCGCAGCACCTGCAACAGCCGCTGCTCGTCGGTGTGCAGCGTCGCCGGCAGCTCCGGGGAGACCCGTACGGAGAAGTCCAGGCCCTTCTCCGCGGTGAGCGGCCGGAACGTGGCCTCCACGTAGTCCACCAGCTGCACCAGGGCGATCCGGGTCGGCGAGACGTCCATCTTGCCGGCCTCGACCTTCGACAGGTCGAGGATGTCGTTGATCAGCTGCAACAGGTCGGACCCGGCGCCGTGGATCGTCTCGGCGAACTCCACCTGCTTCGGCGAGAGGTTGCCCTCCGCGTTGTCCGCGAGCAGCTTCGCCAGGATCAGCAGCGAGTTCAGCGGGGTGCGCAGCTCGTGCGACATGTTCGCCAGGAACTCGCTCTTGTAGCGCATCGAGACCGCGAGCTGTTCGGCGCGCTCCTCCAGCACCTGCCGGGCCTCTTCGATCTCGGTGTTCTTCACCTCGATGTCGCGGTTCTGCTGGGCCAGCAGCTCCGCCTTGTCCTCCAGCTCGGCGTTGGACTCCTCCAGCGCCCGCTGCCGGTTCTCCAGCTCCGCCGAACGCTCCCGCAGCTGCTCCGTCAGCTCCTGCGACTGCATCAGCAGGACCTCGGTCTTGGTGTTCACGCTGATCGTGTTGACACTGGTGGCGATCATCTCGGCGAGCTGGTTGAGGAAGTCCCGCTGGATCTGGGTGAACGGCTGGAACGACGCCAGCTCGATCACGCCCAGCACCTTGCCCTCGAAGAGCACCGGCAGCACGATCACGTACGCCGGGGACGCCTCGCCGAGCCCGGAGGAGATCTTCAAGTACCCCGGCGGCACGCTGACCTGGATCGTCCGCTTCTCCTCGGCGGCCGTCCCGATCAGCGTCTCTCCCGGCCTGAACGACGTCGGCATCAGCCCCGCCGAGTAGCCGTAGCTCCCGCGCATCTGGAGTTCGTACGACGTCTCCTCCTCGCCCGGCACGTCCGAGATGCCGCCCGCGGGCATGGCCAGGAAGAACGCGCCGTGCTGCGCCGAGACGACCGGCGTCAGCTCGCTCATGATCAGCGACGCCACGTCGTCGAGGTCGCGACGGCCCTGCATCAGTCCGGAGATCCGGGCCAGGTTGCCCTTCAGCCAGTCCTGCTCCTCGTTGGCGAGGGTGGTGTCGCGGAGCTTGGCGATCATCGTGTTGATGTTGTCCTGGAGGACCTGGATCTCACCGGCCGCGTCCACGTCGACCTTGAGGTTCAGGTCGCCACGTGTCACCGCGGTGGCCACGGCGGCGATCGCCCGCACCTGACGGGTCAGGTTGCCGGCCATCTCGTTCACCGACTCCGTCAGGTCCCGCCAGGTGCCGTCCACGTCCCGCACCCGCGCCTGACCGCCGAGCTGTCCGTCCGTGCCCACCTCGCGGGCCACCCGCGTCACCTCGCCGGCGAACGACGACAGCTGGTCGACCATCGTGTTGATCGTCGTCTTCAGCTCCAGGATCTCGCCCCGCGCCTCGATGTCGATCTTCCGCGTCAGATCGCCCTTGGCGATGGCGGTGGTGACGGTGGCGATCTGGCGCACCTGCCAGGTCAGGTTGGACGCCATCGAGTTCACCGACTCGGTCAGGTCCTTCCAGGTGCCCGACACGCCCGGCACCTGCGCCTGGCCGCCCAACTCGCCCTCGGTGCCCACCTCGCGGGCCACCCGGGTGACCTCGTCCGCGAACGACGACAGGGTCGTCACCATGGTGTTGACGGTCTCCGCCAGCTCGGCGAACTCGCCGCGCGCCTCGACCGTCACCTTCTTCGTCAGGTCGCCGTTGGCGACGGCCGCCGAGACCCGGGCGATGTTCCGCACCTGGTTCGTCAGGTTGTTCGCCATCAGGTTGACGTTGTCGCTGAGGTCCTTCCAGATGCCGGTGACGCCGCGCACCCGGGCCTGGCCGCCCAACACGCCCTCCGTGCCCACCTCGCGGGCCACCCGGGTCACCTCGTCGGCGAAGTCGGAGAGCTGGTCGACCATCGTGTTCACCGTCGTCACCAGTTCGAGGATCTCGCCCTTGGCGTCCACGGTGATCTTCTTCGACAGGTCGCCCTTGGCGACCGCCGTGGTGACCTCGGCGATGCTGCGCACCTGCGAGGTCAGGTTGTTCGCCATCGAGTTGACGGACTGGGTGAGGTCCTTCCAGGTGCCGGAGACCCCCTGCACCTCGGCCTGTCCGCCGAGCATGCCCTCGGTGCCGACCTCCCGGGCCACCCGGGTGACCTGCTCCGCGAAGTTCGACAGCTGGTCCACCATCGTGTTGATGGTGTTCTTCAACTCCAGGATCTCGCCGCGCGCGTCGACCTCGATCTTCTGCGACAGGTCACCGCGCGCCACCGCCGTGGCGACCTGGGCGATGTTGCGCACCTGACCGGTGAGGTTGCCGGCCATGCCGTTCACCGAGTCCGTCAGATCGCGCCAGACGCCGGCGACGCCCGGCACCTGCGCCTGACCGCCGAGGCGGCCCTCGGTGCCGACCTCGCGGGCCACCCGGGTGACCTGGTCCGCGAACGCCGACAGCTGGTCCACCATCGTGTTGATGGTGTTCTTCAACTCCAGGATCTCGCCGCGCGCGTCCACGTCGATCTTCTGCGACAGGTCACCGCGCGCCACCGCCGTCGTCACCTGGGCGATCTGCCGCACCTGCCAGGTCAGGTTCCCCGCCATGAAGTTGACGGAGTCCGTCAGCTCCCGCCACGTACCGCTGACGCCGTCGACCCGCGCCTGACCGCCGAGGCGGCCCTCGGTGCCCACGTCCCGCGCCATCCGCGTGACCTGCTCGGCGAACGAGGAGAGCTGCGCCACCATCGTGTTGACGGTGTTCTTCAGCTCCAACATCTCCCCGGCCACGTCCACCGTGACCTTCTGCGACAGATCGCCGTTCGCCACCGCCGTCGTCACCTGGGCGATGTCCCGCACCTGACCGGTGAGGTTGCGGAACGCGGTGTTCACCGAGTCCGTGAGGTCCTTCCACGTCCCCGCGGCCCCCGGCACCCGCGCCTGGCCGCCCAGCCGGCCCTCGATGCCGACCTCCCGGGCCACCCGGGTCACCTCGGAGCCGAAGGACTGGAGCTGGTCCACCATCGTGTTGACGGTGTTCTTCAGCTCCAACATCTCCCCGGCCACGTCCACCGTGACCTTCTGCGAGAGGTCACCGTTCGCGACCGCCGTGGTGACCGCCGCGATGTCCCGCACCTGAGTGGTCAGGTTGCGGAAGACGGTGTTCACCGAATCGGTGAGGTCCTTCCACGTCCCCGCGGCCCCCGGCACCTGCGCCTGACCGCCGAGCAGTCCCTCGCCGCCGACTTCGCTGGCCACCCGGGTGACCTCGTCCGCGAACGTCCGCAGCGTCTCCGTCATCTGGTTCACGGTCTCGGCGAGCTGCGCCACCTCGCCCCGCGCGTTCACCGTGACCTTCTGCGTCAGGTCGCCGTTCGCGACCGCCGTGGTCACCTCGGCGATCGCCCGCACCTGCGAGGTCAGATTGCCGGCCATCATGTTGACCGAGTCGGTGAGGTCCTTCCACACGCCCGCGACGCCGGGCACCTCGGCCTGCCCGCCCAGCTCGCCCTCGGTGCCCACCTCGCGCGCCACCCGGGTCACCTCGGACCCCAGGGACTGGAGCTGGTCCACCATCGTGTTGACGGTGTTCTTCAGCTCCAGCATCTCGCCGGCGACGTGCACCGTGACCTTCTGCGACAGATCGCCCTTGGCCACGGCCGTGGTCACCAGCGCGATGTCCCGCACCTGCGCGGTGAGCCGCTGCGCCATGGTGTTGACGGAGTCGGTGAGGTCCTTCCACGACCCGGACATGCCGCGCGCCTGCGCCTGCCCGCCGAGCTTGCCCTCGGTGCCGACCTCCAGGGCGACCCGCGTCACCTCGTCCGTGAACGCCGACAACTGGTCGACCAGGCTGTTGACCGTGCGCGCGACCTTCAGGAACTCGCCGCGCAGTGGTCGTACGACCCCGTCCGCGCCCTCCGAGCGCAGCTCCATGCGCTGCACCAGATCGCCGTCGGCGACCGCCGACAGCACCCGGCCCACCTCGGACACCGGCCGCGCCAGATCGTCCACCAGGGCGTTCGAGGCGTCGATCGCCGCCGCCCAGGACCCTTCGCAGGCTCCCGTGTCCAAGCGCTCGGTCAGCTTGCCCTCCCGTCCGACGACCCTGCGGACCCGGGCCAGCTCACCCGTGAGGTGGAGATTGCGGTCGGCGACCTCGTTGTAGACGGCCGCGATCTCGGCCATCACGTCGTCGCCCGACACGGTCAGACGCTTGCGGAAGTTTCCGTCACGCATGGACGTCAAGGCGGTCAGCAGCCGGTTGAGGGCCACCGCGTCCACCTCGACCGTCCCATTACTTCGGGACCGTCCGCCTTTCGCGCGCGTGTTCCTCCCGCGCGCCGCCACGCCAGACTCCACCGTGTCCCTCCCGCAGGGGTTGACCGTACTGCTCGGGTCCTTGTCAGAGTGCCCGAGCCCGCGTCGGATGCGTGCCCAGTGTTTCACCCGTACCGAACCAGGCCATAACAGTTCGGCAGCTTCGCATAACGTCCCCGCCCCCTGAGGGCGGAAACAGCGGCGACCGGCATCCGCTCGGACTGCGAAGGTAAGTAACCTGGCATCCGGCTGTCCAACCGCCCCGGTCCGCCCGGCCTGGGCGACTAGGGCACGAAGACAGGGACCGGGCACCGGGAGGGGCAGGCCGATCATGGCAGAGCCGGGCGTCGAGACGCGTACGAGGAGTTCAGTGATCACCGCTCGGGCCGCCGCCACCTTCGACCCCGTCGGGCGGTCCGTGGCGACCGCCCGCGCCTTCGTCCGCGACACCCTCCAGGGCTGGGGCCACTCCGACATCGTCGACGACGCCGTAGTCCTGACCAGCGAACTCGTCACCAACGCGGTCATCCACGCCGGCACCGCCGCGGACGTCCTGTGCCTGCGCACGGACGACAGCGTCCGCATCGAGGTCGGCGACCGCTACCCGGAGCGCGAGATCCCCATCCAGGGCAGCCACGTCCTCGCCCCGCTCGACAGCGAGAACGGCCGCGGGCTGCTGCTGTGCTCCGCCCTCGCCTCCCGCTGGGGCGTCGAGTACGCTCCCACTTTCAAACAGGTCTGGTTCCAGCTCGACCTGCCCGAACGGCCGGTCGGCACCCGTTCCGCCGGCCCGGTCCTGCCCACCCCCATGCTGCCCGTCGCGGACGAACGCGTCCGCGTCGCCGTCGTCCAGATCGACCGCAACGGCACCATTGCCAGCTGGAACGAGGACGCCGAGCACCTCTTCGGCTACCCCGCGGACCAGGTCATCGGCAAGCCGCTCACCGACTTCGCCGCCTGGCCGCACACCCCGGGCATCGGCACCGGCATCGCCGAGGCCCTCCAGCTCTCCCGCTGGGAAGGCAGCTACGGCATCCGGGACACCGACGGCCGCGTCGTCCCCGTGTACGCCTCCCACCTGCGCGTACGCGACACCAACGGCGAACCGTCGACGGTCTGCCTGCTGGTGCGGGACGAGGAGCGCGCCGTCCTCCAGACCCCGCACCGCGGCGCCGGCGCCGACACGGGCGCCGAATCCCACAGCACGGACCCCTTCGAGGTCTTCATCGGCTCCCCCGCCCCCGACGACCTCGACGGCCTCCTCCAGCGCACGGTGGAGCGCGCCCGCGACATGCTCGACGGCGACGCGGCCTTCCTGCTGCTGGCCACGGACGACGAGACCGAGCTGGAGGTGCGCGCGACCACCGGGCTCCCCTCGGCCCGCCAGCGCTTCGCCCGCGTTCCCGTCGAAGCCGGCACCGGACGGTACGGCTCCGCCCGCATGCCCGCCGTCCACGACGACCTCACCTCCGTGCCCGGAGCCGTACCGCTCCTGAACACCACCGGGATGCGTTCGGTCGTCACCGTCCCGCTCAAGGTCGAGGGCCGTCTCACCGGCTCCCTGGGCGTAGCGGCGGAATCGGCCGGCCGGTACACGAACGAGGAGGCCCTGCGCCTCCAGTTCGCCGCCGACCGCATCGCGCTCGCCGTCGAGTCCGCCCGCCTCGGCGAGCTGGAGCGCCTGCGCCGCGGCTCGCTGTCCTTCCTGGTCGAGGCGTCCGACCTGCTCGCCGGCACCCTGGACCGGGACCAGACCCTCGCGCTGATGGCACAGATGACGGTCCCCACGCTCGCCACCTGGTGCGCGGTCTACACCATCGCCGACCAGGCGTCCGACCCGTACCTCAGCTATGTGCTGCACGAGGACGAGGACCGCATCGACGGTCTGAAGGACCTGCTGTCCAAGATCGCCCCGCCGGACCCGGTCCCCACGCCGGGCGCCCGCGTCTGGCACGCGCCTGCCAAGGCCGCCCAGGAGGCCGCCCTCCAGACGTCCAAGCGCGAACTGGGCCTCGGCTCCTCGTCCCCGGTCTCCTCCGGCATCGCGACCACACTGGCCACCGCAGCCGCGGTCGGCGGTGAGACGGTCGTGCTTCCCCTGGTCGCCCGCAACCGCGTCATCGGCATGCTGACCCTCGGCAAGCCCTCCGACGACCACTTCCGCCAGGAGATCCTGGAGCTGGCCGAGGACCTGTCCCGCAGAGCCGCCCTGGCCCTGGACAACGCCCGGCTGTACTCGGAGCGGGTCGCCATCAGCCAGTCGTTGCAGCGCAGCCTCCTGCCGCCGGAGTCCCCGCAGATCCCGGGCGTCGAGGTCGAGGTGATCTACCGAGCGGCCGGCGAGGGCAACGAGGTCGGCGGCGACTTCTACGACGTGTTCCCCATCCGCGACGGCGCGTACGGCTTCGCCATCGGCGACGTCTGCGGTACGGGCCCGGAGGCCGCCGCGGTCACCGGCCTCGCCCGCCACGCCCTGCGTCTGCTGGCCCGCGAGGGATTCGGCGGCCCCGCGGTCCTGGAGCGGCTGAACGCGGCCATCCTCGACGAGGGCGCCCGCAGCCGCTTCCTGACGTTGCTCTACGGCGAGCTGTGGCCGCAGGAGGACGGCAGTGCCCACCTCAAGGTCGTCTGCGCGGGCCACCCGCTCCCCTTGCGCCTGCGCCAGGACGGCACGGTCGAGTCCGCCGCGGAACCGCAGCCGCTGCTCGGCGTCATGGAGGACCTGGAGCTGTTCGAGCAGATGGTGACCCTCGACCCCGGCGACGTCCTGCTCTGCGTCACGGACGGCGTCACCGAGCGCCGCGAGGGCTCCCGCATGCTGGGCGACGACGGCCTCGCCGAAGTCCTCACCACGTGTACGGGGCTGACCGCGGGCGCCGTGGCCTCCCGCGTGCTCCGCGCGGTGGAGCGCTTCGCGGCGGAGCCGGCCTCGGACGACATGGCGATCCTGGCGATGCGCATCCCGGAGCCCCGACGGGGCTGACCCCGGACATGACGAAGGCCCCCGCCATCGGCGGGGGCCTTCGTCGTCCTGAGCCCCAATACGGAATCGAACCGTAGACCTTCTCCTTACCATGGAGACGCTCTACCGACTGAGCTATTGGGGCCTGCTGCACTGCGGCAACGAGGTAAATCATACCCCGAGTTGGACCGTGCTCCGAACCACCTGAGCCCGCTCCACTCGAAGAAGCGCACTCGAAGGACCGTCAGGTCCGGGGCGACTGGGTGGCCGTGGCACCGGTCCGGCTAGTGGCTTTGTGTACGTCGCCAACTCCGGAAATGCGAAAAGGGCCCCACACCGAAGTGTGGGGCCCTCTCCTCAAATATTGTTCGGCGGCGTCCTACTCTCCCACAGGGTCCCCCCTG